>CAZEVN010000052.1:0-22917 GCA_964515145.1 uncultured Enemella sp.
CCCCCGACAGCCCCCGGGCGCGACTTGCGAGTGAGCGCTCACTCACTTACCCTTGCCGAGTGTCTCCACGCGCCCCTGCCCTGCCCCCGGACGAACGCCGGCGCACGATCGTCAAGGCGACCCTGCCACTGTTGCGCGCGAGGGGACTGACAGTCAGCACCGCGGAGATCGCGCGGGCCGCGGGAGTCGCCGAGGGCACGCTGTTCCGGGTCTTCGAGACCAAGGACGACATCATCGATGCGGTCATCGAGCACGTGATGGACCCGGACCCGACCATCGAGGCCCTCGCCAAAATCCCGGCGCAGGAGCCGTTCACCCTGCGCGTCCGCCGGGTCATCGAACTCTGGCACGCCCGAGTCGCCGAGATCTCGGTCCTCATGGCAGCCCTGCATGCCGGGGGCGAGTCCGGCCATCGACATCCGTCGAAGTCACATCACCAACACGCCGACCACATGAATCGGCTGAACGAGGCCGTCGCGGGCGTACTCGCCCCGGATGCCCACCGACTCCGCCTCGGCGTCACCGAAACAGCCTCCCTGCTGCGGTCGATGGCTTTTGCGAGCGCCCACCCCTTGCTCTCCGACCGGCTGGTCACTGATCCGGCCATACTCGTCGACCTGTTCCTCCATGGCGCCCTCGCCGGGGAATCGGACTCCGTTCACCTCCAGGAGACCGGACCATGCTGCTCCGCCTGACCACCCGTTATCTCAAGCCCTATTCGGGCCTGCTCATTGCCGTCGTCATCCTGCAGACCATCGGCACCCTCGCGTCCCTCTGGCTGCCCAGCCTCAACGCCGAGATCATCGACCAGGGTGTGTCCCGCGGCGATCTCGACCAGATCTGGCGCACCGGCGGGATCATGCTGGCTGTCACGCTCATCCAGGTCGTGTGCGCGATCCTGGCGGTCCGAGCCGGAGCGCTCGCCGCCATGGGGTTCGGGCGTGACGTGCGGGCCGCCCTCTTCGGGCGCGTGCTCTCCTTCTCGTCGCGCGAGCTCAACTCGTTCGGGGCACCCAGCCTGATCACGCGGAATACCAACGACGTGCAACAGATCCAGATGCTCGTGGTGATGACCTGCACCATGGTCGTGGCCGCCCCGATCACCATGGTCGGCGGCGTCGTGATGGCCCTGCGCGAGGATCCGGGACTGACCCTCCTGCTGGCCGTCATCGTCCCCATTCTCGGTGCCTTCATGGTGTTGCTCGTGACCCGCATGGCGCCCCTGTTCCGCACGATGCAGACCCGCATCGATACCCTCAACCGCGTCCTCCGCGAACAGATCACCGGCATCCGCGTGGTCCGGGCGTTCACGCGCGAGGAGCGCGAGGCAGCGCGATTCGATGTCGCCAACGGCGAGTTGACCGCCACGACCACGTCGGTCGGCCGCCACATGGCCCTGATGTTTCCCACGGTCATGTTCATCATGAACATCTCGTCCGTGGCCGTCGTCTGGTTCGGCGGCCAGCGCATCGCGTCCGGTGACCTGATGGTAGGCCAGCTGACCGCCTTCATTGCGTACCTCATCCAGATCCTCATGGCCGTGATGATGGCCTCGTTCATGTTGTTCATGGCCCCGCGGGCGGCCGTGAGCGCCGAGCGCATCTCCGAGGTGCTCGACACGGAATCGTCGGTGGCGCCTCCGGCTCAAGGGGTACGCCCGGCCGAGTCGTTGGGTCGCGTCGAGTTCACCGGGCTGGGGTTCACCTACCCCGGCGCGGACGAACCGGTGCTGCATGACATCGCCTTCGTCGCCGAACCGGGGCGCACGACGGCGATCATCGGCTCCACCGGCGCCGGCAAGACCACGCTGCTCAACCTGATCCCGCGGTTGTTCGACGCCACGGCCGGTGCGGTGCTGATCGACGGGGTCGACGTGCGTGACTACGACCCCGATGCCCTGTGGGCCCGGATCGGTCTCGTGCCCCAGAAACCGTTCCTCTTCTCCGGCACGGTCGCGTCCAATCTGCGCTATGGCAAGCCGGACGCGACCGACGACGAGCTCTGGGAGGCGCTGCGCATCGCCCAGGCCGAGGACTTCGTGCGCGAGATGGCCGGTGGTCTCGACGCCTCGATCAGCCAGGGCGGCACCAACGTCTCGGGCGGCCAGCGCCAGCGGCTGTCGATCGCCCGCGCGCTGGTGAAGAAGCCCCAGGTCTTCCTGTTCGACGACTCGTTCTCGGCGCTCGATGTGGCGACCGACTCCCGCCTGCGCGCCGCGCTCGGGCCGGTCACGCGTGAGGCGTCGGTCATCGTCGTGGCCCAGCGGGTCGCGACGATCCGCAACGCCGACCAGATCATCGTCCTCGAGCACGGCCGCATCGTCGGCATGGGGCAACACACCGAGTTGCTCGAGTCCTGCCCGACCTATGCCGAGATCGTCGACTCCCAGCTCACCGCGGAGGAAGCAGCATGAGCGCCCCCACCGAACAGCGCAAGTCCGCCGAGCGACCCAAGCACCGGCCGACCGGTCCCCAGATGGGTGGGCCGCATGGGCCCAAGCCCGTGGAGAAGGCCATCAACTTCGGCCCGTCCCTGAAGCGCCTCATCGGCCGGCTCGCCCCCGAACGATCGATCGTGATCTTCGTCCTCTTCCTCGCCACGTTCGGCGTGACGCTCGGCGTCCTCGGGCCGAAGGTCCTGGGCTGGGGCACCGACGTGGTGTTCGACGGCGTACTCGGCACGATGATGGCCCAGATGGCCCCCGGCGCGTCGAAGGGGCAGATCGTCGAGGGCCTGCGGGCCCGAGGCGACAACACCCTGGCCGACCTGCTCGCGAATTCGAATGCCCAGCCCGGCGTCGGCATCGACTTCGAGCGGCTCGGCTGGATCCTCGTCGGCGCGCTGGCGCTCTATGTCTTCTCGGCGGCGATGGTCTGGCTGCAGGCCTACCTGCTCAACGATGTCGTCCAGCGGACCGTCTATCGGATGCGCCGCGACGTGCAGGCCAAGCTGAACCGCCTGCCCCTGCGCTATTTCGACAACCAGCCGCGCGGTGAGCTGCTCAGTCGCGTGACCAACGACATCGACAATGTCTCGCAGAGCATGCAGCAGACACTCACCCAGCTGATCAACTCGCTGCTGACCCTCATCGGCGTGTTGCTGATGATGACCCTGATCTCGCCCGTGCTGACCCTCGTCGCGCTGATCTCGATCCCGATCTCGATGGCCGTGACCGTGGCGATCGGCAAGCGGTCGCAGGTCCTGTTCGCCCAGACCTGGAAGTCCACCGGCGAGCTCAATGCCCACATCGAGGAGGCCTTCACGGGGCATGCGCTGGTGAAGGTCTTCGGCCGCCAGCGCGAGGTCGAGCAGGTTTTCGACGATCGCAACTCCGAGCTCTACAAGGCGTCGTTCGGGTCCCAGTTCGTCAGCGGCATCATCATGCCGGCGATGATGTTCATCGGAAACCTGAACTATGTGGCCATCGCGGTCCTCGGCGCGCTGCGGATCCTCAGCGGGGCCATGACGGTCGGCGACGTGCAGGCGTTCATCCAGTATTCGCGCCAGTTCACCCAACCCCTGACCCAGGTGGCGTCGATGGCCAACCTCCTCCAGTCGGGAGTGGCGTCGGCCGAGCGTGTGTTCGAGGTGCTGGACGAGGAAGAGCAGGTCATGGAGGGCCTCGCCGAGACCAACCAGACGAAGGGCCATGTCCGGTTCGAGTCGGTCGACTTCGCGTACGACCCGACCAAGCCCCTCATCACCGATCTCTCCCTCGACGTGCGTCCCGGCCAGACGGTCGCGATCGTCGGGCCGACCGGCGCGGGCAAGACGACGCTGGTCAACCTGGTCATGCGGTTCTATGAGCTCGACGGCGGCCGGATCACCCTTGACGGCGTGGACATCTCGACCGTCCCGCGTCGATCGTTGCGATCCAACATCGGCATGGTGCTCCAGGACACCTGGCTGTTCGGCGGGACGATCCGCGACAACATCGCATACGGCCGGCCCGATGCCACCGAGGACGAGATCCTCGCCGCCGCCCGGGCGACCTATGTCGATCGGTTCGTGCACCAGCTGCCCGATGGCTATGACACCGTCATCGACGAGGAGGGCTCCAACATCTCCGCCGGCGAGAAGCAGCTGATCACGATCGCCCGGGCCTTCCTCTCCGATCCCGCGCTGCTGATCCTCGACGAGGCGACGTCGTCGGTTGACACCCGCACCGAGGCTCTGGTCCAGCACGCCATGTCGGCCCTCCGCCAGGACCGCACCTCGTTCGTGATCGCCCACCGGTTGTCGACCATCCGCGATGCCGACGTCATCCTCGTCATGGAGGCCGGGCGCATCGTCGAGCAGGGCACCCACAGCGAGCTGCTCGCCGCCGAAGGGGCGTACGCCCGGCTCTATCAGTCCCAGTTCAGCGCACCGGTGAGCTGACCGGCGCGGGACAGGTAGGGTCCCGTCGAAAGGGCGCACATTTCGGGGGGATTTGATGCGACGTCGGTTGGCGATGGCAGCCATGGTGACCACGCTGGCGGTCCTGCTGGCATCATGCGGCCTCCTGCCGAGTGGGTTGGTGCCTGGCGGGTTGGTCCCGGGCGGAACTGCGGACGTTCCGGAGGACCTGTTCCCCGCGATGGGCCGGGCCCAGCGGATTTCGGCGTCGGGCGGCGAGTACGCCGGGGACGACGTTCGGGTCGCCATTCCCCCGCAGGCGATCGGGGCCGACGACAAGGCCACGCTTGCGCTGGGCCGCGCCGGCGGAGAGTTCGACAGCGGCTTCGGTCCCGAACGGATCGGCCAGCCGGTTCGGCTCGATCATGGCCAGCCCCTCGGAGCGGCTGTGACCGTGACGTGGGACCTGCCTGCCGACCAGTCTGCGGACGAAGCCGAGTCGCTCACCCTGGCCAAGTGGAACGACGAACTCAAGGTGTGGTCGGTGTCCGATCAGGAGTTCACCGTTGCTGATGGCAGGCTCACCGCAGAACTCCGTGAGTTCTCTGTCTGGACGTGGCTGACCTCGATCGCGCCCACCGTGACGCAAGTGGGGGGCGAGGTGACGGGCACCCGCGCGGGCGCCCTTGACTGCACCGTCCCGCACGGCGACTCTCCGGCCGACTGGGTGAGCGGGGTAGCCCTTCCCGATCAGGACCAGCCGGCCATGCCGCTGCGCACCTGCCTCGACCCGGACAAGGACGAACGCATCACCCTGCGTGCCGTGAGCAACCGTCGGTTCGCCCAGCGGCTGGTCGTCACGCAGGGCGAACCGTTCGCCTGGCAGTGGCAGGGCGAGACGGACTACAGCCCCGGTGGCATCATCACCCAGACCGCCGCCCGGGTGCTGTCCAACGACCGCGGCATGGTGCTCACGGCGAGCCACCCGCAGGCCGTCGGGGTCAGCCGGCCCGCCACACCCGGGATGCACCCCTTCGAGTTCGAGAGCCGCATCGACGCCTCCACCGTGGCCGTCGACATTATGGCTGCACTCGCTGACGAGTTCGGCGGCGACGTGAAGGCGTTCGAATCCCCCGTCGCGAATGCGCTCGTCCAGACGCTGTTCGACTGCGGTGGCGAACGGCTCCTGCAGTCGCGCGAGCTGGACGCCGTGGCGCTCGGCAAAGAAGCGCTCACGATCCTGAAGTCCTGCACCGACAGCGACACCGTCGCCGGCGCCGTCGAGAAGGCCAAGCTCGCCGAAATCGCCAAGGGCGGGGTCGCCGGACGCCGGGCGGAACAGGCCTTCCGATGGTCCCATCACCTCGGAGCCAAGCTCGGGACCGCATTGCGGGTCTGGGACGCGAGCCATTACGCCGCCGAATTCACGTCCACGCTCGCGCTCGGGCCCACGAAGGGTTCGCTGCAACTCCTCGGCCGGCCGCAGGCGCTCGGAGCCTGGACCGCAACCTGCCGCGACGCCTCCGCCGACACCGACAACCTGTTCCGCAACATCTATTGGCAGCCGGAATTCCGGGACACGTCGAAGGAACTCCACCAGTTCCCGGGCTTCCCAGCGGCCGCCGAATCGGCGATCGCGCCGCTGGCCGGCTGTGGCAAGGAACACCAGGAGGCGGTCGCCGGCGAGGTCGAGGCCACCTGGGCCGACAAGGCGGCGGGACGCATCGTCGCCGACGCCATGCGCAAGCGCTTCGAACTGTCCGGCTGTTCGCTCAGCCTCGAGGCGGTCCGCCGGCTTGCCAACGACCCCAACGCCAGAATGGAACGCCAGCAGTGCACCGCGGACAAGCAGTGGCTGCTGATCACCGGAGAGTTCAAGGACACCGGCTCCAGCCCCGCGGGTTCGTTGGTGCTCAAGCGGGACCAGAACAACTGGCGGATTGTCGCTCGCATGAGCCACGGCGGCGACTGCTATGACCTGGTCAACGCGGGTGCCCCGATTCGCGAACTCGATCGGATGCCCGGAGCGTTCCCTTGCGGGCCGCTCGTGGCCGGGGAACTCCTCGAGAAGCAAGTCATCACCACCAGTGGCATCGGCGACCTGCGGATCGGCATGAGCGTTCAACAGGCTGTGGCCGCCGGCTATCTCGAGCGCAGCAACCAGGGTTGCAGTCCCTATCAGCCGACGCCGGGACTCGCAGGTCGGCAACTCATCATCGCGGTCGAGAACGGTCGCGTTGCGGGATTGCTGTTCAAGGACCCGCGCTGGCGTACCCAATCGGGCGCTCGCGTGGGCATGACGAGGGCCCAGTTGGAGCGCCTCTATCCGCGGCTGACGCCCGGCATTGACAACCCCAGCGGTCTCCCGACCCTGTCTGTCGGGTCCCCCGAACGGGTGACATTCACCATCTGGGAGGGAAACCGAGTCGGAGCCATCAGCGTCGACAACGCCAACCGTCCGGTCAGCTGGAGCGGCTGCTGATCAGCTCGCGGCCCGCGGGGTCAGGCGCCGAAGGAGGCCACGCCGCTCCGACACGGGAAGCCTGCGCAACACCTCGCCCAGCACTGCCTCACGTACGCCCGGGTCGTTGCCGACCAGATCGATGACCTCATCGGCCATGAGATCAACGCGCGACTGGGCCGGCGAATAGAGCCACTGGCGCCCCTGACGCACGCGGGAAACAAGGCTCTTCTTCGCGAGCCGGTCGAGCACGGTCATAACGGTCGTGTACGCAAGGTCGCGGTGGATGGCGAGCTCGGTGTGGACGTCGCGGACCGAGGAGGGCTCGCGGACGCGCCACAGGACATCCATCACCCTGCTCTCCAGCTCGCCCAGAACTGCCATGGGGTCATGTTAGGCGTGTCGGATCGGAACTGCTCGGGGGATCGATAAAGTGTCCCGTTTCCATCGGATCACAATGCGTCAGGGGTGTATCTATCCACTACAGCGAGTAGTACGTTGTCGGCCATGAGCGCGGAGACAATCGCACGGTGGCAATTCGGCGTTACCACCGTCTATCACTTCCTGTTTGTTCCGATCACGCTGGCCCTGTCGTGGCTGGTGGCGATCCTGCAGACCCTCTGGGTGCGGACCGGCAACCAGAACTACCTGCGGCTGACCAAGTTCTATGGCAAGTTGTTCCTGATCAACTTCGCCATGGGCCTGGTGACCGGCATCGTGCAGGAATTCCAGTTCGGCATGAACTGGTCCGAATATTCGCGCTTCGTCGGTGACATCTTCGGGGCTCCGCTGGCGCTTGAGGCACTCCTCGCGTTCTTCATGGAGTCGACGTTCCTCGGCCTGTGGATCTTCGGCTGGGATCGCCTCAACAAGAAGCTCCACCTCATGACGATCTGGCTGGTCGCCATCGGCACCAACCTGTCGGCGGTCTTCATCCTGGCCGCCAACTCGTTCATGCAGAACCCCGTCGGCTACGAATACAACGCTGTCACCCACCGCGCCGAACTCACCGACTTTGTGGCCGTGCTCACCAACAAGGTCTTCCTGGCCACCTTCCCCCACCAGATGGCGGCGGCGTGGCTCGTGGCCTCGTCGTTCATCGCTGCGGTTTCCGGCTATCACCTGTGGCGCCTCAACAAGACCCGACCGGCCAACGCCCACATCAACGATGTCGAGGCCACGCAGCACGTCGCCGATCACGATCACGACGTCATCCCGCACCGGTTCGCCACCAAGTTCGGAGCCGTCATCCTCATCATCGCCGGCATGGCCGTCATGCTGACCGGTGACTTCCAGGGCAAGGCGATGTATGAAAAACAGCCGATGAAGATGGCGTCCGCCGAGGGAGCGTTCGAGTCGACGACCGACTTCTCGATCCTGACGATCGGCAACCGGGAGGCCAACGAAGAGGTCTTCGCGATCCATCTCCCGGGCCTGCTGTCGTTCCTGTCCTATGGCAACTTCACCGAGCCGGTGCCGGGCATCCGACCGCTGGAGGCCGAATATCAGCAGACGCTGACGCCCAAGATGCGGGAGATGTATGGCGATGAGGTGGCCGATCACTTCGTCGAGAACGGCTATCACCCGAACATCATCGTGACCTACTGGTCCTTCCGGATCATGATCACCCTCGGCATGATCGCGATGGCGATCGGTGCGTGGATCCTCTGGACCACCCGTGGCGAGCGGCTCCCCCGCGGCAAGCTCTGGCCGTGGCTCATGGTTGCGCTGCCGCTGGCCCCGCTCTTCGGCAACTCGTTCGGCTGGATCTTCACCGAGATGGGCCGCCAACCCTGGCTGGTGTTCGGGCTGATGCCCACCCAGACCGGTGTCTCACCGGGCGTCACCGCGGGCACAGTGCTCGCATCCCTCATCGGTTACACCCTGGTCTATGGCATCCTCGCCGTGATCGAGGTCAAGCTGATGCTGCACTACATCAAGCTCGGCCTGCCCAAGCACGTCGAGGAACCGAAGGTCATCGAGGACGATGACGCTCCCCTGACCTTCGCGTACTGAGACGAGTGAGGACAAAGACCGATGACTCTCGCTGAAATCTGGTTCCTGGCGATCGCCATCCTCTGGGTGGGCTTCTTCGTCCTGGAGGGCTTCGACTTCGGAGTCGGCATGCTGCTGCCGATCCTCGGCAAGACCGACAAAGACCGTCGCGTCATGATCAACACGATCGGCCCGGTCTGGGACGGCAACGAGGTGTGGCTCCTGACGGCCGGTGGCGCGATGTTCGCGGCATTCCCGGAGTGGTACGCCACGATCTTCTCCGGCCTCTATGTCCCCCTGCTCCTGGTCCTGCTCGGGCTGATCCTGCGAGGGGTGTCCTTCGAATATCGCCACAAGCGCGACCTGGACTCCTGGCGCTCGCTGTTCGACCGGTTCATCATCTTCGGCTCGTTCGTCGTGCCGCTGGTGCTGGGTGTCGGCTTCGCCAACTTCGTCCGCGGCCTGCCGGTCACCCGCAACGACAACAACTGGGTCATCGAGGGCACGTTCGCCAACTTCATCGGTCTGTTCAACCCCTTCGCACTGCTCGGCGGGCTGACCTTCATCGCCCTCTTCGTCTTCCACGGCGCGATCTTCATCTCTCTCAAGACCCGCGGTGAGATCCATGAGCGGTCCCGGGCGCTGGCTGCCAAGGTCGGCATCGCGGCGATGGTGCTGGTGACCGCCTTCACGCTGTGGATGGCGCTCGCCTATGGCCAGGGTGCGCTGAGCATCGTCATCGCACTCGTCTCGATCGCCGGGGTGGCGTTCGCCTGGTTCATGAACTCGCGCGACCGCGAGGGCTGGGCCTTCACCGGCACCGTGGTCGGCATCCTGACCATGGTCTCCGGCATCTTCGTGGGCATGGTTCCCAACGTCGTCAAGGCGCTCGACCCGGCCAATCACCTGTCGATCGCGGACGCCGCCTCCACGTCCTACACCCTGACGATCATGACCGTCGCGACAGCGATCTTCCTGCCGCTCGTGCTGGGCTATCAGGCCTGGACCTTCTGGGTGTTCCGCAAGCGCATCAGCGCCGAACAGATCCCGGCCGCGGTGGAGGGAGCTCATTGATGCCCCACCGGGAGTCCAGCAGCCGAGCCGATTCCCACCGGTGAGGCAGACTCTCGGACATGGCAGGAGCGATTGATCATCGTCTGTTGACGAGGGCCCGGGCGACCAGAAGTTATCTGGTCGCCGGGGTCGCCGTCGGAAGCGCAACAGCCACCCTGGTCGTGTGCCAGGCGTGGCTGTTGTCGCGTTTGATCGCGGGAGTGTTCGAGACGCGTTCACTCGACGGCCTGGCGTTCGGCGGGCTGCTCCCGGCTCTGGGCCTGCTCGCCCTCGTCATCGTCGGCCGCGCCGCCCTGGCGTGGTTCAACTCCTGGCTGGCCCATCGCTCCGCCGCCGCGGTGAAGTCACAGCTGCGGGCCGACATCATCAATGCCCGGCTGCGTGCCCCGGGGCGTACTCAGACGTCCACCGGCTCCCTCATCGCCCTGCTCAGTCACGGCCTGGATGCCCTCGACGGCTATTTCTCGCGCTACCTGCCCCAGCTCGCGCTGGCCCTGACCGTTCCCCTCATCGTCGGGGTCGCCATCCTCACCCAGAACGTGTTGTCGGCGATGATCGTCGCGATCACGCTGCCGTTGATCCCGCTGTTCATGGTGCTCATCGGGCTGGCGACGAAGGCGAAGATGGCGAAGAGCTGGCGTACGCAGCGCCGCCTGGCCAACCACTTCGCCGATCTGGTCACCGGACTGCCGACACTCCAGGCGTTCGGGCGGGCCAGGAACCAGACCATCGGCCTGGACAAGACCGAGAAGAAGCACCGGTCCGAGACGATGTCCACACTGCGGGTGACGTTCCTGTCGGGGTTCGCCCTGGAGCTGTTGGCCACCTATTCCGTCGCGCTCGTCGCCGTTCCTGTCGGCCTGCTGATCGTGGACCAGAAGATGGACCTGCTGACTGGCCTGTTCGTGCTCATCCTGGTGCCGGAGGTCTATCTCCCGGTCCGCCAGGTCGGCCTGCACTACCACGACTCCATCGACGGCATCGCTGCGGCCGATGACGCCTTCGCCGTGATCGAGGCGGCCGGCGGCAAGCCCGGCACCGTCCCGGCCCCCGCGCTCGCCGACGCCACGATCACGTTCGACCGGGTCGGGTTCACCTATCCCGACGCGAAGGTTCCGGCGCTGGCGGACCTCTCCGCGGAGGTACGCCCCGGTGAGGTCGTCGCCCTCGCCGGCCCCTCGGGCTGCGGCAAGTCGACGGCGCTCGCCCTGCTGATGGGCTTCCAGTTCCCGACCGAAGGTAGCATCTCGGTGAGTGATCGCCAGCTGTTCGAGCTCGACATCGATTCCTGGCGTGCCCAGCTCGCGTGGGTCGCCCAGGAGCCCGGGCTCATCTCCGGCACCATCGCCGACAACGTGGCGCTCGGCAATCCGGAGGCCTCGCCGGCCGCGATCGCCGACGCCCTGCTGCGCGCCGGCGCCCCCGATCTCGCTCCCGATCGGATCGTCGACGACGCAGGCGAAAACCTGTCCGCCGGCGAGATCCGCCGCATCGCGATGGCCCGCGCGCTCCTGCGCATCGACGCCGGGGCCCGTCTCCTCGTCCTCGACGAGCCCACCGCCGGACTCGACAGCGACACCGAGGCGGCCGTCATCGCCGGCGTACGCCGCAGCGGTGCCGGCGCCCTTGTCGTCACCCATCGCCCCGCCGTGCTCGCGGCCGCCGACCGGGTGATCGACCTGGTCCCGCCGGCGCCGTCGGTCGAGGAACCGGACTCTGTGTCGGATTCCACGACAGCCGACGATCCCTCCGATCAGACTGCGGAGGTCGTCCGATGAACCCCACGCTTGAGCTGACCCGCGGGGTCTTCAGGGAAGTGCCGCGGTCGCGCATACTTTTCGGCACCGGCCTGTTCCTGCACTTCATGACCTCGCTCGCCGCCGTCACGCTGATGGGCGCCTCGGCCTGGCTGCTGTCCCGGGCCGCCGAGCACCCGCCGGTGCTCTATCTGATCGTCATCATCGTGGTCGTCCGGGCGTGCGGCCTGTTCCGGGCCGTCTTCCGTTATGCGGAGCGCATCGTCTCCCACACCCTGGCGCTACGGATGCAGAGCCTCCTGCGCATCCGCACCTATGCCCGCCTGGCTTCCACCACCCTGCTCGGCCGCCGTCGCGGTGATCTGCTCGTGCGGGTGGTCAAGGATGTCGAGGCGATCCAGGACCTCATCGTCCGCGTGGCCCTGCCGTTCGCGTCGGCTGCCCTGATCTCGCTGGTGGCCTCCATCGCGATGACGGTCCTCTCCCCCGTCGCCGGCATCACCCTGTTTGCTTCGGCCGTGATCGCCGGCGTGGTCGTCCCGATCCTGGCGCGCCGGGCGTCGGCTCGGGCCGACGCCGAGACCGTCCCGTTGCGCGGGCAGCTGGCCGACCGCGTTCGCGAGGTCAACCGGGCCAGTTATGACCTCGCTGCCTATGGCGACACGGTCCGCGTCGATGCCCTTCTCGATGTCGACGACCGACTCAAGCGGGCCGAGGAGCGTGCCGCTGTCGTGCGCGGTTTCG
Source organism: uncultured Enemella sp. (assembly GCA_964515145.1). Classification (GTDB taxonomy): domain Bacteria; phylum Actinomycetota; class Actinomycetes; order Propionibacteriales; family Propionibacteriaceae; genus Enemella. Next base: position 12,370 of record CAZEVN010000052.1, read on the forward strand.
CCGCGGGGGCCCAGGTGCTGGCAGCCGGGGTCGCGATCATCGTGGCGCTCGCCGTGGGCGTACCCGCCGTCGCCGCAGGCGACCTCCCCCGCGTCGCGTTGGGCACGCTGGTGCTCGTGCCGATCGCCCTGCACGAGGTTTTGTCGACCCTGACTCAGGCCGCCCAGACCCTGACGCGGGCCCAGTCCGCGCTCGGTCGGGTGGCGCAGGTGCTCGACGCTCCCGCGATCGGCCGAGGCGACCGCGCGACCGTGGCGCCTGCGGACGAACCCGTGCTGGGGCTGTCCGATGCAGCGGTCGGTTGGCCGGGCGAGGAGGCGGTGCTGACAGGAATCGACCTGGAGGTACGCCCGGGCGAGCGCGTCGCCCTCGTCGGGCCCTCCGGCGTCGGCAAGACCACCATCGCCGCCACGCTGATGGGTCTCATTCCGCCCCTGGCCGGCGAGGCCCGGGTTGACGGCACGATCGGCTATCTCGCCCAGGACGCCCACATCTTCAACACCTCTATCGAGGAGAACGTGAAGATCGGCAATCGGGATGCGACAGCCGCCGATTTGGATGCAGCCCTGGCCCGGGCCGGTCTCGGTGCCCTGGGCCCGAGCCGCATCGTCGGCGAGGAGGGCTCGATGTTGTCCGGCGGCGAGGCGCGTCGTGTGGCGCTGGCTCGAGTCCTCATCGGCCACCACCAGTCGTGGATCCTCGACGAGCCCACCGAACACCTCGATGCCCAGACCGCAGAGGCGCTGATGGCGGATATCTGGGCCGCCTCCGAGGGCGATCCGGTGCTGGTGATCACACATGATCCCCGGGTGATCGAGCGGTGTGATCGGGTCATCCGCCTCGCGGCCTGAGCCTCGGTTGCGACTTCGGTGTCGGCCTCGGTTGAGGACGATTTCGCTTGAAGGATTTTGCCCACCAGGACGCCAAAATCCTTCAATCGAATTCCCGCGCCGGCCATGTCAGGCGAGTGCCTACGCCTCGGCCTTGTTCGTGCCGTTGGTCGACAAGAGGGGTAGGGGACACTCAGCCTCCGAGCTCGTCCAGGATGGTCAGCGACGCCGGCGACGGCGACCACACGCGGAGCTTCTGTTGCGGGGTCCCCAGCGAGATCCCGGTAACGACGACCTTGTCACCGAATCGCTGCAACTCCTGGGGTTGGCCATAGCGATCGGTGGCCACATAGTGCACTGCCTCACCGGCAGGCCAGAAGTCCTCTGCCTCGGTGACATTCGTGGCCAGGTCGGCGGCGAGGACGGCCCACTGCTCCGGGCTGGCGGTGCCGCGGGTGGCGGAGGTCTGGGTGGCGTCCGCACAGGCGCTGATCGTGGCCAGGTCCTTGGTCCGGACCGGCACCCACGACAGCCGCGGCCCCGCGCAGGGCTCCGAGACCGCCGGAGTGGGCGGCTGCGAGGCATCCCGGGACTGCTCCACGAGCTCCGCGAACGTGGCCACGAGCGCGTCGCCACCGAACTTTCCGCCCACGGTTCGGCACCCGGCGAGCATCGACGTGACCGTCACGGAGGTGTTGTCGGGATAGCGGAGGATCATGGCGTACGCCGGCCCCGCGTCAGCCGTGCAGGCCGTGGTGGACGGTTCGAAGGGCTCAGCCGCATTGAACTGCTCCACCAGCCGGTCCGCCCCCGTGACCAGTTCCTCGGGCGGAGCCAGCACCGGCCCGGTCGTGGCCAGATCACACAGCCGTACGCCCGCCGCACCGGTCGGGAGGTGGACCACGGAACTCGCATCGGGAAGTTCCAGGCCACCGGCCGGAGGGCATTCCAGGCTCCCCTGCGTGGGCGAGGCGGTCCCCGGTTGGGCAGAAGGCGACGAACTCGGACCCGCTGCCCCGCAACCGGCCAGCCCGAGCGCAGCGACCGCGAGCATCGCGGGGATCACAAGGGACTTCACGCCGATACCTCCTGATGCGTCTCGCGCGAGCCGCCCGAGTGCAGGCTACTCCCGGTCGCGGAGCACCCCTTTCCTGCGGGTGGAAGGATGGGGGCATGTTGGTTGCATTCTCTGTCGCCCCGAATGGGTCCGAATCCGTCCACGACGCCGTCGCCGCTGCTGTGAAGGTGGTCCGCAAGTCCGGCCTGCCGCATCGCACCGATTCCATGTTCACCACGATCGAGGGTGACTGGGACGAGTGCATGGACGTCGTCAAGCGTGCCACCGAGGCATGCGGCCGCTATGGCACTCGCGTCGGCCTGGTCCTCAAGGCCGACATCCGGCCCGGTCACACCGGTGAGCTCACCGGCAAACTGGATCGCCTGGAAGCCGCGATCGAGGCCCAGAGCGGCGAGTGAACCTGCGCGTACGCCGGGCCGTCGCGGCGGATGCCGAGGCCTATGTCCACACGCATGTGGCGGCCCAGATATCGGCCTATCAGCACTTGATGCCGCCGGAATATGCCGAGGATCGGCTCCGGGAGCGACCCCGGGTGACTGCGGACCTGGCCGCCGAGCTTGAGCGGCTGACCGGGATTCTGGCCGCGGGCGAGGAGCCGTTCCGGCATCACTGGGTGGTCGAGTTGGACGACCGGATCGTCGGCATCGCCTGCGCCGGCCTGGGGATGAACTGGTGGGAGGAAGACTTCGATCCTCCGCCCGCAGACATTCCCTGGATCCTCGACCGGCTCTACCTCCTGCCCGAGGCACACGGCACCGGGGCGGGCCAGGCCCTGTTCGACGTCGCCGTGGGCGACCGGTCGGCGTACCTCTGGATCATCGCCGACAACCACCGCGCCGAGCGGTTCTATCGGCGCAATGGGTTCTCCCCCGACGGCGCCGAGGGCGAAACCGGGCCTATCTGGTATCACCGGCGGATGTTCCGGATGGTCCGCCGCGCCTGATCCAAAAAGCAGTACGCCCGGACCGAGGTCCGGGCGTACTCAAAGGGAGGACTGAAGGTCAGAGGACCTCATAGTTGACGGTCATCACGCCCTGGCCGAGGTCGCCGATCTGAGCGAAGGCGGCACGGGAGAGGTCGAGGCAGCGACCGGCGATGTAGGGACCGCGGTCGTTGATGCGAACGATGACGGTCTTGCCGTTGCGCGGGTTGGTGACCTTGACGCGCGTGTTGAACGGCAGGGTCTTGTGGGCCGCGGTCATGGCGTTCGGGTCGAAGCGCTCACCGTTGGCGGTGGGCTGGGGCTCCCAATAGTTGGAGGCAACACAGCTGGCACCGTTGGCCGGGGTCAGGCTCGACGAGCCGCCGGCACTGGGCGAGGAGCTGCGCGAGCTGGCGCTCGCCGACGAGCTCGGGCTGGCCGATGCCGTGCGCGTGCCAACCAGGATGACCTCGTCGACGGCTTCCTTCTCGACCTTGGTGGCGATCTTCTCGTTCTTGACCGAGACACCGTTCTCGAAGCGCTCGACCCAGGTCTCGACGGCCTTGCCGTTCACGCCCTTGGTCTCGACCTTCTCGGTGCCGCTCGGCAGGGATGCGGTGTTCTTGCGGATCGTCTTGAACGGGATCTCGACCGGCTTGAGGGTCTCCTTGTTCTCGTTCTTCTGCACATCGACCTGCATGCCCTCGGTCACCGGGGTCTCGAGGGCCGGCTCGACGCGGTCCTCCGGACCCACGGTCACGTTGGCCTCGGTCAGCGCCTCACCCACGGTCTTGGCCGGGGTGATGAGGGTGCTCGGCTGGCCGCCGATCGACAGGTTGACCATCTTGGCCGTGTCGATGGTGACGCTGAGGCCCTGACGGCTGATCGCGGCGGTGCGCGAGGTCGAGAGGCGGCTCTCGTCGCGGATCGACCGCTCGGCGAGCGCCTCATCCAGCGTGAGCGCGGTGGTCCAGACCGTCTCGGCGCTGCCGTCGATGGTGAGGTGGAGCGCGCGGCCATAGCGGACCGAGATCTGCTGGCCGTCGACGATCTTCTCGTCGGGTCCGGGCGCGACGACATCATGCTCGCCGAGCTCGATGCCCTGTCCGTCCAGGACGTCACCCACCGTGCCGTCCCACGTGCGAACGTTCATCGGCACACCGTCCTGGGTGACCTCGATGTCCTTGGCCAGCGCCTGCGCGGCACCGAACACACCACCGGACGCAACGAGAACACCACCGGCGACTGCCAGAGGAATGATCTTGCGCACTAATCGACTCCCAACGTTTCGTCGTGCCGGTAGTCGAATTTCCGCATTACCGGCTCAAGCGTCACAAAATGGTAACGCCACGCCGCAAAAACCTAAAATCACCTGAGAGAACTGTCTCGCTCCACGGCACGGGCGCGGAACCCCCGCAACCGCAGGCTGTTCGACACCACGAACACCGAGCTGAACGCCATCGCCGCGCCGGCGATCATCGGGTTGAGCAGCCCGAGGGCCGCGACCGGGATAGCAGCCACGTTGTAGGCGAAGGCCCAGAAGAGGTTCGCGTGGATGGTACGCAGAGTCGCTCGGGACAGGCGGACTGCGTCGGCGGCCAGTCTCAGGTCACCCCGGACCAGCGTCAGATCGGCTGCCTCGATCGCGGCGTCGGTCCCGGTGCCCATGGCGATGCCGAGGTCGGCGGTCGCCAGAGCGGCCGCATCGTTCACACCGTCGCCGACCATGGCCACGCGCTTGCCGGACGCCTGCAGATCACGGACCACCTGCACCTTGCCCTCCGGGTGGACCTCGGCGGTCACGCTGGCGATGTCGACCTCGCGGGCCACCGAGTGGGCGGCGGCCGCGGAGTCTCCAGTGAGGAGATGGGGCTCGAGACCCAGTTCGCGGAACAAACGGACCGCGTGGGCCGCACCCGGCTTCACCGTGTCGGCCAGCTCGATCAGCCCCGCGGGCTCGTCGTCGACGATGACGAGGATCGTGGAACGGCCCTCGTCCATTGCTGCGCGCTGCGCCCCCGCGAGACCCGGGGGCAACTCGGTCACCAACGACGGCCGCCCCACCCGAACGCGACGATCGTCGACCGTCGCGTCGACACCGAGCCCGGCGGTGTTGCGGAAATCCCGGGGCTGGGACAGGACCAGGTCCTGCGACTCGGCGTACCGGACGATCGCCTTGGCGATCGGGTGCTCCGAGCCCGACTCGGCCGAGGCCGCCAGGCGGATGAACTCGTCGCGGTGGTGGGGCCCAGCCCACTCCTCGGCGGCATGCGCCCCGACCACTTCGAGGGCGCCCGTGGTGACAGTGCCGGTCTTGTCGAGGACGATCGTGTCGACGGACCTGGTGGATTCGAGCGCTTCGGGGCCCTTGATGAGGATGCCCAGGGTGGCTCCGCGACCGGTGCCGACGAGCAGGGCCGTCGGGGTGGCGAGCCCGAGCGCACAGGGGCAAGCGATGATCAGGACGGCCACCGCGGCGGTGAAGGCGAAGCCCGCACCGGCACCGGCGACGAGCCAGCCGACCAGGGTGACGACCGCCAGGACGATGACGATCGGCACGAAGACGGCCGAGATCCGGTCGGCAAGGCGCTGGGCCTGGGACTTGCCGGTCTGGGCGTCCGACACCATGCGGGCGATCCGGGCGAGCTGGGTCTCCTCACCGACGCGGGTCGCACGCACGACCAGCCGACCGTCCGTATTGAGACAGCCCCCGATGATGGCATCGCCCGGACCGACGTCGACCGGGACGGACTCGCCCGTGATCATCGAGGCATCGACACCCGAAGTGCCTTCGATCACCTCGCCGTCCGTAGCGACCTTCTCGCCGGGCCGGACGACGAAGGTGTCGCCGACCTGGAGCTGGTCGATCGGGATCCGGACCTCGCGGCCCTCCCGGAGGACCGCGACATCAGAGGCTCCCAGTGTCAGAAGTGCCCGAACCGCCTCACCCGCGCTGCGCCGCGACTTCGCCTCGAAATAGCGGCCCGTCAGGATGAAGGTGATGATGGCGGCGGCGGCCTCGAAATAGATATTGCCGAAGCCATCGGAGCGTTCGAGGGCGAAGCTGATCTCGTGCTTCATGCCGATCATGCCGGCGTGGCCGAACACCATGGCGACGACGGACCAGAAATAGGCCGCCAGCGAGCCCATCGAGATGAGCGTGTCCATGTTGGTCGCGCCGTGCCGGAGGTTCACAGCGGCAGACCGGTGGAAGCGGAAACCGGCGTACAGCACCACCGGTGTCGTCAGGGCCAGCACCAGCCACTGCCAACCGGGGAACTGCAGCGCCGGAACCATCGAGACCGCCACGACCGGGATCGACAGCACCGCGCTGAGGATCAGGTCACGCCGGAGCCGAACGACCGGGTCGGCCTTCTCCGGGGCATCCGGCTGGGGCACCGACGCCTTGTATCCCGTCCGGTCCACCACCGCCAGCAACTCGTCGAGCGGGATCGGCCGAACGAGGTCGATGCGCGCCTTCTCGGTCGCATAGTTGACCGTCGCCGTCACGCCGTCGACCTTGTTGAGCTTCTTCTCAATGCGCACGGCGCACGACGCACACGTCATGCCCTCGATATCGAGTTCGACGCTCTCGGGTCGCGTGAGCTGGTCGGTCATGATTCCTTCCGGATGGTTTTGTTGGCAGAGGAACGAAGAACGAGCGTCTCGAAGCCTCAGGCCTCGACGACGGTGTAGTCGCCGGCCTCGGAGACAGCCTCGGTGACCGCGGAGAGCGGGAGCTTCTCGGCGGATTCGACGACCATAGCGCCGTCCTGCTGCACGTTGACGGCGGTGACGCCGTCGAGCGCCGAGACCTCTTCCGTGACGGCGTTGACGCAGTGTCCGCAGGTCATGCCGGTGACGGTGTAATTGGTGGTGGTCATGGGGTCCTCCAGGTGGTGTTGGGAAACGGATCCAGGATGTCAGGCGGCTCAGGATCGAACGAGACGGGCAACCGCGTCGCTCGCCTCCGCGATCTTCAGCTGTGCTTCGTCACCGCCCGCCTCGATGGCATGGGCGACGCAGTGATGCAGGTGCTCGTCGAGCAGGTTGAGCGCGACGGACTCGAGCGCCCGGGTCGCAGCAGAGATCTGGGTGAGGACGTCGATGCAGTATTTGTCCTCCTCCACCATCCGCTGCAGCCCTCGGATCTGGCCCTCGATGCGCCGGAGGCGCTTGAGGTGGGCCGCCTTCGTGTCGTGATAGCCGGGGCTCTGTTCGCCGTGTTCCATGCCGGTCATCTTACCCCTAGGGGGTACCGGTATCAACCCGGATCGCGTCGGACTGCCACCCCGGGGCGACGCCGCGTATCACACCGCCCGCGTCCGGCGAGAGGGTTTCTGGTTATCCACACCGAAGCGAAGTTATGCACAACTACCGGCCCCTAACCCCTGCGCGGCCGCCTGTCAAGGCAAGTCGGACAAGTGCCCACGCTGCCGAGATCTCTTGTGAGATTTCTTTCATCCACAACTTTTCCATGGTCAAACACCTAGTCAGAGGCCACTTACCGTGCGGCATGAAATTTCATCCACAGCTGGGAGCCCAAGTCATACACAGGCCCACTGGCCAGTTCCCCACATCATCCACAGGACCTGTGGATAACTCGGTTTTTCGTGAGCCGGGAGGTGGTCTACGGTGGGCCAGCGACCCGCCCCGAACGGCTCGTCCGCAGGCCGTTCACAAGGCCAAGAAATGTCGGACCCGCCCTCTAGCGTCGGATCCAGCCCAGGCCCCCCGGGAAGGAGAACGGCACATGAGCACCGATTTCAAGGACTTCGCCGACAAGTTCGTCGAGGAATCCGAAGGCCCCGCGGGTGGCTTCGACCGCATGCCGCCGCAGGACAACGACGCCGAACAGGCCGTGCTCGGGTCGATGCTGACCTCCAAGGACGCCATCGCCGACGTCCTCGAGATGGTGAAGGCCGCCGACTTCTATCACCCGGCCCACGAATACATCTTCGGCGCGATCCTCGACCTCTATGGCCGGGGCGAGCCCGCGGACCCGATCACCGTATCCAACGAGCTGACCCGCACGGGCCTGCTCCAGCGGGCCCGGGGCCCGCTTTATCTCCATGATCTGTACGCCAAAGTCTCGGTCGCGGCCAATGCCGGCTACTACGCGCGCATCGTGCGCGAGAAGGCCATCCTGCGCCGGCTCGTCGAGGCGTCGGTCAGGATCGCCCAGTTGGGCTACAGCGGCGAGGGCGAGGTCGCCGATATCGTCGACCGCGCCCAGGCCGCGGTCTATTCGGTCACCGACGGCAACACGTCCGAGGACTACCAGCCGCTGTCCGAGCTCCTCGAGGCGACCCTCGACGAGATGGAGGCGATCTCCAATCGCTCCGGCGAAATGGGTGGGATTCCCACCGGATTCGTCGAATTGGATGAATTGACGAATGGTTTGCACGGCGGGCAGATGGTTATCCTGGCCGCCAGACCGGCGGTCGGGAAGGCGCTTGCTCTCGACACCCCGCTGCCCACCCCCACCGGGTGGACCACCATGGGCGAGGTCAGGGTGGGCGATGAGTTGCTGGATGCGCAAGGGCAGCCCACCCGGGTGGTCGCCATGACCGAGGTTCTGACGGATCGTGAGTGCTTCCGCATTACTTTCGCCGATGGCACCTCGATCGTGGCCGACGGTGACCACCAGTGGCCGGTTCCGTCCGACGAGGGGGTCGCCATCCGGCGAACTGCCGACCTCGCGCGCGAGGGCGTCGACGAGATCGGATGTCCACCTGACTCCGTGTTTGGCATCAGCGGGGTCGTGGCCATCGACTCTGTACCTGTGCGTTGCGTCGAGGTCGACAGCCCGGATCACCTCTATCTCGCGGGCGAATCCCGCGTGCCGACCCACAACAGCACTTTGGGTCTCGACTTCGCCCGGGCCTGTTCGATCAAAAACGGCATGACTTCCGCGATCTTCTCCCTCGAAATGAGCAAGGTCGAGATCACGATGCGCCTGCTCTCGGCCGAGGCTCAGATCCCGCTCAACCACATCCGGAAGGGCACGATGAGCGAGGAAGATTGGACACGGGTGGCCAACAAGATGGCCACCATCTCCTCTGCCCCGCTCTATATCGACGACTCGCCCAACCTGACGATGATGGAGATCCGCGCCAAGGCCCGCCGTTTGAAGCAGAAGCACGACCTCAAGCTCATCGTCATCGACTACCTCCAGCTCATGACGTCCGGCAAGAAAGTCGAATCCCGCCAGCTCGAGGTCTCGGAGTTCTCCCGTCAGATCAAACTTCTGGCCAAGGAGCTCCATGTGCCGGTCGTGGCAATGTCCCAGCTCAACCGTGGCCCCGAGCAGCGCACCGACAAGAAGCCGATGGTTAGCGACCTTCGCGAAAGTGGGTCACTTGAACAAGATGCGGATATCGTGATCCTGCTCCACCGCGAAGACATCTATGACAAGGAGTCCGCGCGTCTGGGCGAGGCCGACTTCATTGTGGCGAAGAACCGAAACGGCCCCACCCGCACGATCGTCACCGCGTTCCAGGGTCACTATTCGCGCTTCGTCGACATGCAGCACTGATTCGGAGTCATGGAGAGCCGCCACATCAGTTGCGTCATTGCGACCACACCGGAACGCGTCTACAACTTCGCGGCCGACCCCGACAATCTCCCCAAGTGGGCAGGGGGCCTCGCGAAGGCAGACGTCAGGCGAGTGGCAGACACCCTGGTCGTCGACTCACCAATGGGTGAGGTGACCGTCCGGTTCGGTCGCGCAACGGTTTCGGCGTGCTGGACCACGACGTGACCCTGCCGTCGGGAACGACCGTCAATAATCCCCTGCGCGTGATCGCGCATCCCGACGGGGCCGAGGTGATCTTCACGGTCCGCCAGATCGAACTGACCGACGACGAGTTCGATCGCGATTGCCGGATGGTTGCCCGCGACCTCGAGATGTTGAAGCGAGCCCTCGAGAGCTGAGCCACGAATCGGTCGGTGCACAGCAACTGTGGTGGAGTCGCGTCCCAGAGATGCGCGCTCGCGTAGACCAGCCGATCGGCGAGGAACCGCGGCTTGGGCTGTCCGGCCGATGGGTTCGCCTTGGGCGGGCTGGGACACGCCCGATGGCGTTGCTCGATGTGCCATATGGCACGACCTCGGACGGGGCACGCGGTGTCGCCAACCAAGTCGTGCCAATGGGCACGCTGCGATTCTTCCGTCGGTGTGTCGCGATCAGAGTGACCGGCGTACGCAAGGAACCGGGGCCGTGCACGAGACCCGAGCCGCAGAGCCGCCCACCCGCACTGCCCGCCGGCCCGGGGTAGCGCTTCCGCAGCGGAAGCAAATGCATACGGCGCACCACCCCCTCCCTACGCCGCCACAGGCGGGCAGAGCCGAGCCGGACCGCACCCCCGATGCAGTCGGTCCCCTGGTCCCCGTGTGACAAAGTGGATCGATGCGCATCCACACGCTGGGGCACGGAACGCTGAGCGAGGACGAGTTCACCACGCTCGCGCGGTCGGTGGAGCTCGCGGAGGTGGTCGACGTCCGGTCGTTTCCGGGGAGCCGGCGCAACCCGCAGTTCGGCAAGGACGAGTTGGAGCGCTGGTTGCCCGAGGCGGGGATCGCGTACGCCTGGGTGAAAGCCCTCGGCGGCCGCCGCAAGCCGGTCCCCGATTCGAAGCACACGACGCTGCGGCACGAGTCGTTCCGGGCGTACGCCGATCACATGGAAACCGAACTCTTCCGCGAGGGCATCGACG
>CAZEVN010000053.1:0-22709 GCA_964515145.1 uncultured Enemella sp.
CCCCCACGCCGAGCGGCCCGCCGGCCCTGGCCGTCAACGTCGCCGACGGAGCCAGGGAGGTGCCGGTCGACACGCTGCTCACCGTGAGCCAGAACCGGGTGGAGGTGACCGATGTCGAGGTCACGACGACCGCCTCCGGGCGCAACGCGGTGCCCGTGACCGGCGGCGTGGACGCGAGCGGCAACTGGGTGGCGAAGTCGCGGCTGGACCCGGGAGCGACCTATACGGTTTCTGCCCGCGGCAAGGCCGATGACGGCACCGAGCTGACGGCGCGGAGCCGCTTCACGACGAGGAGTCTCAGCCGCAATCAGGAGGTCTTCCCGACGGTCGGGCCGTCGGCCGAGCTCGGGGGACCTTTCGGCGTCGCCCAGCCGGTGATCATCCAATTCGACCTGCCCGTGGCCAACAAGGCGGAGTTCGAGCGCAATCTCTCGGTGACGAGCGAGCCCGCGCAGACCGGGTCGTGGGGGTGGATGAGCGACACCGAGGTGCACTATCGGCCCAAGGACTATTGGCAGCCCGGCACGACGATCAAGCTCGTCGCCAATCTCAACGGGGTGGACGCCGGCAACGGCACCTATGGCCAGCTCAACCGTGAGCTCGAGGTCAGGATCGGCGTGCGCAACGTGACGAAGGTCAACCTGGAGACCAAGCAACTGACCTTCCAGCGCGACGGCGGGGAGGTGCACACCTGGCCCGTGAGCGCGGGAAAGCCCGGCTTCACCACCCGCTCGGGCACCAAGATCATCATGGAGAAGATGTATTCGACCCGCATGGAATCCGAGACCACGGGCATTGCGGCCGGGTCGTCCGAGGGTTATGACCTCAACGTGCACTATGCGCTGCGGCTGACCCAGTCCGGTGAGTTCTTCCACGCCGCGCCCTGGAATGCGAGCAATTTCGGCCGCGTGAACGCCAGCCATGGGTGCACGGGATTGTCGGACTCCGCGGCGGAGAGTTACTACGAGCAGGCCCAGATCGGCGACCCCGTCGAGTTCACCGGGTCGGACCGGGAGCTGGAATGGGGCAACGGCTGGACCGAGTGGAACATCACCTGGGCCGAGTGGCAGGAGCGGTCTGCACTCTGAGCCCGGGGCCCTGGGGGTTCTCTCCTTTCCTGGGCCTTCTGGGTTTCTCTTCTGGGCCCCTTCGCTTCTGGGGGCTCTGGGGTTCTTGCTGGGCCTTCTCTCGTGGTGTTTCCTCCACCGGGCGACACGCCGGGGCTCGGGTGGCGATGTGCCATGGGTCAGGACTTCATGCGCGACCGGCCGTGGCGCTGTCGAAGTCGTGACAATTTGCCACGACTTGCGTCACGCTTCGGGGTGTCGGGGGACGTCTGGCTGGCGTATCAACCTCATGTGCACCTGACGCAGCCACGCGCTGGCGTACCGTTGGCGCATGGACACCGCCGACCGCGCACTCGCGGTGATCGTCGAGACCGTCACGGGGTTGGAGTTGCCCTTCGAGCAGCGGGAACGGACGATTTCGGTCACCCTGCCCGGCACGCGCAAGCTGAAGACGGAGTGTGCGCTGGTGGTGGGGGAGTACGCCGTGGAGGTGCGTGCCTTCGTCGCCCGCCATCCCGATGAGAACCATGAACGGGTCTATCGCTGGCTGCTGGAGCACAACCTCAAGACCTATGGCGTGGCGTTCAGCGTCGATCGGCACGGCGACATCCACCTGACCGGACGCGTCGCGGTCGAGTCGATCACACAAGCCGAAGTCGATCGACTGCTGGGGTCGGTCGCCGAGACCGCCGACGATGCCTTCAACACCATCCTCGAGCTCGGCTTCACGACCTCCATCCGCAAGGAATGGGAGTGGCGCCTGTCCCGGGGCGAGTCGACCGCCAATCTGCGCGCTTTCCGGCACCTGGCCGACGGCCGGCCGCCGGAGGAGGAGCTCAGCTGACGCGGTGGATCTTGTGCTGCGCGGGCTACGTGTCCGGTGTGTTCAAGCTCGCGATGGTGCCGGCGACCATCTGGCTGTGGGGGCGTGGGGCAGGGCTAGGCTCATCCCATGAGCGCCAAACTGATCCTGCTCCGTCATGGCGAGAGCGAATGGAATGCCAAGAATCTCTTCACCGGCTGGGTTGACGTCGACATCAACGAGAAGGGCGTCGGAGAGGCCAGGCGGGCCGCCGAGCTGCTGAAGGCCGAAGATCTCCTGCCCGACCTGCTGCACACGTCGCTGCTGCGCCGCGCGATTCACACCGCGAACCTGGCCCTCGATGGTTGCGACCGACACTGGATTCCTGTGCAGCGTTCGTGGCGGCTCAACGAGCGGCACTACGGCGCGCTCCAGGGCAAGAACAAGGCCCAGACGCTGGAGGAGTTCGGCGAGGAGCAGTTCATGACCTGGCGTCGGTCCTTCGACACCCCGCCGCCGGTCCTCGACACCGATGATGAGTTCTCACAGTTCAACGATCCGCGCTATGCGGATATCCCCGCCGATGAGCGGCCCCGCACGGAGTGCCTCAAGGACGTCGTCGAGCGGATGCTGCCCTATTGGGAGTCGGCCGTCGTGCCCGATCTCAAGTCCGGCAAGGTCGTGCTCGTCACCGCCCACGGCAACTCGCTGCGGGCGCTGGTGAAGCACCTCGATGGCATCTCCGACTCCGACATCGTGGGTCTCAACATCCCGACGGGCATCCCGCTGTACTACGAGCTCGACGAGAACCTCAAGCCCGTCACGCCGGGTGGCCGCTATCTCGATCCCGATGCCGCCAAGGCGTCCATCGAAGCGGTCAAGAACCAGGGCAAGAAATAGTCGGTCCGGCATCCTCCGCCGGCGGTGCCTCCGGGTGCCGCCGGCGCGGCCTTTTCAGGCCTGCGTCCAGGTGTCGATGCCGCCGATTTCGCCGGTCACCACATAGATGAGGCGGCGGCCCATCGAGACGGCATGGTCGGCGATGCGCTCGTAGTAGCGCCCCAGGAGCGCCACGTCGACCGCGGCCTCGACGCCATAGGGCCAGTCGTTCCCGAGCAGGATGCGGAACTGCGTGCGCCGCAGGTCGTCCATCTCCTCGTCGATGGCAGCGAGCTCGCGGGCCACCGCAACGTTGCGCGTCCGCAGCGTCTTGCCGGCCTGTTCGACCATCTCCTCCGCCACCTCGGCCATGCGGGTGAAGTTGGCTTCCAGTGAGGTGGGCAGCGCCCGGTCGGGATAGCGCATGCGGGCGACCTTGGCGACATGGGCTGCGAGATCACCCATGCGACCCATCTCGGTCACCATGCGCAGCGCGGCCACCACCGTGCGGAGTTCGCCGGCGACGGGCGCCTGCCGCGCCAGCAGGTCGAAGCAGCGCATCTCGATATCGGCATGCATATCGTCGATGCGGCCGTCGTTGGAGATCACCTGCTCCGAGAGCTGGAGGTCGGCGTTGAGCAACGCGGCTGTCGCATTCCTGACCGCAGCGCAGATCAGCTGTGACATCTCGACCAGGTCGGCGACCACGGAGTCGAGCTGTTCACGGTAGGAATCGCGCAAGGGTCGGGGTCCGATCGTCGGTGTCATATCGAGGCGGCCTCCCATTGGCCGGGCACCCAACCTAGGCGATAGTGCTGACCACGGCCGATTCTGACGTTAACAATAGATTAACTCTGAGCTAACTGCGCTGATCATCCCGGCTCAGGGGTCGATGATCGGCGAATTCTCCCGCCGCCGCGGGCCTAGGATGCTCGCGTGACGTGGGTGGTTGCCGGCGTGGTCGGCCTGATCCTCGGACTGGTGGTTGGGGCGCTGATCTGGCGCCGCCGGTCCGCCCCGCAGGCGACCGTTGAACCCGAGGAACTGCCTCAGGTCCCGCCGGCGATGTCCGAGGTCATCAGCGTGCTGCGCTCCTCCGCCATCGTGCTCGATGAGCGCGACCAGGTGCTCCAGTCCACCAGCCAGGCCAGAGCGTTCGGTCTCGTCCGCGGCACCCGGATCGTGGTGCCCATGGTCATGGACCTCGTCCAGGACGTGCGGGCCGATGGCCAGATCCGCACGAGCGAACTGGAGCTGCGCCGTGGGCGGGTGTCCCCATCCCTCTATCTGTCGGCCCGGGTGGCCAAGGTGGGCGAGCTGATCCTGATCCTGGCCGAGGACCGCACTGCGGCTCGCCGCGTCGAGGAAACCCGCCGCGACTTCGTCGCCAATGTGAGCCACGAACTCAAGACCCCCATCGGGGCGATCTCGTTGCTGGCCGAGGCCGTGCAGGAGGCGGCGGACGATCCCGAGGCGGTGCGGGGGTTCGCCAACCGCATGGCTCGGGATTCCGAACGGCTTTCCGAGCTGGTCCAGCAGATCATCGAGTTGTCGCGGCTCCAGTCGGATGATCCGTTGATGACCGCGTCCGAGGTCAGGATCGACGACGTGCTCGCCGAGGCGGTCGATCGATGCCGGCTCCGGGCCGACGCCCGCTCCGTCACCCTCACCGTGGCGGGCGAGAAGGGGATGGTCGTCATGGGGGACCGCGAACACCTCACGACGGCCGTCGGCAACCTCGTCGAGAATGCGGTCATCTATTCGGAGGCCGGCAAGAAGGTGGTCGTCACCGCCCGCCGCACCACTGACGCCGACGATCAGGTCGTCGAACTCACCGTCAGCGACAACGGCATCGGGATCAGTGCCAAGGAACTGCCCCGCATCTTCGAGCGCTTCTATCGCGTGGACTATGCCCGCAGTCGCGCCAACGGTGGCACCGGGTTGGGCCTCTCCATCGTGAAACACATCGTCGCCGCCCACGGCGGCCAGGTCAGCGTCTGGAGCCAGCAGGGGCAGGGCTCGACATTCACCATCAGGATTCCCGAGCAACACACTCGGGACGATTCGGAAGCCGCGGAGCTCGACGGCCCGCAGCACGACACACACTCCGGGCGAAGCGCCCGGCCGACGACACGGGAGGTCTCCGCATGACACGAGTGCTGGTGGTCGAGGACGAGGAGTCCTATCGGGAGGCTCTGTCCTACATGCTCCGCAAGGAGGGCTTCGAGGTGATCGAGGCGGCCGACGGGACCGAGGGGCTCGCCGAGTTCGACCGCAACGGGGCCGACATCGTGCTGCTCGACCTGATGATGCCCGGCCTGCCCGGCACCGAGGTGTGCCGCCAGCTCCGCCTCCGTGGCACCGTCCCCGTCATCATGGTCACCGCTCGCGACTCGGAGGTCGACAAGGTCGTGGGGCTCGAACTGGGTGCCGACGACTATGTCACCAAGCCGTTCTCCCACCGCGAGCTCGTCGCCCGCATCCGGGCCGTTCTGCGACGCGGCCAGGAGGTCGAACTGGTGCCGGACGTGATCGAGAGCGCGGGCGTACGCATGGACGTCGAACGCCACTCCGTCTCCGTCAACGGCGAGAACGTCAAGCTTGCGCTCAAGGAGTTCGAACTGCTCGAGATGCTCCTGCGCAACGCCGGTCGTGTCATGACCCGCGGCCAGCTCATCGATCGCATCTGGGGTGCGGACTATGTCGGCGACACCAAGACCCTCGACGTCCACATCAAGCGCCTGCGCTCCAAGATCGAGCCGGACCCGTCGACGCCGCGTTATCTGGTGACCGTGCGCGGGGTGGGCTATAAATTCGAGGGTTGAACCGATGCTTGTGCCTGTCGGAATCAGGTGCCGTGCCGCGCTGCGGCACCAGTCGTCCACCGCGCACTGTGAACACTGGGTGAACGGATAGGCTGAGGCACCGTGACCGAAGACATCACCGTATTCACGGGAAGCGCCCATCCCGAGTTCGCGAAAGAGATGTGCGACATTCTCGGGGTCGAGCTCTCGCACACCAACATCACCCGATTCAGCAACGACTGCCTGCAGGTTCAGCTGCGGGCCAACTGTCGTCGCAAGGACGTCTATATCGTCCAGCCGCTGGTCCCGCCGGTGCAGGAGAACCTCGTCGAACTCCTGCTCATGCTCGACGCAGCCCGGGGTGCCTCTGCTGCCCACATCACCGCCGTGATCCCGCACTATTCCTATGCGCGATCCGACAAGAAGGATGCTCCTCGCATCTCGATCGGCGGCAAGCTGGTCGCCGACATGTTGTCGGCTGCCGGCGCGACGCGTGTGATCACCATGACCCTGCACTCGGAGCAGGTCCACGGCTTCTTCAACGTGCCGGTCGACCACCTGACCGCTGTCCGCGAGCTGGCCGACCACTATCGCAACAAGGATCTGAGCAACACCGTCGTGGTGTCGCCCGACTTCGGCTACGCGAAGGTCGCGTCCGAGTTCGCGCGATTCCTCGGCCTGGATGTCGCTGCCGGCTCCAAGCGCCGCATGGCCGACGACAAGGTCATCATCGACCGCATCGTCGGTGACGTCGAGGGCAAGAACGTCATCATCATCGACGACGAGATCGCTACCGCCGGCTCGATGATCGAGTTGATCGACCGGTTGCAGGACTACAACGTGCGCGATATCTCCATTGCGTCCACGCACGGACTGTTCACCGGCAAGGCCGTCGAGCGCCTCAACGCGCGCGACGACATCACCGAGATCGTCACGACCAGCACGGTGCCGCTGACGCCGGAGCGTACGCCCGCCAAGCTCGAGACCCGATCGGTCGCGCCCCTGTTCGCCGAGGCGGTGCGCCGGCACAATTCGGGCTCGTCCATCAGCTCGCTCTTCTCCGACGAGGTCACCCACGGGGAGTAAGTGCTCGGGCGCTTGTGAAGTACCGCGTCGCGCGGGGCACGCTGCCAGCGCCTGAGCTCCCTTTAGTCGCTTGAGCTTGCCCGACACGCCGAGTGCCGGAGCGAGCCTCTGCCAGGTGGCACGACTTCGAGGGAGACACTGCGGGTCGAGCCCGAAGTCGTGACATATGGCACATCGCCCGCTGCGTCCCGGCGTGTCAGTGCCGGGGCCTCAGCCGGGCGCCCCGGCGGCCACGCTCTCGACCTGGAAGCTGTCGACAGAGCCGCCGGCAGTCGGGTCGCGGAGTCGGGCCGGAGAGCGCGCAGAGACGCACAGGCGAAGGCAGAAACAGAAGGCATCCACCTCCAAGAGGGTGGACGCCTTCTGTGCGTACGAAACCGGCGACTCAGTTGGGCGTCGGCGCAGGCTCGGCGGGTGCCTGAGCGGGAGCCTCGGCAGGAGCAGCCTCGGCGGGAGCGCCCTGGCCCGCGGCAGCGGGGGTCGGAGTGGCGCTGCCGGCGGCGGGGCTCGGCGAATAGGTGGCGAAGTCTTCCTTGGTCGCGTCCACGATCGGCACCCTGAGCGTCTGGGGCTTGCTGCCCTCGAAGACCAGCGTGAGCTCCGCGATGAGGCCCGGCGTCAGCGGGGAAGCGCTGACCTGGAGCGGCGCGCCGTCGGTGAGGCGGATGAGCTGGCCGGCGGGCAGTTCACGGTTGGCCTGGACCTTCGCGATCGTGCCGGCCTCCGCGTTCGTGTGCGTGAACGTGCGCCCCTCGATGCTCACCAGTTTGTCGGAGCGATCGATCGGCGCGATGAACGCGCCGGACACGAAACCGCTGTTGGCATCGGGCTGGGCCACGATCATCAGGTTGCGGATCTTCAGCGGAACCTCGTTCGTGCCCTGAACCGCGTCGGTGCTGGGCACGTCGGCCTGCACACCCTCGGCGGGCGTATAGGGCTTGAGCGTCTGCGGGGTCGCGCAGGACGAAAGGCCGAGTGCGAGCGCCGCGATTGCGGCGGCGGCAAGGATGCGGGGCGACTGACGCTTGACCACGGGGGCAGCTCCTCGAGGACGTGAATAGACAGGGGCAGCCTAGCGACAAACGACCGCAATCGCCCACGTTGACGTTCAAATGGTTATCACAGGCACACCGCCGGTGTCGTGTCAAGCCCTTCGGGAGTGCCCGAACCCGCTCTGGCTAGCACAAACGCACTCGGCCGGGGAAGAGGCGCGTGATATACTCCTCCCCGGGAAAGGGGTTAAAAAAATATGACCTTCACAGTCGGCGAAACGGTGGTCTACCCCAATCATGGGGCGGCCGTCATCGAGGACATTGAGACCCGCAAGATCAAGGGAGAGGACAAGCTCTACCTCGTATTGAGAATCGTAGGCCAGAACGACCTGGTGGTGCGGGTGCCGGCCTGCAACCTGGATCTCGTAGGCGTGCGTGATGTGGTGGATGCCGATGGGCTGGAGAAGGTCTTCTCCGTCCTGCGGGCCCCCCACACCGAGGAGCCGACCAACTGGTCGCGTCGTTACAAGGCGAATCTGGAGAAGCTTCACTCCGGCAACGTCATCAAGGTGTCCGAGGTCGTCCGCGACCTCTGGCGTCGTGAAAAGGATCGCGGGCTGTCGGCCGGCGAGAAGCGGATGCTGGCCAAGGCGCGCCAGATCCTGGTGTCCGAGCTGGCCCTCGCCGAAAAGGTCGAAGAAGACAAGGCTGAGGTTCTGCTCGACGAGGTCCTGGCTTCCTGACACTCATATGACCCATCTGTCCGACGAACCGGTCGTCGCCCTCGTGGCGGCGGCCGGTTCTGGTTCCCGTCTGGGGGGCGGCCTGGCCAAGGCCCTCCGGCCCCTCGCCGGCCGCGCCCTCGTCGCCCGCTCCGTCGATCAACTTGCGGCGGGCGGCGCAGACCGGGCCGTCGTCATCGTTCCCGCCGGCCTTGAGCCCGACTTCAGTGCGGCGCTGGCGGATGTCCCGATCCCCTGCACGTTGGTCGTCGGTGGCTCCGAGCGCCAACACTCCGTCCGGCTGGGGCTCGCCGCAGTCGGCCGGGCCGGTGTGGTGCTCGTCCACGATGCAGCCCGTCCGATGGTGCCTGCGACGGTGGTTGCCGAAGTGATTGCTGCGGTTCGTGCCGGCCACATCGCTGTTGTGCCCGCGCTGCCCGTCATCGACAGCATTCGGGAGATCACCGATGGGGGGTCGCGCGTCGTCGATCGCGCCGCCCTGCGCGGGGTCCAGACCCCGCAGGGGTTTGCGTACGCCGAATTGGTCGCCGCACACGAGCACGTCCTGGCGGCGGGTCTCGAGGTCACCGACGATGCGGCCTGCTGCGAGGCGGTGGGTCATCCCGTGCATCTGGTGCCGGGGTCACGCCTGGCCATGAAGATCACCGAGCCCACCGACCTCGTCATCGCTGAGGCGCTCTGGGCTGCAGGAGCGGACCTGCGGGCTGCGGTGGTCGGGGACGGGCGCACGAGCAACAGGCGCTCAACCTGACCCTGCGAATCCGGCGTCGGCGGCACGCTCAAAGGCGACTGCGACTGTGAGCTCCGGGTTGCGGATGAGCATGGCGGTTGCTCGGGCGTGGATGGCAGCCGTCGTCGTGGGGTCTGTGCTCGCCGCGCGATCGAGTGCGGGAAGTGCGGCCTCATCGAGGACACGGAAGGCGCGGGTCAGCCCTTGTTGCAGCCGACTGTCGCCGCGGCCGAGCTGTCGGACGAGTTCGTCTGCGAGGGAGGCGTGGGCGGACTCCGGGGCCAGGGCCGCAGCAGCGCGCCAAGCCGTGAGAGCCACTTCATCATCCCGATCCCGCAGCATGTCGGTCGTGATCCAGTGCCATGCCCCAGGATCACCGATCTTCGACAGGGTGTGCAGGGCCTGGCTGCGGGCCTGTGGGTTGAAGGCTTCCAGTTCGCGCTGCAGGCGGGGGAGCGTCAGCTCTTTCGGAAGGTGGAGCAGAGCCCAGGAGAGCGTGTCGCGTACGCCGAAATCGGGCTCGATGCCGCATCGCGCCATCAGCAGCTCCAACCAGTCGGGGTGAGGGCGGGACCCCATCGCCATGACGGTCCGCAGCCGGATGGACGGATCGTTGTCGTCCAGCAGTCCCCGGATCCGGTGCAGCCGACTCGCGTGAGTGGGATCGGCGACGCCGGGATCAGGATCGGCGGCGTCGGTCAAGGTGGTCTCCTGGTCAGCGAACGTGCTCGGCGGGTGCAGTGAAAGTGTTGCAGCTGCCGATGTCGGTGGACGTCAGGCCCACTTGGTGCCAATAGAGACGGCTCGCCCCGTGACCGTGATCTCCGATGACCCCAGGGTCGTCGGGGCGGTTGCGGAGGTTGTCGTCACCGCCGAGGCGTACGGATTCCATGATCGTGTCGATATCCGCCTGGGTGTAGCCGACGGATTCAGAGACGGCCTGGAGATACATGCCGGCGAAGCAGTCGGCCTGCACCTCGCTGCGCCGGCCCAACTCGAGCGCTGCCTGACGGTCGCCCTGGCGCTGCTTGTAATAGTTCGCCTGGAGGATCAGCGTCCGGCCCTGCATCGCGTGCCCGAACTCGTGGGCCATGACTTCGTCGATCACATGCGGCTCGGTCAGGATCGCAAGGTTGGGATGGAGCTCGTGGATCTGGCGGGAATAATAGACCTGCTGGTTGGCAGGGCAGTACGCCGCGTTGGGCCCCATCCGCTCTCCACCGCCGCAGGGCGTGGTGATGGACTCGTGATAGATGTTCACGACCGGACGCACCAGCTCGAACCGGTTGGTCCCACGGAACGGCTGGTCCCAGACGCGCATGTTGCACGCCATGAGATCGTCGATATAGGTCTTCACCTCGGCGTCGGAGGCAGTCTCGAGGTTCAGGTCCGGGATGGATAGTTCGCAGCGGACGGGTGTCGGGAGTTGCTGCGAATAGAGCGGATTCGCCGTCAGCAGCATGTCGACCTCGCTCACCTGCGCATCCGGGAAGGGCTTCACGTCACCGGGGGGCGGAGGAACATAGTCGTCGTTCTGATAATCGGGGCCACCGAGCACCGAATAGAGCCCCAACCCGATCATCGCGAGGGCGACCACCGCGAGGGCACCCACGATAAGCGGCACCGGGCTTCGCCGCTTCCGCGGTGATGGGCCCCCAAACTGCCCACCGGGGAACTGTCCTCCCGGGAACTGCCCACCGGGGGCTGAGCCCGCTGGTGCCTGGCCCCAAGCCGGGCCAGACGCTTGCCACTGCCCCGGGAATCCCTGACTCATCGCCGCTCCTGGTCTCGACTGACTCGGGCACCTTACCCCTGACCGGGGTCCGCGATCAGGGCACCTCGTGGGAGGGGGCGATGAAGGTATTGCACTGCCCGACGTCCGAAGAGTTGATCCCGCGACTCCACCAATACACACGGGCCGCGCTGGTCCCGTGGCCACGCTCGACTTCACGGCCGAGCTGTTCTGCGATGGTGTCATCGCCCCCATCGTGAATGGAGTTGCGGATCGCCTCGATCTGTTGGGGAGAGTAGTCCCGCGACCGGGCTATCGAGCGAATGATGAGGCCTTCGAAGCAGTCAGCCTGGAGTTCGACACGGCGATTCAATTCGAGGGCGGTGTCCCTGTCGACCTGCCGCTGGGAATAGGCCGTCGCGACCAGGACGAGAGTGCGCGCCTGAACATGATGGCCGAACTCATGAGTGATGACATCGTCGATGATGAGGGGATCCTGCCAAGCGGGCACGTTGCGGGAGAAATAGATCTGCTGGTTGGCAGCGCAATACAGGCCATTGGGGCCGGAGGTGCCGCAGGGCGTTGTCACCGACTCGCCATAGACGTTGGCTTTCGGTCGGGGGAGCTCCCAGCGATTGCTGCCCCGGAAGGCGGGGTCCCACACTCGCATCGAGCAGGCCACGATGTCCTCGATGTAGGCCTGGACTTCGTCATCGGTGGCGTTGGGGACGTCGAGATTCGGGTTGGCCGGTTCACATCGCACGGGTTCCGGGACCGTCTGGGCGTACACGGCGTTGGCGGTCAGCAACGCCTCGACCTCGCTGACCTGGGCGTCGGGCAGAGGAACCTCCACTTCGGCTGATGGCGGAACATAGTCGTCGTTCTCGTAACGCGGGGCCGAGAGCAGGGAATAGGCAATCAGCCCAGCGATCACCAGGCCGACCACGGCCAGCGCGCCGATGATGAGCGGCTTCAGCGATCTGCGCGGCGGCCGACCGGGGACCTGTTGCTGCGGCGGCTGTGCCGGCCAACCAGGACCGCCGAAACCGGGTTGCCCGAATCCTTGCTGACCGAATCCTCGTGGGCCCGACCCGGACGGACCGAAGGCAGGCGGCGGATTGCCCTGTTGTGGAAAACCCGCCTGCGCCGAAAAGCCCTGATCGTGCTGCCGACCCCAGCCGCCCTGTGCCGGCCAGTTGCCCTGGCCGGGGAATCCCTGACTCATATCTACCCCCGCGTTTTGGGAACTATAAGCCGGGCCGGGTCCGATTCGGTCCGCGAGGGGTCCGGATCAGGGCGCGCCGGGAGCGTGGAGCAATGCGGTCGCAACGGCGGCGATGCCCTCGCCGCGGCCGGTCAGGCCGAGACCGTCGGTGGTGGTGGCCGAGACGGACACGGGGGGTCCGCCGAGGGCGTTGCTCATGAGTGCCTCCGCCTCCGCCCGGCGCGCGCCGATCCGGGGCCGATTGCCGATGACCTGGACGGCCACGTTGCCGATCTCGAATCCGGCTTCACGAATGCGACGCGCGGTCTCTGCCAGGAAATCAACGCCGGGCGCACCTGCCCAGCGCGGATCCGAGGTGCCGTAGTTGCTGCCCAGATCTCCGAGTCCGGCCGCTGACAGCAGGGCATCGCACGCCGCGTGGGCAGCGACGTCACCATCGGAATGACCGTGAGGGCCACGTGGCTCCTCGGGGAAATGCAGCCCGGCGACGATCATGGGGCGGCCGTCGGCAAGAGCGTGCACATCTACGCCGATCCCGGTGCGAAACATGAGGCCTCCTGAAGAAAGGGCGCCCGCAGACACGGGCATCGGCCGGAGTGTGCCACAACCCGAAGTCTGGAACCCCCCTGTGCCATAGTTTCGCCAAGCGGGGGCGGTCCTCCGTGGAAGTTGTCCTGAGAAACCTGCGATGAGGGGCGAGCTGTGAAGCGGAAGTCAGCACGATTGGCGCGTTGGCTGGTGTTGTGCGTCCTGGCGACAGGGCTGCTTGCGGGCGCGCTGGCCCAGCCGGCGCATGCTGTGGACGAAGTGTCCCGTCATGCCAGTCGAATCATGGTCGAGCCCGACGGTGCTCTGGAAGTGACCACCACCATGACGTTCGAAGGCGGCGCCCCGGAGACTCTGACTCAGCGCTTCCGGACGAAGGAGCCGCTTGTCGACGAGCGGGCGTACGCCCTTGAGGTGTCCGATGTGACGGTCACCGCCGACGGCCAACCGGCGAGGCTCGACCTCTCGGATGACGACGATCATGTGATCGCGACGATTTCCGCGCCGGGCGCCAATGAGATCGTCCTGACCTATCGGGTGGCGGGCGCAGCGACGCGCACGCCCGATGGTCAGACCCTCGTGAAGTGGGACGTGTTGCAGGGTCTCTCGGTCGGTGCGCGGGAAGTCGAGGGGGAGGTGATCGCTCCGGGACAGTTCACCGACTTCAAGTGTGTCGCCGGCGCCCCGGGAACGCAGTCGGCGTGTGCGCTCGCGGAGGGCTCGCCCCATGACTCGCTCCACCCGCGCTTCGTCGACGGTCCGCGCGGTGCCGGCGAGATCGTCGGCCCGCGGATCACGTTCCCGGCGAACATGGTCGCCACGAATGAGCAGATCCACGAATACTGGACCGTGGGTCGTGCCTTCAGCGCCACCGGCTGGCCCCTCGCGGCCGCACTGGCCACGCTGCTGATCGGTGCCGCCGTGCTGTTCGCACTGCACCGCCGCGCCGGCCGCGACGCCACTCCCAGTGGCGATCCCATCGAGGTCGCTCGCTTCGATGCTGTTGGTGCGGGTGAAGTGGAGTTCCGTCCCGGTCGCGAGGTGCTCCCCGGCGAGGTGGGGACGGTTGCCGACGAACGCGTCGATCCGATCGATATCACCGCGACCGTCCTCGATCTTGCGGTGCACGGTCATCTGCGGATCACCGAACTCCCGCGGCGCAGCGAATTTGCGCCCACGGATTGGTATCTCACCCGCCTCGACTCGGACCTCTCCGGTCTCCGCGCCTATGAGAAGGATCTGCTCGACGCCGTAGCGCCCGCCGATGGGTCGGAGATCCTGGTCTCCACGATCGGTCCGACCGTCGCTGGTGCGATTGCTCAGATCCAGTCCGACCTCTATGACGAGGTCGTCGAGCAGGGTTTCTTCGATCGGCGCCCGGATGACACCCGAAACGTATGGAACATGGCCGCACTGATCGTGTTGATCCTCGGAGTCGTCGCCACCGGCGTACTCGCCGCCTTCACCCGCTTCGGACTCACCGGTCTCGCCCTGATCGCCATCGGTCTGGGCCTCGCCTTCGTTGCCCAGGAGATGCCCGCGCGCACGGCCAAGGGAGCCCGCCTCCTCGCGGGCCTCGGTCAGCTTCGCAGCCAGTTGCTCAGCCAGACCACCGATCAGATGCCCAAGGGGCGGGAATATGAGGAACTCTCCGAAGTCCTGCCCTATGCCATCGTGCTGGGTGGTGCCGAGCGCTGGCTCGATGCCATCGTCCGGAGCGACGACGACGAGACCCCTGACTCCACCGATCTGACCTGGTATCACGGCCCCGACAACTGGCACCTCCAGGACCTCCCCGATTCCCTGCGCAACTTCATCACAACCATGAACGGCAATCTCTTCGCTCGCTGATGGTTCGGGAAAGCACAAGGCCGCGACTGCTTCTGCAGCCGCGGCCTTCGTGTGCGATCACCTGATCAGAGCTCAAGCCCCGGATAGAGCGGATGCGCGTCGAGGAGTTCGTTGGTGGCTGCCTTGACGCGGTCGGCAACGCCGTCGGCGATGGTGTATTTGGCCTTGCCTGGCTTGCCGGTGGACGCCATGGCGGCCTCGGTGTTGCTCAGGACCTCGACAATCAGCTCGGCCACCCGATCGAACTCACTCGCGCCGAAGCCCCGCGAGGTGAGGGCGGGGGTGCCGAGGCGGATGCCCGACGTATACCACGCACCGTTCGGGTCAGCCGGCACCGAGTTGCGGTTGGTGACCACACCGGCATCGAGCAGCGCCGACTCGGCCTGACGACCCGTGAGGCCGAACGAGCTGACATCGAGCAGCACGATGTGGTTGTCGGTGCCGTCGGTGACGAGCTTGGAGCCACGCGACATGAGGCCCTCGGCGAGGGTCTTGGCATTGTCGGCGACGTCCTGGGCGTACGCCTGGAACGCGGTGGTGCGGGCCTCGGCGAGGGCGACGGCCTTGGCGGCCATCATGTGCGACAGGGGACCTCCGAGGACGAGGGGGCAACCGCGATCGACCGACGGGGCGTACTCCTCCTTGGCCATCACCAGGCCGCCACGCGGGCCGCGCAGGGACTTGTGGGTCGTGGTGGTGACGACATCGGCATAGGGGATGGGGTCTTCCTCACCGGTGAACACCTTGCCGGCGACGAGGCCGGCGAAGTGGGCCATGTCCACCATGAATACCGCGCCGATCTCGTCGGCGATCTCCTTCATCCTGGCGAAGTTGATCCGGCGCGGGTATGCCGAGTATCCGGCCACCAGGATGAGCGGCTTGAACTCGCGCGCAGCGGCGGCGATCTGGTCGTAGTCGAGCAGCTGGCTCGTCGGATCGGTGCCATAGGAGCGCTGATCGAACATCTTGCCCGAGATGTTGGGGCGGAAGCCGTGGGTCAGGTGGCCGCCGGCATCAAGGCTCATGCCGAGCATCTTCTGCTCACCGAACCGCTTGCGCAGCGTGGCCCAGTCATCGTCGGTCAGGTCGTTGACGGTCTTGGCGCCGAACTCGGTCAGCGCCGGTCCCTCGATCTTGTGAGCCAGGATCGCCCAGAAGGCGGTCAGGTTGGCGTCGATGCCGGAGTGGGGCTGGGCGTACGCGTATTCAGCGCCGAAGAGTTCACGCGCATGCTCAGCAGCAACGGCCTCGACCGTGTCGATGTTCTGGCAGCCGGCATAGAAGCGGTGGCCGACGGTGCCCTCCGCATATTTGTCGGAGAGCCACGTGCCCATCGTCGCCAGCACGGGCAGGGAGGCATAGTTCTCGGAGGCAATCAGCTTGAGCGAACCACGCTGGTCGGTGAGTTCCGCGCGGGTTGCAGCAGCGATGCGGGGTTCGACCTGTTCGACCACTTTGAGGATGGTCTGATAGGCGCTGGACAGCTCGACGTTGGGGTTCGACACGACAGGCTCCTTCGGCGTTCGATGCTGAACAATCTAGCGGGTTTCACGGACGCAAAATGGACCAACAGTGGGCTCATGCCCCCGGGGTTCGGCGCCGCTGTTGATCGATCGTGCGTCACTCGTCGCGGAGCCGGGATACCTCATACAACGCGATACCAGCTGCGACACCGGCATTCAGCGATTCGACCGCGTTGGCGATGGGGATTGAGACCAACACATCGCAGTGCTCGCGCACGAGCCGGGACAACCCCTCGCCCTCGGATCCGACCACCAGCACCAGCGGGCCGTCCGCGCCGGGCAGCCCCTCGATATCGGTGTCGGCCTCCCCGGCGAGTCCGGCGATGGTGAAGCCGGCTTTGGCGTACGCCTCCAGGGTGCGATTGAGGTTGCCCGCGAGCGCGATCGGCAGGCGGGCTGCTGCCCCAGCCGAGGTCTTCCAGGCGGCGGCCGTCATCTTGGCCGACCGGCGTTCCGGGATCACGATGCCCGCGGCCCCGAAGGCTGCCGCCGAACGCACGATGGCGCCGAGGTTGCGCGGATCGGTGACCTGGTCGAGCATCACCACGACCGGGTCGCCGCCCGACTCCAGCGCATCGGCGAGCAGATCGTCGGGATGGGCGTATTCGAACTCGGGGAGCTTCAGCGCCACGCCCTGGTGGACCGCACCGCCGGTCAGCCGGTCGAGTTCGACGCGGGTCGCGTGGAGCATCGGAATGCCGTGGTCGGCGCAGTGTTGCAGGATGTCGCGCAGCCGCGAATCGCGCTCGGCGCCGTCGGCGACATAACCGGTCTGGACCGGGATCCCGGCTTGGAGCGCCTCGAGCACCGGATTGCGGCCGGCGACCCATTCCGGCCCGGCTCCAGGGCGACCGGTGCGTTCCCGTGATGCTTTGGGTCTTGCCGCCTGAGTGCGGGCAGCGGCCTGCTTGGCCTTGTAGGCCTTGTGATTCGGTCGATCCTCGGCGCGCGGGGTCGGGCCCTTGCCCTCGAGCCCGCGCCGGATGCGTCCGCCCGAACCGGCCGGTCCCTTGCCCTTGCCGCGGCCACGAGCGCCGGGGCGCTGGGAATTGCCTGCCATGTCAGCCCTCCAGATCCCAGCGCGGACCGCTGGGGGTGTCGGTGATCTTGAGCCCGACTCCTGCGAGCTGGTCGCGGATGGCGTCGGCGGCGGACCAGTCCTTGCGGGCCCGGGCTTCGGCGCGCTGGGTCAGCAGCGCCTGCACGAGGCCGTCGACGACGGGGCGGAGTTCGTCGTCCCCGCCGCCCGCGAGGTCGGCCCAGACCGGGTCGTTGATCGAGAGTCCGAGCACCTCGAGCATCGCCTGCAGCTCGCCCAGGATCCGGCCCACCTCGGCCGTATTGCCGGCCTTGATGGCGGCGTTGCCCTGGCGAACGGCGGTGAAGACGGTCGCCATCGCGGCCGGTGTCCCGAGGTCGTCGTTCATGGCATCCGCGAATTCCGCGGGCACCTCGCTCACGATCGGGTCGGCCACCTCAGCGGCGCGCGCCACGAATGAGTCGATGCGCGCCAGCTGGGCGGTCGCCTCCTCGAGCGATTCGGGGGCGAACTCGATGATCGAGCGATAGTGCGGTGCGAGCAGATAGAGGCGCACCGCGCGCGGGGGATAGGCCTGGGTCACCTCGGTCACCAGCGCTCCGTTGCCGAGCGACTTGCTCATCTTCTCGCCGCGCATGGTGACGAGCGCGTTGTGCATCCAGACCCGCGCGAACGGCTTGCCTGCTGCGGTCGACTGGGCGAGCTCGTTCTCGTGGTGGGGGAAGCGCAGGTCCAGCCCGCCGCCGTGGATATCGAACTCGTCGCCCAGATATTTGCCGGCCATCGCGGAGCACTCCAGATGCCAGCCCGGGCGCCCGCGACCCCACGGGGTCGGCCACGACGCGGTATCCGGCTCGCCGGCCTTGTGGCCCTTCCACAGCGCGAAGTCGCGCGGATCGCGCTTGCCGCGCGGGTCGGCGTCCTCGGCCTCGCCCATGTCGTCGACCTTCTGGTTGGACAATCGGCCATATTCGGGCCACGACTTCACATCGAAATAGACGTCGCCCGAGCCGTCGGGCGCCGGATAGGCGTGCCCGCGTTCGATGAGCGTCTCGATCATCTCGATCATCTCGGGCACATGCCCGGTCGCCCGCGGCTCATAGGTGGGCGGCTGGCAGCCCAGCGCAGCGTACGCCTTGTGGAGCTCGCGCTCGAAGCGATAAGCCCACGCATACCACTCCTCACCGTGCTCCGCCGACTTCGCGAGGATCTTGTCGTCGATATCGGTGACGTTGGCGACGACCTTGACCTGATAACCCAGATGGGTCAGCCAGCGCCGCAGCACGTCGAAGACGACCTCCTTGCGGATGTGGCCGACATGCGGGGCGGACTGGACCGTCAGGCCGCAGTGATAGATCGAGACCTGGCCAGGGACGACGGGGTCGAGATCGTTCGTCGTGCGGGTGGCGGAGTCATAGAGGCGAAACGTCACCCGCCAAGCCTATCCGCGGCCGACGACATCTTTCAGCGCGGTCAGGAGCCGGTCGGCGTCGGCGTCGTCGGTGTAGGGCGCCAGCCCCACCCGCACCGCTCCGCCATCCCCGAGTCCCAGTGTGCGCGAGCATTCGAGGGCATAGAAGTTGCCGGCCGGTGCGTTGACGCCACGGGCCGCCAGACCGGCGTACGCCTCGGTCGACGCCATCCCCGGCACCTCGAACAACAGCGTCGGCGTCCGTCGCTCCGCGCGGCTGTGGACCCGGGCGCCGAGTTCGGCGAGGCCGGTTTCGATGCGGGTACGCAGCGTCAGCTCGTGGTCGGCCATCGCGGTCATGGCGGCGACGAGACGTCGGCGACGGGAACCGGTTGCGACCTCGTGTCCGCCTTCCACATCCACGGCGCCCGACAGGAACGCCCGGCGGGAGGCCACGGCGTCGGCCGGGTCGTCCTCGGCGGCTCCCAGCATCCCGGCGAGGAAATCCACCGCCGCGGTCGTGCCGGCGAGCAGCTCATAGGGGAGGGTGCCCAGTTCGAATCGCTCGGGCACGGCATTGCTCGACGGCGCGAGCTTGTCGGGTCGGATGCCCTCGAGGAGGGCGGGGTCGGCTGCGAGTACGCCCAGATGGGGCCCACAGAACTTGTAGGGCGAGCACGCCAGGAAGTCGGCCCCCAGCGCGGTGCGGTCGACCGCGGCATGTGCGGTGTAGTGCACCGCATCGACATAGCTCAGCGCTCCGGCCGTTCGGGCGACCGTCGTAATCGCCGCGATGTCGGGCATGGTCCCGATCAGGTTGGACGCGGCGGTGACAGCCACCAGCTTCGTGCGATTGGTGATCAGGTCCGTGACCGCCGAGACCGGCAGCTCGGTGGTGAGCGGATCGAACTCGGCCCAGCGTACGGTCGCGCCGACCCGCTCCGCCGCGATCACCCACGGCCTGATGTTGGCATCGTGGTCGAGGCGGGTCACGATGACCTCGTCGCCGGGCCCCCATTGCGCGGCGAGGGCCCGCGCGGTGTCCATCGTCAGCTGGGTCATGCTGCGGCCGAACGCGATGCCGCCGGGATCGGTGCCGAGCAGGTCGCCCATCGCCAGGCGCGCGTCCAGGACATGACGATCGGCATTGCGCTCGGCAGCAGTGACTGTGCCCCGGTTGGCCACGGGCGAGACGAGCGCCGCCGCCACGGCCTCCGCCACGACCGTCGGGGTCTGGGTCCCACCCGGGCCGTCGAAATGGGCGGCCGCATCCGGGTCGGCAAGGGCGGGAAACTGGTGCCGCAGGGCCGTGGGGTCGAACGTCATGGTGACTGCTTACCATGGAGAACTCTCTCGGGGCATCCCGGGAAAACGCATCTCGCGACCCAGCGGGGCGCTTGCGGGCTCGCGACGAAGGGAGACGCAATGCCGGTCGAGCGACTGTTGCCGTCGGCGGAGGCCCACGACATGGTCGGGGTCATCGCGCAGTTCTCCCGCGAACGGCTGGCCCCCGTGGCCGCGGCGATGGAGGAGGCCGAGGAGTTCCCGCGGGAGTTGATGCGGGAGCTGGGCGAGCTGGGGTTGTTCGCGATGCCGTATGCGGAGTCTGTCGGTGGACTCGGCCAGCCCTACGAGGTCTATCTGCAGGCCCTCGAGGAAGTGGCGCAGGCCTGGATGATCGTCGGAGTCGGCGCGAGTGTGCACGTGATGACCTGTCACGCGGTCGTGCACCACGGCGACGCCGAGCAACAGGCACGCCTGCTCCCCGAGCTGCTCGGTGGGAGCCTGCTCGGCGCGTTCTCGTTGTCCGAGCCCCAGGCCGGCTCCGATGTTGATGCCATCCGCGCCAAGGCGGTCCGCGACGGCGACGATTATGTCCTGTCGGGAGAGAAGGCCTGGACGAGCCACGGCGGGGTGGCGGACTACTACCAGGTCTATGTCCGCACCGACGCGGGCCGTGAGGGTCTCAGCTGTTTCCACATCCCGGCCGACACCGCCGGTCTCGTCCCCGGACCTCCCGAACACAAGATGGGCATGCGAGCTTCACCCACGACGCCGCTGCTCCTCGACGACGTCCGCGTACCCATCGAGAACAGACTCGGAGCCGAAGGCGACGGGCAGCGGCTGGCACTCGGTGCCCTGGCCAAGGGGCGCCTCGGCGTGGCGGCCTCGGCGACCGGCCTGGCGCAGGCGGCGCTCGATGCCGCGCTGGCGTACGCCCGGGAGCGCGAGCAGTTCGGGACGCGCATCGCGGACTTCCAGGGCATGCGGTTCCTGCTGGCGGAGATGGCCGCGAAAGTGGCCGCAGCCCGGGCGCTCTATCTCGACGGGGCCCGGCGGCTCGACACCGGCCTGGACTTCACGCGCGAGGCGGCGATCGCGAAGCTGGTCGCCACCGATGCCGCCATGGCTGTCACGACCGACGCGATCCAGGTGCTGGGCGGGGTGGGATACACCAGGGACTTTCCCGTCGAGCGTTATTTCCGCGAGGCCAAGGTGACCCAGATCTTCGAGGGCACCAACCAGATCCAGCGCCTGGTCATCGCGCGCTCGCTGTTGCGGCCGTGACGAAGACGAGGCGGCCTCCCCGGGCGTACGCCACTGCCGAACCTGGCAGGGAATCACGACAGTGGACCGCTAATCCGCGTCCTCGGCATACCCCTCACTCGGGTCGAACGGGTTGGCCCACCGGCGGCTGGGTGAGTCGAAAAATGCCAACTCGTCGGCGGGGACGGCCTCGTCGGGCAGCTGGGTGAGGATGTCATCGACATAGCCACGGGCGGCCTCATCGAGAGAGACTTCGGTGGCGGCAGCTTCGGAGCGATACCAGCGATAGTCAAGGAACTCGTGATAGATCTGCGCCGCCTCGCGTTTGGCGAAGAGGTGGTCCGGGACTAGGCGGATGACCGGCTCGAAACACTGGGTGAGCCATTGGTGGGCGGCGACAGCTTCGTCGACCCCCTGCTGGTCGGTGCGCACGCGATAGGAGTCGAGATCGTTGAGCAGCCGGCGGGCCTGGTTCTCCTCGGTGTCCAGCCCGGTCAGGCGCAGCAGGCGCCGGGAGTGGTGACCCGCGTCGACGACCTTGGGCTGGATGCGAACGGTTGTGCCCTCGATATCGGTCGTGATGTCGAGTTCGGCCACGTCGAAGCCGAGGGCGTTGAGCCGGCGTACGCGACCGTCGATGCGGTGCATCTGGGTCTCGTCGAACTCCTCCGGACCGGTCAGCTCCGCCCACAGCTCCCGATAGCGGGCCTCGATCTGGTCCACGAGGGCCAGGGGATCGAGCTGCTGGTCGAGCTGCCCGCCGGCCTGGAGGTCGAGGAATTCGCCGAACAGGTTGGTGCGGGCGATGTGGAGGTCGTGTTCGCGCTGGCCCGCGCTCAGTGAGTCGTGGAGCTCACCGGTTTCGGCGTCGACCAGATAAGCGGCGAATTCCCCCGCGTCGCGGCGAAAGAGCGTGTTCGACAGCGACACATCGCCCCAGAGGAACCCGGCCAGGTGGAGCCGCACCAGCAGGACGACCATGGCGTCGATCAGTCGGCCGACGGTTTCGGAGCGTACGCCCCGGGTGAACAGCGAGCGATAGGGCAGGGCGAAGCGCAGATGACGGGTGACCAGCACCGGGTCGAGCGGCTGGCCATCGGCCGTCGTGCCCCGGTCGGTGATGACGCTCATGGCCTCGACCGCAGGCGTCCCCATCCGGGCCAGGTCGTGCAACAGGCGATATTCGTGCAGGGCCAGATGCTCGATGACCTCCTTGGCTGCCAGCACCTCGTCGCCCACCCGGATGAACCGCACCACATGGCGCGAGATGCCGCGGGGGAGGGCGACGAGATGCTCATGCGGCCACTCCGCCAGCGGAGTGTCCCAGGGCAGTCCCACCAGACGGGCGTCCGGTGTCGTCGACAGGAAGCGGGGCACGGGTCAGGACAACCGCTCGCCCGTCGTGGGGGAGAACACATGCACATAGTCCGGCGACACCGCGAGCCGCACCCGGCTCCCGACCTGGGGTGGGCGTCGCGACATGATGCGGGCCACGATCTGGGCGGCGGACAGGTCCTCGAGGGGGTCCGAACCCGCCGGCGTGCCATAGAGATAGGAGTCGGCGCCGAGTTGCTCGACGACAGCGATGTCGAGTGCGATGCCCTCGTCGGTGTCGGACAGCTCGAATTTCTCGGGGCGGATGCCGACCGTCAGGACCTGCTCGCTCCCGGCCCGGCCGAGGATCTCGCGCGACACGGGGATGACGGTGTCTCCCACGAGGACGCCCCCCTCG
>CAZEVN010000054.1:0-22212 GCA_964515145.1 uncultured Enemella sp.
TTTTGACAATGCGGGTACGCCGGCCCAGCGGGAGGGCAAGCTGAAGGACGCCGCTACGCGGGCACCCGCCCGGGCCTCCTGGGTTTGCCTCCGCTTTGCAGGTAACCCTTGCCTACTAGCTAACCAAGCGGTCACCCTGATGCGATCAGAAACCCTTCACCGACACCGATGTCGGCATCCCCAGGAGGCTCTCATGTCCGATCGATTCGCAACCCGCCACTCCAAAGCCCTGCTGGCCTCGACGGCCGCTTTGGCCCTGACCATCCCGACGCTTGCGACCGCACCTGCGGCGTACGCCGAACCTCGCCCGACCACCGTCATCGCGACCGGACTCGACAACCCTCGCCAGCTGTCGATCGGTCCCGGCGAGCGGATCTATGTGGCCGAGGCCGGACGCGGTGGCGACGGGGTCTGCACCACCGGCGCCGAGGGGACGGTCTGTTTCGGGCACTCCGGCGCGATCACCGAAATCAACGGCAAGCGCCAGTCGCGGGTTCTTACGGGCCTGCCGTCGGTCGCCAACCAGGACGGCTCGGGCGCCCAGGGCCCGGCCGACGTCGACGTGCGCGGCGCCAATGTCGCGATCCTGTTCGGGCTCGGCCTGACTTCTGCGCAGCGCACGGGCCTCGGCCCGGACGCGGCCACCCTTGGCACCATCCAGACGGGCCGACTGCGCACCGCCGAACTGACCACGGCCGCTGATCTGGCTGCCTGGGAGCGTGACCAGAACCCGGACGGCCTGGAGGAACACTCCAATCCGACCGGCTTCCTCGCCCGTGACTCGAGCAACTGGACTGTCGCGGATGCGGGTGCGAATGCTGTTCTCGGCGCCGGGAAGCGGGGGAGCAGCACCATCGCCGTGTTCCCGGCCAACCGCGGCCATCAGTCCGTGCCCACCGATGTGGTGAAGGGCCCGGACGGTGCCTACTACGTCTCCGAACTCACCGGTGTCCCCTTCCCCAAGGGCGCGTCAGTGATCTGGCGAGTTGTGCCGGGTGAGCAGCCCACGGAGTACGCCACCGGGCTCACGAACGTGACCAGTCTCGCCTTCAAGGGCAACCAGCTCTATGCCGTGCAGCTGGCCGACAACGGGTTGTTCGCGGGGCCGACCGGATCGGTACGCAGGGTCAGCGCCGGCGGCAACAGCCACGACGCGGTTGTCGACGGGCTCTTCGCGCCCTTCGGGATCGCCATCCGCGGCAACGATGCCTATGTCACGACCGGAGCCATGGTCCCCGGGGCAGGGCAGGTGCAGCACGTAGCGCTGCGGTGACCCGGTCCCGGATCTCCTGACCAGCCATAGAAAGAGGCAATCGGCATAGAGGAGACCCTTGCAATTGGGGGCCGGGAGCGACAGGCTGTGGGAGTCGCTTATATGACATTAAATCCCGCATCGCCGGTCCTTCTCCCGGCCCCCACAGAAGGTAAGCCCATGTCCCGTCGAACCAAGGCGTTGTTGGCAGCCACGAGCGCTGTCGCCCTCACCGTCACGACACTCTCAGCCGCGCCCGCAGCGTACGCCGAAGGCCCGTCATTCACTACTGTGGCGAGCGGACTCAACAATCCGCGCCAAATCTCGTTCGGTGCTGGTCAGACGCTCTATGTCGCCGAAGCTGGTCAGGGTCGGCCTGGACAGCCCTGCACCCTTGAGACCGGAGGCCAGAAAGGCCCTGAAGGCGGAGTCACCTGCCTCGGCATGACGGGCTCGATCACTCAGATCTCCAATGGTAAGCAGACTCGCGTGGTCGAGGGACTGCCCTCCATTGCCGGTGAGACGGGCGGTGGCGCGAGCGGCCCGGCCGACGTCGATGTGCGAGGCAACAACATCGCCATCGCGATGGGGCTGGGTGGCACGCCTGAAACGCGGGCGGCCTTCGGCCCTGGCGCGGCCGATCTCGGCAAGATCCTGACCGGGCGCATCGGCTCAAAGTTGACCGTTGCCGCTGATGTGGCTGCCTACGAGAAGACGAATGATCCCGACAAGGCCGGGCCTGACAGCAATCCCACAGCACTCCTCGCACTCGACTCCAACAACTGGGCTGTCATCGATGCGGGCGGAAATGACCTCATCCAGGTAGGCAAGCGTGGTGAATCCACCGTCGCGGTGTTCCCGAACGACCGTATGGCGCCGTTCCCGGACTTCGGTGAAAACGCCCCGCCTGGCGCGCCTCCCGCGGGAACGCCCATCCCGTTCCAGTCCGTGCCCACCGATGTGGTGAAGGGCCCGGACGGCGCGTTCTATGTATCCGAGCTGACGGGTTTCCCGTTCCCGCAGGGTGCCTCGACGATCTGGAAGGTCGTGCCGGGTCAGGAGCCGACTGTCTATGCCACCGGCCTCACCAACGTGACCAGCCTCGACTTCAAGGGCAACCAGCTCTATGCGGTGCAGGTTGCTGACAACGGCCTACTGGCCGGCCCCACCGGCTCTGTCCGCAAGGTCGTGCCCGGCTCGACAGTGCACCCGGCTGTTGTGGAGGGACTTTTCGCGCCCTATGGCGTCGCCATCCGCGGCAACGACGCCTATGTCACCACCGGGTCGGTCGCAGCCGGCGCCGGTGAGGTGATCACGTTCTCGCTGCGCTGACCCGCCCCTCTCGACGGCCCGTGCCGGCTTCGGCTGGCACGGGCCGTCGTGCTGCGTTCTCGGGTCACGCCCGGGGCACCGAGACACCCACAACGGCGTCGAGACCACTGCTTGAGCAGGCGTCTCGCGCCACTCCAAGGGGTCTCGACGCAGGAGGGCATCGCCATATGATCGTGAGGCTCCGGTGCGGACGCGGGCTGGTAGTTTTCCTCAGCGACAATCACCAACCTTTAAGTCCTGTCCCGTGAGGCAGGAAAGGACGGTCACACATGACAAATCCCCAGTCCCCTGGGCCGGCATTGCTGGTGCTCGAAGACGGTCGGACATTCCGCGGCGAGAGCTATGGCGCCCTCGGTGAAACGTTCGGTGAGGCGGTGTTCGTCACCGCGATGGGCGGCTATCAGGAGACGCTCACCGATCCCAGCTATCGCCAGCAGGTCGTGATCCAGACGTCGCCCCACATCGGCAACACCGGCTGGAACGAGGAGGACGACGAGTCCACCAAGATCTGGGTCGCCGGTTATGTCGTCCGGGATGCCGCTCGCATGGCCTCCAGCTGGCGCGCGTCCAAGTCCCTCGACGAGGAGCTCGTCGAGCAGGGGATCGTGGGAATCCAGGGCGTCGACACCCGGGCCCTGACGCGCCACCTGCGTGAGCGCGGTGCGATGCGCGTGGGCATCTCCACGACCGAGACCGATCCTCAGGCCCTGCTCGCCCGTGTGCTGGAGCAGCCTTCGATGACCGGTGCCAACCTCGTGGCCGAGGTCACGACCCCGGAGGCGTACGTCATTGAACCCGAGGGGGAGACCCTCTTCACCGTCGCCGCGATCGACCTGGGCATCAAGTCGATGACCCCGTTCCGGATGGCCGAGCGCGGTTGCCGCGTGCATGTGCTGCCGGCCTCCTCGACGATCGAGGACATCAAGGCACTCAACCCGGATGCGGTCTTCTTCTCCAACGGCCCGGGTGACCCGGCCGCGGCGACGGAGACCATCGACCTGCTGACTGCGGTGCTCGACGAGGGCCTACCCTATTTCGGCATCTGTTTCGGCAACCAGATCTTCGGTCGGGCGCTGGGCTTCGGCACGTTCAAGCTGAAGTATGGCCACCGCGGCGTCAACCAGCCGGTGATGGACCTCAACACCCGTCGCGTCGAGATCACCGCCCACAACCATGGCTTCGCCGTCGATGCGCCGCTTGACACCGATGTCTCGACCAAGTGGGGCACCGTCCGCGTCAGCCACGTCTGCCTCAACGACAACGTGGTCGAGGGCCTTGAGCTCCGCAATGACGCCGGCACGCTCATCTCGTTCTCGGTGCAGTACCACCCCGAGGCGGCCGCCGGCCCGCATGACTCCAGCTACCTCTTCGACCGCTTCGTCGAGATGATGCAGAACACGAAGGGACGCAACTGATATGCCGCGCCGGACAGATATCAAGTCGATCATCGTCATCGGCTCGGGCCCGATCGTGATCGGGCAGGCGTGTGAGTTCGACTATTCGGGTACGCAGGCCTGCCGCGTGCTGCGCGAAGAGGGCTTCCGCGTCATCCTGGTCAACTCCAACCCGGCCACGATCATGACCGACCCGGAGTTCGCGGACGCGACCTATGTCGAGCCGATCACCCCCGAGTTCGTCGAGCGGGTCATCGCCAAGGAACGTCCCGACGCGATGCTCGCCACCCTCGGTGGCCAGACCGCGCTCAACACCGCGATTGCGCTGCACGACAACGGCGTACTCGAGAAGTATGGCGTCGAGCTCATCGGCGCCAGCGTCGAGGCGATCCAGCGCGGTGAGAACCGCGAGGAGTTCAAGGAGATCGTCCAGCAGCTCGACGTGCCCGGCGGACCCGCCGAAGTCGCCCAGTCGCGCATCTGCCACACCATGGACGAGGTCCTGGCGGCGGCCGACCAGCTCGGCTATCCCGTGGTCGTACGCCCCAGCTTCACGATGGGCGGCGTCGGCTCGGGGTTTGCGTACGACGAGGAACAGCTCCGCCGCATTGCCGGCACGGGTCTGGCCGCCAGCCCCGTCACCGAGGTCCTGATCGAGGAATCGATCCTGGGCTGGAAGGAATACGAGCTGGAGGTGATGCGCGACAAGGCCGACAACGTCGTCATCATCTGTTCGATCGAGAACTTCGACCCCATGGGCGTCCACACCGGCGACTCGATCACGGTCGCCCCGGCGATGACACTCACCGACCGCGAATACCAGCGCATGCGCGATGTCGGCATCGGCATCATCCGCGCGGTCGGCGTCGACACCGGCGGCTGCAACATCCAGTTCGCGATCAACCCGGCCGACGGCCGCATGATCGTCATCGAGATGAACCCGCGCGTGTCCCGCTCCTCGGCGCTGGCGTCGAAGGCCACCGGCTTCCCGATCGCCAAGATCGCCGCCAAGGTCGCCATCGGCTACACGCTCGACGAGATCCAGAACGACATCACGCAGGAAACCCCGGCCAGTTTCGAGCCTGCGCTCGACTACGTCGTGGTCAAGGTCCCGCGGTTCGCCTTCGAGAAGTTCCCGTCGGCCGACGACACCCTCACCACCCACATGAAGTCGGTCGGCGAGGCCATGTCGCTCGGTCGCAACTTCACCGAGGCGCTCGGCAAGGCCCTGCGGTCGTTGGAGGACCCGAACGCGCGCTTCGATTTCGCAGCGCCCGTGACCGAGCCGGTCGAGGAACTGCTCGAGATCGCAGCCCGGCCCCACGACGGTCGCCTCCAGGTCGTGCTCAAGGCCCTGATGGCGGGTGCCACCCCCGAGCAGGTCTTCGAGTCCACCAAGATCGATCCGTGGTTCGTCGACCAGCTGGTGCTGCTCACCGAGATCGCCCGCGAGCTCCTGGCCGCCGACGAGCTGACCCCCGAGCTGCTGCGCAAGGCCAAGCGCCACGGCTTCTCCGATGAGCAGATCGCGTCGGCGCGCAACATGTCGGTTGACGTCGTCCGCGGGGTTCGCTGGGCGCTGGGCGTACGCCCGGTCTTCAAGACTGTCGACACCTGCGCAGCCGAGTTTGCGGCGAAGACGCCCTATCACTACTCGTCGTATGACGAGGAGACCGAGGTCGCCCCGCGCGAGAAGCCGGCCGTGCTCATCCTCGGCTCGGGTCCCAACCGCATCGGCCAGGGCATCGAGTTCGACTATTCCTGCGTCCACGCCGCGCTGGCGCTGCAGGAGGCGGGCTATGAGACCGTCATGGTCAACTGCAACCCCGAGACCGTGTCGACCGACTACGACACCTCCGATCGGCTCTATTTCGAGCCGCTGACCCTGGAGGACGTGCTCGAGGTCTATCACGCCGAGAAGCAGGCCGGTCCCGTCGCGGGCGTCATCGTCCAGCTCGGTGGCCAGACCCCGCTGCGGCTGGCACAGGCGCTGAAGGACGCCGGCGTACCCATCGTCGGCACCACCCCCGAAGCCATCCACCTCGCCGAGGAGCGGGGCGCGTTCGGCCGGGTCCTGGCCGAGGCGGGCCTGCCGGCACCGAAGCACGGTATGGCCTACTCGTTCGACGAGGCCCGCACGATCGCCGAGGAGATCGGCTATCCGGTCCTGGTCCGCCCGTCCTATGTGCTCGGCGGCCGGGGCATGGAGATCGTCTATGACGAGGCGTCCCTGCGCGGCTATATCGAGCGGGCGACCGAGATCTCGCCGGAGCACCCGGTGCTGGTCGACCGGTTCCTCGACGACGCGGTGGAGATCGACGTCGATGCGCTCTATGACGGTCACGAGCTCTATCTCGGCGGCATCATGGAACACATCGAGGAGGCCGGCGTCCACTCCGGCGACTCCGCGTGCGCCCTCCCGCCGCTCACGCTGGGCGGCGAGACGATCCGCAAGATCCGCCAGTCGACCGAGGCCATCGCCAAGGGAGTGGGCGTCCGCGGGCTGCTGAATATTCAATACGCCCTGGCGTCCGACACCCTGTATGTCCTCGAGGCCAACCCCCGGGCCTCGCGCACGGTGCCGTTCGTGTCGAAGGCCACCGCGACCCAGCTCGCCAAGGCCGCGTCGCGCATCATGCTCGGCACCACGATCGCCGAGCTGCGGACCGAGGGCATGCTGCGCGCCGAGGGCGACGGGGCCGATGTCGCCGAGAACGCCCCGCTGGCGGTCAAGGAAGCCGTGCTGCCGTTCAACCGGTTCCGCACCGCCGAGGGCCTGACCGTCGACACGCTGCTCAGCCCCGAGATGAAGTCGACGGGTGAGGTCATGGGCCTCGCGCCCAGCTTCGGTGTCGCGTTCGCCAAGAGCCAGTCGGCGGCGTTCGGCCCGTTGCCCAGCGAGGGCAAGATCTTCGTGTCGGCGGCCAACCGCGACAAGCGCCACGCGATCTTCCCGATCAAGAAGCTCCACGACATGGGCTTCGAGCTGCTCGCGACCGACGGCACCGCCCAGGTGCTGCGCCGCAACGGCGTACCCGTCACCACCGTCCGCAAGCACACCCAGGGCCCCGGCCCGAACGGCGAGCCGACCATCGTGCAGCTGATCGACGCCGGCGAAGTGGCGCTGATCTTCAACACGCCGCACGGCGCGACCTCGACCGAGGGCTCGCCGCGCATGGACGGCTATGAGATCCGGACTGCGGCCGTGCGCCACGACATTCCGTGCATGACCACAGTGCAGGGCCTGTCGGCAGCGGTGCAGGGCATCGAGGCGGTGAAGGCCGGCGACGTCGACGTGAAGTCGCTGCAGGCCTGGGCCGCCGAGGTCCGGGGCGAGCAGTGACCGGTCTCGATCCGCGCCGCCGCTCGGGAGGACAACGTCGGGTGGCGGCGCTCGACTGGGGCTATCAGCAGGTCCTGCGGCCCGGGCTCTTCCGTCTCGGTGGGGGAGACCCCGAGGTGGCCCACGAGAAGACGCTCGCGGCGGCCAGCCTGCTCGGCAAGGTGCCGCCGCTGCGGGCCGCGGTCAAGGCCCTGCACCCGCAGGGCCGCACCGTGACCGTGGCCGGGATCGACTTCCCGGGGCCCGTGGGTCTGGCGGCCGGCCTCGACAAGTTCGGGGTCGGCGTGCACGCGTGGGGTGCGCTCGGGTTCTCGCATGTCGAGCTCGGCACCGTCACCGCTCTGGCCCAGCCCGGCAACCCCAAGCCGCGGCTCTTCCGGGCCCGGGAATCCGGCGGCATCCTCAACCGGATGGGCTTCAACAACCCGGGCGCTGCGGCCCTGGCTGACACCTTGCGCACCGCGGGGATCAGCCGCGGCAACCTGGCGGCCGGCATCCCGATCGGCATCTCCCTCGGCAAGTCGAAGGTCACGCCGTTGGAGGAGGCGACGCAGGACTACCTGACGTCGTTCGCGCTCTTGGCGCCCTTCGCCGACTATGTCGCGATCAACGTCTCCAGCCCCAACACCCCAGGCCTGCGCAGCCTGCAGGACGGGGCAGCGCTCGGAGAGCTCGTGGGTGCGCTGACGAAGGCGGCGCGGGAGCGGGCTGCCGCGGTTCCCGCAGAGGGTAAGCCCGTCCCGGTCTTCGTGAAGGTCGCCCCGGATCTCGCGTTCGATGCCCTGGAGGAGGTGCTCACCGTGTGCACCACCAACGGGGCCGCGGCACTGATCGCCACCAACACGACGCTGTCGCGGGACGGACTCGTGGGGGCCGACCGCATCCTGAGCGATGAGGCGGGCGGTTTGTCGGGCGCGCCGCTCACGGTCCGGGCTCGCGATGTCGTGTCCTGGCTGGCCGACCGTTCCGACCTGCCGATCATCGGAGTCGGGGGCATCATGACGGTCGACGACGCACAGGCGATGATGGATGCGGGAGCAGCCCTGCTGCAGGTCTATTCCGGCTATATCTATCGTGGTCCCGCGCTCGTCGCGGAGGCCAATCAGGCCCTCGGCCGGGCCTGATCACCTCTGATCCCCGACCACCTGACAACACGGAGGGCCCATGTCCGACGGATTCGGCGTACGCCTCGCAGAACAGATCGCCAACCGAGGCCGCCTGTGTGTGGGGGTCGACCCCCACCCGGCGATGCTGCAGGCCTGGGGCCTGCCCGTTGACGTCGCGGGGTTGTCCGAGATGACGAAGGCCATGGTGGACGCCCTCGGCGATCTCGTGGCCGTGTTCAAGCCCCAGAGCGCGATGTTCGAGGCGTTCGGGTCCGCCGGCATCGGCGTACTCGAGCGGTTCCTCGCCGCCGCCGACAAGGCCGGCGCGATGGTCATCATGGACGCCAAGCGCGGTGATATCGGGTCGACGATGGATGCCTACGCCCGGGCGTACCTCTCCGACGACTCGCCCCTCGCGGCCGACGCACTGACGGTCAACCCGTTCCTGGGGTTCGGTTCGCTCACGCCGGCGATCCAGCTGGCGGAGGCGACCGGACGCGGGCTCTATGTGCTCTGCCGGACCTCCAACCCCGAAGGCGGCGAGGTGCAGCTCGCGCAGGGTGGTGGGCGCACGGTCGCGCAGATGATGGTCGACCAGGTCAACCACGCCAACGCCGGCCGGGATCCGGGTCCGCTTGGGCTCGTGATCGGGGGTACGCTTCCGCGGCTCGACGTCGACCTCACCGAGTTCACCGGCTCGATCCTCGTGCCCGGCATCGGCGCCCAGGGCGGCACGGTGGCCGGGCTGAGCGGTCTGTTCTGCGGTGCGACGGTTCGCGTCCTGCCGACGTCCAGCCGGGAGGTCATGGGCGCCGGCCCCGACGCCGAATCCCTGCGCCGGGCGGCCACTCAGCTGATCGCCACAACTGCCGGACTGGGCTGACTCCAACCCCGCCATGACTGGGCCGGACGCTCGTTTCTCGGGCCCTGGCGACGGTTCCGGCACAGGCTTCTCCCGGACGACGAAGAAACCCGCTAGGTTGACTCGCGTGAAGCCCACGACCAGGGAGGTGGCCGTGCCGATTCCCCCACTCAGTGACGAGCAATTGCGCCAGGCCCGCGAGGCCGCCGCAGCGGCTCGCAGCCGTCGAGCCGAGATCAAGGACCGGCTCCGATCCGGCGAGGTGACCCTGGCCGAAGTGATCCAATTGGCCGAGACCGACGATGTCGTCGCCCGCACCAAGGTGGTGGACGCGCTGAAGTGTCTGCCCCGGGTGGGGGAGAAGCGCGCCGCCGAGGTGATGGAGCGCCTCGACATCGCCGCCAACCGACGCCTGCGCGGCCTGGGTCCCCACCAGATCGCCAACCTGCGCACCGAGTTCGCTCCCAGGACCAAGGCCTGACCTGTTGCCGATGACCTCACCTCGCACGCCCGGCAGCGTCCGGGTCACCGTCGTTTCGGGACCGACCGCCGTCGGCAAAGGCACCGTGGTGGCAGCCCTGCGCGCCCGTCACCCGGAGGTCTGGCTGTCGACGTCGGCCACGACGCGGGCGCCTCGACCGAGCGAGGTCGAAGGAGTGCATTATCACTTCGTCACGGGCGAGGAGTTCGACGAGTTGCTGGGGTCCGACGGGCTGCTGGAATGGGCCCTGGTCCACGGCACCGACCGCTATGGCACGCCGAGGGCCCCCGTCGAAGCGGCCCTTGCCGAGGGGCTCGATGTCGTCC
Source organism: uncultured Enemella sp. (assembly GCA_964515145.1). Lineage (GTDB taxonomy): Bacteria > Actinomycetota > Actinomycetes > Propionibacteriales > Propionibacteriaceae > Enemella. The sequence continues at coordinate 10,097 of CAZEVN010000054.1, forward strand.
TGGAGATCGAGTTGCAGGGGGCCCGGCAGGTGCGGGCCTCACTTCCGGAGGCGCGCTTCGTGTTCATCGCGCCCCCGAGCTGGGACGAATTGGTCCGCCGACTCGAACACCGGGGGACCGAAACGCTCGAACAGCGAGAACGGCGTCTGCGGACGGCGGAGACCGAATTGGCCAGTCAGAGCGAGTTTGATCATGTGGTCGTCAATGATGACGTCGATCGGGCCGTCGAAGAACTGGTAGGCTTGATGGGATTGCGTCCGCCTACCACCCAAGAAGGCCTGCATTGACGACCCAACACGCCCCCGGCATCACCAACCCGCCGATCGACGACCTCCTGACGAAGGTCGACTCCAAATATCGGCTCGTGCTCTTCGCTGCCAAGCGGGCCCGCCAGATCAACGCCTACTATTCGCAGCTCGGTGAGGGCCTGCTCGAAAATGTGGGCCCGCTCGTCGACACGGGCATCCAGGAGAAGCCGCTGTCCATCGCCCTGCGCGAGGTCAACGCCGGCGTTCTCGAGTGCCACGACATCGACCCGAACGCCGAGCCGGAGACCTCGCTCGAGGAGTTCGCCGATCCCGACTTCGGCGACGACTTCCCGGCCTGATATCTATTCAGCCATGAGCCGCATCATCCTGGGCGTGGCCGGTGGGATCGCGGCTTACAAAGCCTGTGAACTGCTCCGCCGGTTCACCGAGGCCGGTCACGACGTGTCCGTGATCCCCACCGAGGCCGCCCTCAACTTCGTCGGGCGCACCACGTGGCAGGCATTGTCCGGAAATCCGGTGCATACCGATGTCTGGACCGACAGCCACGAGGTGCGCCACGTCAAGCTCGGCCAGACCGCCGACCTTGTCGTGGTCGCACCCGCGACAGCCGACCTGTTGGCCCGCGCGGCCACGGGCCGGGCCGACGACCTGTTGACCAACACACTGTTGACGGCCCACTGCCCGGTCATGATGGCCCCGGCCATGCACACCGAGATGTGGCTCCACGCCGCCACCCAGGCCAACGTAGCCACCCTCCGCGAGCGCGGAGTCGTGGTCATGGATCCCGCCTCGGGCCGCCTCACCGGTGCCGATACGGGTCCGGGCCGACTGCCCGATGCCGTCGACATCCACGCGGTGGCGCTCAGCCTGCTCGACCAGCCCGAGACCGCCGCCGCGGCAGCGAGGCAGGACCTGGCCGGCAAACATGTCGTGGTGAGCGCGGGCGGCACGCGGGAGCATCTCGATCCGGTCCGCTATCTCGGCAACGCCTCGTCCGGGCTGATGGGCCTGTCGATCGCGCGCGCGGCTTCCCTTCGGGGTGCCGACGTGACCCTGGTCGCTGCCCACATCGAGCATCCGGTGCCGAGCGGGTGCACCGTCCGGCGCGTGGTCAGCACAGCCGACCTGGCCGACACCATGACCGAGCTCAGCGAGTCGGCCGATGTCATCGTGATGGCCGTCGCGGCGGCCGATTTCACGCCGCGCACCCGGGCCGAGGGCAAGATCAAGAAGACCTCCGAGTCGTCCGGTCTCCAGCTCGACCTGGTCCAGACGACCGACGTGCTCAAGACGATTTCCCATGCGCGGCCCCGGCCGCAGGTCATCGTGGGATTCGCCGCCGAAACCGCCACCGACGCCAACCATCTGTTGGAGCTCGGCCGGGCCAAGCTCGCCCGCAAGGGCTGCGACCTGCTTGTGCTCAACGATGTCAGTGGTGGCAAGGTGTTCGGCGAGGATGACAACCGCATCGTGGTCATCTCACCCGATGACGTTCTCGGCCATCACTCAGGGCCCAAGAGCGTCGTCGCCCACCGCATCCTGGATGCGGTCCATTCCGTCGCGGCGCGTTGACGCCGTACATCGACCGGCGCGGCACGACCGCGCCCTTCTGAAAGGTTCCGCGTGAGCAAGCGCCTCTTCACCTCCGAGTCGGTGACCGAGGGTCATCCGGACAAGATCGCCGATGCGATCAGCGACACCGTCCTCGATGAGCTGCTGAGTCAGGACCCCGAGTCCCGGGTCGCCGTCGAGACTCTCGTCACGACCGGTCTCGTCGTGGTCGCCGGAGAGGTGACCACTGAGGCGTACGCGGAGATCCCGAGCCTCGTCCGCGAGAAGATCCTCGAGATCGGCTATGACTCCTCCCACAAGTCGTTCGACGGCCGCTCGTGCGGCGTACAGGTCTCTCTCGGGCAGCAGTCGCCCGACATCGCCCAGGGCGTAGACACGGCCTGGGAGAAGCGCCTCGAGGAGTCGGCCGATGCGTTCGACCTGCAGGGTGCCGGCGACCAGGGCCTGATGTTCGGATATGCGTGCGATGAGACCGAATCTCTCATGCCGCTGCCGATCGACATCGCGCATCGCCTGGCCGAGCGGCTCACGTCGGTTCGCAAGGACGGGACGATGCCCTACCTGCGTCCGGACGGCAAGACCCAGGTGACGATCGAGTACGCCGGCGATCGGCCGGTCCGTCTCGACACCGTTGTGGTGTCCTGCCAGCACGCGCCCGACATCGACCTGGAGCGGATGCTCGCCCCCGATGTGCGTGAGCAGGTCATCGCCCCGGTGCTGGAGCGGTTCGACGTCGACCACAGCGACTATCGCGATTTCGTGAACCCGACCGGCAAGTTCGTGATCGGCGGACCCATGGGCGATGCCGGTCTCACCGGCCGCAAGATCATCGTCGACACTTATGGCGGCATGGCCCGTCACGGTGGCGGCGCCATGTCGGGCAAGGATCCGTCGAAGGTCGACCGGTCGGCGTCCTATGCCATGCGCTGGGTGGCCAAGAACGTCGTCGCGGCCGGGCTGGCGCGGCGTTGCGAGGTGCAGGTGGCGTACGCCATCGGCCGCGCGCACCCGGTCGGCTTCTATCTCGAGTGCTTCGGCACCGAGGCGGTCCCGGTCGACCAGATCTCCGATGCCGTGCTCGCGAACTTCGACCTGCGGCCCGCGGCCATCACCGCTGCGCTCGACCTGAAACGACCCATTTACGCCCAGACTGCGGCGTACGGTCACTTCGGTCGCGACCTCCCCGAGTTCACCTGGGAACGCACCGATCGCGCCGAGATTCTGGCGCGGGCGGTCAAGGGCTGATCATGGTACGCCGAGCCCTGGGTTTCCTGGCCATCGCCCTGGCACTGGTTCTGCTGCTCGGGCTCGGCGGCTACAAGCTGATGAACTCCCGGACGGTCCAGATCGCCGGGGATCTGACAGCGCGGGTGGAGACGCCGGAGAAGGTCGTTGCGCTGACGTTCGACGATGGTCCCACCCCGGCCGACACCGATCGGATCCTGGCCGATCTCGAGGCGGAGGACGTGCGGGCCACGTTCTTCGTCATCGGAAAGAACATCGAGAAGGATCCGGAATCGATCACCCGCATCGCGGCCGCCGGACACGAGCTGGCGAACCATTCGTGGTCGCATCCGCGCCTGGTGCTGATGAGCTCCGACGAGATCGCTGCGGAGGTCGAGAAGACCGATGCGGCACTGCGGGCCAGCGGTTATGCGGGTGAGATCCAGTTCCGGCCGCCGTACGGCAAGAAGCTCGTCGGTCTGCCGCGCTATCTCGCTGCGCATGACCGGCGCACGATCATGTGGGACGTCGCGGTCGAGGACTATTCGTCACCGGAGGTACGCCAGAGCGCCGAGGACCTCACGCGGCTCACGGTCGAGAAGGTCCAGCCCGGGTCGATCATCCTGCTGCATCCGTGGCAGGGGCGGCTCGACACCCAGGCGGCGATCGGCCCGGTGATCCGTGAGCTCAAGGGGCAGGGCTATCGGTTCGTGACGGTGAACGAGCTGCTGGCGTACGAATCCTGAGCGGCGCCCGTCACTCGTCGAACGCGCCGAACCCGTCGTCCCGGCCCCTGAGTCGGTCCAGAGCGCGGCGATCCTTCTTGGTCGGCCGGCCCGCACCCCGATCGCGACGGGCCACGGGCGTCGACAGATGCGCCGGGCGTTCGGGGGAGTGATCGATGTAGCAGGTGACCGCGACCGGCGCGCCGACGCGTTTGGTGATCAGCTGGGTGACCTCGAATTCGCGCACCCAGCCCGGCTGGCGCCAGGTCACGCGGTCCCCGATCTTCACCTGCTGGGCCGGCTTGACGGGCTTTTCGTTCACGCGGATGTGGCCGCCCTTGCAGGCGTCGGTCGCAAGCGATCGGGTCTTGAACAGCCGCACCGACCACAGCCACACATCCAGACGTGCCATCCGATCGCCTTTCTGCCGGGCCGGTCCTGGGCCGGGAACTGGGGCGACATCATACGCCGCTGCGGGCGAGACCTCCCGAGTTGTGTGCGGGGTCAGCCGTGACAGAACCGCAATGAACTCTGCGCAATTCAAAACTGTCGGAGGGGACTGGCAGGATCACGAACATGTCGGCAGCACTGTTCTCCACCGCGCCGCGACCCATCGCCCGGGTTGCGGTGGATATGTCGTTGCCCCACCTGGATCGGCTGTTCGACTATCTCGTGCCCGACAAGCTGGCCGAGGCCGCGCAGCCGGGAGTGCGGGTCCGGGTGCGATTCGCGGGCCAGCTGCGCGATGGGTTCATTCTGGAGCTGGGGGAGGAGTCCGATGCGCTGCGGTCACTGGCCCCGCTGGAGCGCGTGCTGTCGGCCGAACCGGTGCTGGGCCCCGAGGTCGCCCGGCTGCTGCGGGCGGTGGCCGATCACTATGCCGGGACGTTCTCGGATGTGATGCGCCTCGCGGTTCCGCCCCGGCATGCGGCGACCGAGAAGGCGGAGCCTCCGAGACTGCCGGTGCCGGTGTTGGATCCACTCGCCACGACCCCGTTCGACCACTATCCGACCGGGCCGGAATTCCTGGCCGCCCTGGGGCGTGGCCAGTCCCCGCGCGCGTCGTGGCAGGTCGTGCCGACCCAGGGGGAGGCGGGTGACTGGACCCGGGGGCTGGCGGCGGCGGCCCACGCCACCCTGTCGTCCGGTCGGGGCGCGCTCCTGATCGTCCCCGGCATCCGTGATCTCTCCCGGCTGGCGGAGACCTGTGCCGCTGTGTTCGGTGAGGCGAGCTTTGTCACCCTGTCCGCCGAGGATGGCCCCGCGGCGCGCTATCGGGCGTTTCTGGCGGTGTCCCGCGGCCACGTCAATCTGGTGCTGGGGACCCGCGCGGCGGCGTACGCCCCGGTCCACGATCTTGGTCTCGTGGCCCTCTGGGACGACGGGGACGACCTGCACTCCGAGCCGCGCGCGCCCTATCCGCATGCCCGTGAGGTGTTGGCTCTCCGGGCCCAGCAGACGAAGTGTGCGACGTTGTTCGCCGCCCATCACCGCACCTGCGAGATCGAGCTGCTGCTGAATCGTGGGTGGCTGCTTCCACTGGCGCTTGACGCCCGGGTCCAACGCCGGCTCGCCCCGGCCGTCCGACTCGCGGGCGACTCGGATTGGGCACTCGAACGCGATCCGTTGGCCCAGGCTGTACGCATGCCCCGCGAGGTCTTCGAGGTCATCCGCGTGGGGCTGGCAGCGGGTCCGGTGCTGGTGCAGGTGCCACGAGCGGGCTATCTGGTCGTCCTGGTCTGCGCGGAGTGCCGCGCGCCCGTGCGGTGTCCCCACTGTCAAGGCCCGGTGCGGGCCGGGTCCGCGCGCGCGGCCTGTGACTGGTGCGCTCGGCCGGTCACCGGGTGGCGCTGCCCCGCGTGCGATCACACCAGTTGGCGTGCCCCGGTCATCGGTGCCGAGCGCACCGCCGAAGAGCTGGGTCAGGCCTTCCCGGGAACGAAGGTGATCCAGTCGCAGGGCGACCGGGTCGTCGATCGGATCGACGACGCGCCGGCTCTCGTGGTGGCGACGCCCGGCGCGGAACCGCTCGCAGACACCGGTTATGCCGCAGCGGTCCTGCTCGACGCCGAGATTCTGCTGACCCGGGCCGACCTGCGGGCGTCCGAGGAGGCCCACCGGCGATGGATCAACGCTGTTGCTCTGGTGCGGGGCGGGGCCGAGGGGGGAACCGTGATCGCGGTTGGCCCGACCGATGCGGTCGCCCTCCAGGCGCTGGTGCGGGGCGACCCCGGTGGTTTCGCGTCACGCGAGCTGGCCGATCGTGCCGCGGCCCAGGTGGCCCCCGCCCAGAAAATGGCCACGATCGAGGGCCCGCTGACGGCGCTGGCCGAGATCCTTGACGAGCTCACCAACCACGAGTCCGGTGGCCTCCTGCCCGAGACGGAACGGCCGCGGGGCCTCGAGGTGTTCGGCCCGGTCGAGGTGCCCAAACCTGCCAGCGCGGATGAATCGTTCGGGCGCCTCACGCTGCGGACGCCGCCGGATCAGGCCGGGCTCCTGACCACAGCCCTGTCCGATGCCGTGTCTGTCCGGTCGGCCAAGAAGCTCCCGGGTGCCCTGCGCGTGCGCGTCGACCCGGTGGCCGTGAGCTGACCGACGGGTGCGACGGCTCGCTAGACTCCCGGGGTGCGTCTTGTCTTTGCCGGAACCCCGGAAGTTGCTCTGCCCGCTCTCGATGCCCTTGCCGCCTCGGACCATGACCTGGTCGCCGTGGTCACGCGGCCCGATGCTGCGGTGGGCCGGAGCAAGAAGCTGGTGCCCAGCCCCGTCGCCCAGCGCGCAGCGGAGCTCGGCCTCGAGGTGCTGCGACCCGACCATCCCAGGGATCCCGAGTTCGTCGCCCGGCTGACAGAGCTGGCCCCCGACTGTTGCCCTGTGGTGGCCTATGGCGCGATCCTGCCCGCGCACGTGCTCGACATTCCCACCCACGGCTGGGTGAACCTGCATTTCTCCCTGCTGCCACGCTGGCGTGGAGCAGCGCCCGTGCAACGCGCGATCATGGCGGGCGACACCGAGACCGGTGCCTGCGTGTTCGACATCGTTCCGGAGCTCGACGCCGGTGAGGTCTATGCCGAGCTTCGCACCCCGATCGGGTCGACCGATACCGCCGGCGACCTGCTCGGCAGGCTGGCCCAGTCCGGCGGTGCGCTGCTGGCCCGGGTCATGGACGACCTCGCCGCCGGCACCGCGGTCGCCACCCCCCAGCCCGCCGACGGGGTGACCATCGCCCCCAAGCTGACTGTCGCTGAGGCCGAGGTCGACTGGTCGGCCGCCGACGCGGAGATCGATCGCCGGATCCGTGGGTGTACGCCGGCGCCGGGGGCCTGGACCACCTTCCGGGGTGAGCGCTTCAAGATTCTCGCGGCCCATCCGGTCGGGGGCGCACCCCTCGACCCCGGCGTCATCGCTACCTCCAAGCAGTGGCTCCAGGTCGGCACGGGTTCGCGCCCCCTCCAGCTCGACATGGTCCAACCGTTCGGAAAGAACGCCATGCACGCGGCCGACTGGGCCCGCGGCGTGACGTTCGAGCCCGGCGAGCGGTTCGGAGCATGAGCACCGGTCGACGCGGGGGGCCGGCCCGGGGGCGTACATCCTCCGGAGGCCGCGGCGGCCGCGGTCGACGCCGCCCGATCGACCCGGCACGTCGCGCCGCCTTCGACGCGCTTCGGGCGGTGACGGCGCATGATGCGTACGCCAACCTCGCCGGCCCGGCCCTCTTCGCCGAGCGGCAGCTCTCCACCCGCGATGCTGCCTTCGCCACCGAACTCCTCAACGGCACTGCCCGGCTCATGGGCACCTATGACCGCATCATCGAAGCCGCCGGCGGTCGAAAACTCTCCAGCCTGCAGGCCGCGATCATCGACATTCTTCGCCTCGGTGCCCACCAGCTCCTGTCGATGCGGGTGCCGAGTCACGCCGCCGTGGCGGCCTCTGTCGACCTCGCCGGGGCCGCGGTGGGGGAGCACGCGACCGGCCTCGTCAACGCCATCACGCGTCGGATCGATGCCCACGACCTCGCCGGTTGGGTCGCGAAGCTGAGCGAGGGGCTGGACGCCACCGACGCGCTCGCGCTGCGTACCCATCATCCCCGCTGGATCGTCGAGGCCTATGCCGAGGTCCTGCCGGCGGATGAGGTCGAGGCGGCGCTGCAGGCCAACAACGAACCCCCGATCACCACCCTGGCCGTCCGCCCCGGCCTCACCTCCGTCGCGGATCTGGTCGCCGACGGCGCCAGCCCCCATCCCGATCTGCCCACCGCCGCCACGATCACCGGCTCTCCGGGGCGGCTGGCTGCGGTTCGGGAGGGGCGTGCGGGCGTCCAGGACCCGGGCTCCCAGCGCGTCGCCCTGCGGCTGGCCGAGGTCGAGGCCCCGGAGGGGCCCTGGCTGGACCTCTGCGCCGGACCCGGTGGCAAGGCCGCCCTCCTGGCGGGACTGGCGATCGAGCAGGGGCAGCGGTTGTACGCCGCAGAGCTCCAGCCCCATCGAGCACTGCTCGTGGCCCAGGCGCTCCGTGCGTACTCCGGCCCGCACGCTCCGGTCACTCTGGCAGCTGACGGCACCCGGCCCGCGTGGCAGCCGAACCAGTTCGCCCGGGTGATGGCCGACGTGCCGTGCACGGGCCTGGGGGCGCTGCGTCGTCGACCGGAGGCGCGCTGGCGGCGGAACGAAGCCGACCTCGACACGCTCGTCGACCTGCAGCGGCGACTGCTCACCACTGCGATCGACTCGGCCATGCCGGGCGGGGTGGTGGCCTATGTGACCTGCTCACCCCACCGGCGCGAGACCGCCGAGATTGTCGACGCCGTGCTGGCCGGTCGCTCAGATGTGGAACGCATCGCCCCGGACACCCAGCTGTGGCCCCATCGCGACGGCGCTGACGCGATGTTCCAGGCGCTGCTGCGCCGGCGGTGAGTGGTCTGGCGGATCAGCGCCGTTCGAGCACCTTGGTCGGGGTCAGACGCACGACGAGTCGGACCGTCTCAGGGGACTCGGCCGGATAGTCCTGCCCGAGATATTTCTGCGACAGCTCGTCGATGAGGCGGCCCGGGTCCTCGGTGAGCGACACAGTGCCCCGGATCTCGAGATATTCGAACGGGTTGTCCGGGTTGACCAGCAGCACCGCGGCCCGCGGATCGCGCCTCAGGTTCCGGGGCTTCTGGCGGCCGTCGACGGTCGAGAACAACACGTCGTTGCCGTCGCGGGTGACCCACATCGTGCTCATCTGAGGCGACCCGTCCGCGTTGAGAGTGGTCAGGACGGCATAGGTCGGCGCGTCGAGCAGGGCGTGCCCCCACTCGGTCATGGTGGCTTTGTTCATGTTCCTCAGGGTACGCCGGGGGTGCAGTAGCCTGCCCGCGTGGGAATGCGCATCCATCCGAGTCTCCTGTCCGCCGATTTCGCGAACTTTCAACGCGATATCGAGAGCATCCCGTCGGCCGACGGGCTGCACCTGGACGTGATGGACTATCACTTCGTGCCGAACCTGACCTTCGGCCTGCCTGTCGTGGAGGCGATCCGCAAGGTCACCGACCACCACATCGATATGCACCTCATGATCGATGACCCGGACCGGTGGGCACCGGCGTACGCGGAGGCCGGCTGCGAGTCGGTGACGTTCCACGTCGAGGCGTGCAAGGCGCCGGTGCGGTTGGCACGGGAACTGCGCAAACTGGGCGCGCGGGCGTCGATGGGCCTGAAGCCCCAGACCGACATCGCGCCCTTCGAGGACATCCTGCCCGAGCTCGACATGATCCTGATCATGACCGTGGAGCCCGGCTTCGGCGGGCAGAAGTTCCTCGACATCATGCTGCCGAAGGTCCGGCGGACGCGGGAACTCGTCAAGAAGTCCGGCCTCGACATCTGGATCCAGGTCGACGGCGGAGTGGCCGAGTCGACCATCGACCAGTGCATCGAGGCGGGTGCGGACACCTTCGTGGCCGGTTCGGCCGTGTTCAGTGCGGACGATCCGGACGGCATAATCCGTACGCTGCGCGAGCGCGCCGAGAACCTCGGCCAGCACTGCCACTGACCGGCTAGGCGAGCACTCGATAGTCGATCGGCGTGCAATGCCCATTGTTGGACTTCTCGGCGGAACAGGCCGTGATGCCCACCAACAGATCGGCCTCGGCGCGAATCGCGAACAGATCGCCGGGCCGGGTCGGCGGGGGATCGATGTGGAGTTCGCCCTCGGGGTCGGTCCAGACGTCCATGAAGATGTTGAGCGTCGTCCCGATCCGATCGGGGGAGACCCCGACGGGTTCCAGCGCTGCGCACAGGTTGGCGAAGCAGCTCGGATGCGGGGCGCCGGCCAACTCGGGATAGAGGATGTCGAACGTCGCCTGACTGCATGGCGTCAGCGTCACGTCGTGGATGCCGACGGAGTCCTCGACGATGGTGGCCATCACCGTGCTGCGGTTGCTCCACAGGTTGTCGCCGGTCGACGGATAGAGCGTGTTGTTGTAGTCCACGGTGCGGCCGGCCGAGAAGCACTCCTCGAGGTCGGCGGCCATGACCGCATACAGATCACTCACCTGCTCCCCGCACGGATCGACGATTTCGAGGACTTGACCACGGTCGAGCCGAACGAGTGCCCCCGTCTGGGATGCCAGCCGCAGCCAACCGGGCGCCGGAGACTCGCACGACCCGGCGTACTCACGGAATTCTGTCTGCGGACGCGGCGTCCGGGGTCGGCGCGGATCAGTCATCGGTCTCCTTGACGGTGGCTGAAGCTGAAGTGGGCCGCGGACGGGTCGGGGGACACGCCGTCGGCCCAGGGCTGGGTGTCGCCGTCGTGCAGCTGCTGGAGTACGCCCCAGAGGAGTCCTTCGAAGTCACGCTCATCCTCGATGCGGGGACCCCGGAAGACGGCCACGAAGGACCCGAAGTCCGGATTGTCGGCCTGCGCCTCGGCAAAGGTCACGAGGTGGCCGGCGAGTTCGGTGAGGGTACGCGGGCTGTCCATCGATTCGAAAACCTCGACGGTCGCCGAATCCCTCCGGAACACCGAGCGCGCCCCGAGGCACGGGTATTCCGGGTGGGCCACCATTTCCGCAATCACATCGACGATCTCGGCCTCGGAGCCCTGCTCGAGGTCCCTGGCGCCGACCCCTTCCAGGAATGTCGATAAATCCACAAGGACATGATGCCATGCCGCGGGAAGAGCGCAGAGCGGCCGTCACGTCGCGATTCAGAGGGAGCTGAACGCTCCCACAAATCCACCGATCCAGACGATGACCAGCCCGACGATGCCGATGATGATGCCCCGGCGGCGACGCGTGCTGTGGGGAGCGGACCCGGTGACCGTGAGGATGCCGGCGATGCCGGTCAGCAGGCCGATGACCAGCATGCCGAAACCGACCAACGTGACAGGGCTCAGACTCACCGGGGCTCAGTTCTCGCGGCGACGGAGGTAGCGCTGGAACTCCGCCGCAATGGCGTCCCCTGAGGCCTCAGGCAGGTCGGCCTCGTCCTGGTCAGCTTCGAGGGAGGCCACATAGCCGGCCAGTTCGGGATCGTCGGCCACGAGTTCTGCCACGCCCCGATCCCAGGCTTTCACCATCTCGGGCAGGTCGCCCATGTCGACGGTGACCCCGAGGAGATCCTCGATCCGGGTCAGGAGCGCGTGAACGGCCCGGGGATGCGGCGGCTGCGCGACATAGTGCGGCACCGCGGCCCAGAGGCTGACGGTGTCGAAGCCGGCTTCGGAGCAGCTGTCGGCCATGACTCCGGTCATGCCGGTCGGCCCCTCATAGGAGGGTTCTTCGATTCCCAACTGTTCGGCCAACTCCAGATCGGCGGTGGTCCGGGTGACGGGCACCGGGCGCGTGTGCGGATTGTCGGCGAGCAGCGCCCCGATGCACAGGACCAGCTTCGGATCGGCTGAGCGGAGTGCGGACACGATGGCGGCGGAATAGGACTTCCAACGGAGGTTCGGCTCGGGGCCGGTGACCAGGACAAGATCCTGTCCATCCAGTTGACCGGCCCAGATGTCGGTCGCCGGCCATTCGATGCGCCGGTAGCCCCGGCGCGGTCGGCGTACCATCGGCCGACTCACCTGGAAATCGTAATATTCGTCCGAATCCAGGCTGAACACGATCTCCGCGCCACTGCTCTCGATGAGATGCCCGACGGCATCAGTCGCCGCCGAACCCGCGTCATTCCAGCCGCTGAAAGCCAGGATGGCGATCGGATCGTCCAGGTCCCGCAGGGAGCGTTGAGCATCGGCCATGCGATCCACCCTATCCCGCAGCCGAGGAGTCGGGTCACCTTCGGACCGCTCCCGGATTTCAGGCGGCGGCCGCCCACCGCTGGCCGGCGACTAG
>CAZEVN010000055.1:0-19272 GCA_964515145.1 uncultured Enemella sp.
GTGGGAGGGCGTGACGACGATGCCGTCGGCCCGGGCACCCGGGCCCGCGGCGTTGTGGACGATGATGGCCCGCGAGACGGCGGGCGTGGGCGTGTAGTCCGATTCGCGTTCGGCACGCACAGCCACGTTGTTGGCGACCAGCACCTCGAGCGCAGTTTTCCAGGCGGGCAGGGAGAGGGCGTGGGTGTCCTTGCCGACGAACAGTGGCCCGGTGATGCCCTGGCCGGCGCGATATTCGACGATCGCCTGGGTCGTGGCGGCGATGTGCAGTTCATTGAATTTGGTGTCGAGGCTCGAACCGCGATGGCCGGACGTGCCGAACGCCACCTGCTGATCGGGGTTGTCGGGGTCGGGAGTCAGGTCGTAGTAGGCCGCCAGGACGGCATCGACATCGATCAGGTCTTCGGGAAGGGCCACCGTGCCCGCACGCTCATGAGCCATAGCCGCATCGTAATCGGGTGGGGGCAGCGGGTTCAGGCCACCTGTAAGAATGTGCCCATGACTTCAGCGAGCTTCAGCCGCCCCGGGGCGATCGACCTGTCCGGACTCAAGCAGCAGGCACCCGCCGGCGGCGGTTCCGGTGCTTCGACAGGCCAGGCCGGGCCCAACTATGTGACTCAGCTCACGTCGATTCCCGAGTTTGAGACGGCGATCCGCCAGTCGATGACCCATCCGGTGATTGTCGAGTTCACCTCGGCGCGGGCGCAGGGCGCCCAGACTCTCAGCAACGATCTCGCCGAGCTCGTCAACTCGATGGCCGGCCGGGTGTCGCTCGGCCGGGTCGATGTAGACACTCATCCCGAGATTGCCCAGGCCCTGCAGATCCAGGGCGTGCCGACCGTGATAGCCCTGCTCGGTGGGCAGGCGGCCCCACTGTTCCAGGGCATTCAGCCCCGCGCCAACCTCGAGGCCGTCCTCGACCAGATCATGCAGGCGGCTGTCGCCAACGGTGTCGTGGGCAAGGCCGAACCGGTGAGCACCGGCGCACCGGCCGAGGGCGCCGAGGGGGCGGCCCGGCCCTCCGACCCGCGCTTCGACCCGGCCTATGCCGCTATGGAGTCCGGTGACTTCGAGACCGCCCGCGCCGAGTTCGACAAGATCCTGATGCAGACCCCCAACGACGCCGAGGCCCAGACCGGGCGCGCGCAGGCCGGCCTGTTGGCCCGCAGCGCGCAGCTCGACGGGTCCGAGCTCACCCGTGCTGCCGCCGAGTCGGACAACATCGACGCCCAGCTCGCCGCCGCCGACTTCGAACTCGTCCAGGGCGACCCCGACGCCGCCTTCGGCCGTCTGGTCGAGGTCATCCGCACCACCAAGGACGACGACCGCGAGCGCGTTCGCGTACGCCTGCTCGAACTCTTCGAGACCCTCGGCAATACCGATCCCGCAGTGCTCAAGTTCCGTCGCCGTCTGGCATCAGCACTCTTCTGATTGCGCGGCTCCGCCGCGCGAACGCTGCGGCGGCCCCGTCGGAGACGGGTGCTCTTCGTCGCAGCCCTCAACGGCGGCTGGTCTGTTGATCCCTTGCGGGTCGCGGACCGGCCGCCGTTTCGTTCGGCTCCTGTATCGCACCCGCCCGGGGCCGCCTCCGCAATTGGAGGCTGCCCCTCAGGTGCGTGGGCACGTCACCTCAACCAAATGCGATCGAGATAGTCGCGCATGGAGCGGTCGGAGGAGAAGAAGCCGGTCCGGGCGACATTGAGGATGGCGGACCTGGTCCAGGCCTCGGTGTCGGCGTACGCTGCGTCGACCCGGGCCTGGGCCTCGACGTAGGACTGGAAGTCGGCCAGGGCCATGAACCGGTCGTTCCAGAGCAGGTCGTTCACAACGGTGCTGGCGGCATCACGATTGCTGCCGGTGAACTCGCCGCTGCCCAACAGGTCGACGGCCCGGCGCAGATCCTCGTTCTGTTCATAGAACGAGGACGGCACATAGCCGCGGGCTCCCAGCTCGGCCACTTCGGGTTCGGACATGCCGAACAGGAAGAAGTGGTCGTCGCCGACGAGCTTGCGGATCTCGACGTTGGCGCCGTCGTCGGTGCCGATGGTGAGCGCACCGTTGAGGGCGAACTTCATGTTGCCGGTGCCGGAGGCCTCCTTGCCCGCGAGCGAGATCTGCTCGGAGAGATCGGCGGCGGGGATGAGTCGCTCGGCCAGCGTGACGTTGTAGTTGGCGGGGAAGACCACCGCGAGCCGGCCCTGCATCCGGGAATCGGAGTTGATCTTCTCGGCCACCGAGTTGATCAGGAAGATCGTCTCCTTGGCCATGTGATAGCCCGGGGCAGCCTTGGCGCCGAAGACGAACGTGCGGGGCACGATGTCGCTGATATCGCGCCGCCCGGACACGACCGACTCATAGAGATGCACGATGTGGAGCAGCTTCAGTGACTGACGCTTGTATTCGTGCAGTCGCTTCACCATGACATCCAGCATGTTGTCCGGGGCGACATCGATGCCGTCCCGGCGCTTCAGCAACTCGAAGAGCCGGGTCTTGTTGGCTGCCTTGACCTGGCGGAACTTCTCGCGGAAGGACGCGTCGTCGGCGTACGCCTCCAGGCCGGAGAGCCGATCCAGGTCGGTGACCCAGCGCTCGTCCCCGAGCACTTCGGTGATGAGCTCCGACAGTTTGGGATTGGCGAGACGGAGGAAGCGTCGCGGCGTGACGCCGTTGGTGACGTTGGTGAACTTGTCGGGCCACATTTCCGAGAAGTCGGGCAACACCTTGTCGCGCAGGAGTTCGGAGTGCAGCGCGGCAACCCCGTTGATCTTCGTCGCAGCGACGGACGCCAGATAGGCCATGCGGACCGCGCGCTCGGGGTGTTCGGCGATGATGGACATCCGGCGTACGCGCAGCTCGTCGCCGGGGAACCGCTCGCGCACCTCGATCAGGAAATCCTCGTTGATGCGGAAGATGATCTCGAGGTGACGGGGCAACAGACGGCCGATCACGTCGACCGGCCAGACCTCGAGCGCCTCGGGCAACAACGTGTGGCAGGTGTATGCGAAGCACCGCTTGGTGATGTCCCACGCCTCGGCCCACTCGAAGCCCTTGACATCGACCAGGATCCGCATGAGCTCCGGAATCGCAATGACGGGATGGGTGTCGTTGAGCTGCCAGATGATCTGGTCGGGCAGTTTCCGCAGGTCGAAGTCGGCCGGCAGCGTGTGCTCGATGTAGTCATGCAGGGAGCAGGCGACGAAGAAGTATTGCTGCTGCAGCCGCAGCTCGCGGCCCTGCGGGGTCGAATCCTCCGGATAGAGCACCTTGGAGATGTTCTCCGCGAAGGTCTGCGAGCGCACCGCCTCCGCGTGGTCGCCGGAGTTGAAGATCTGCAGGTTGAAGGCGTCCGTGGCCTGCGCGCTCCACAGCCGCAGGGTGTTCACCGCCTTGTTGTCATAGCCGGGGACCATGTAGTGGTAGGGGATGCCCTGCACGTTCCAGCTCGGCACCCACTGCACGTGCTCCCGACCGTTCTCGTCGCTCGTCCGCTCGGTGTGCCCACCGAAATCGACCTGGACGGCGCGCTCGGGGTGCGGGAACTCCCAGGGACTGCCCAGTCGCAGCCAGTTGTCGGGCACCTCCACCTGGCGATTGTTGAAGAAGGTCTGCCGGAAGATGCCGTATTCGTAGCGGATGCCGTAGGCGATGCAGGGGACATCCATGACCGCCAGGGAGTCGATGAAGCAGGCGGCGAGACGGCCGAGACCACCGTTGCCGAGGCCCGGCTCGATCTCCTGGGAGCGGAGGGTCGCCAGGTCGATGCCGAGCGTGGCGAGCCCCTCCTCGGCGACCTCGGTGAGTTCGGTCGCGAGCAGGGCGTTGCCGAGCTGGCGGCCCAACAGATATTCGGCGGACAGATAGCCGATCATCTTGGTCGGCTCGGCTCGCCGGCGACGGCCGGTCTCGAGCCACTCGGCCATCATGTAGTGCATAACCGTCCGAGCGAGCGCGAGATATTGATCATTGACCGTGGCGCGGTCGAGCTGGACACCTTGTCCGAAGTGCAGTTCCTGGAGGAACGCCTCGACGAAACCGTCGACGGTCAGCGGCGGGCCCTCGACGGGCACGGCTGCCAGGGCATGGGTCGGTGTCGACCGAGTGCCGAGGAGGGTCGGGTCGGTGGTGGGCGTCTCGCCGTTGCCGATCGGGTGGGAAGTGCGCGGCTGGATAACATCAGATTCGGTCACAGTCGGGGGCTCCCTTCAAGCGTTGACAACACCCTAGGGGGTCATTGCATCCCTGCGTCGCCATCCGGCTGACCCGTCGGATCGAACGTGAACCACACTGCTGCGAGCGGCGGAATGGTGATCTCGGCGCTGTGGTCGAAACCGTTCGCAGGAATCTCGTGGGCCTGCACCTCACCCTGGTTGCCCCACTCGCCGGAGCCGTCGAACTCTGCGGCGTCCGTGTTGAGCACCTCGACCCAACGGCCCGAGTGGGGCAGGCCGACCAGATAGTCGGGGCGTGGCACGGGCGCGAAGTTGACCGCGCAGGCGAGCGCGCGCCCCTCGGAGTCGAAGCGCACGAAGGTGAACACGTTGTTGCCGGCATCGTCGGCATTGATCCAGCGGAAGCCGCGGGGATCCGAGTCGAGCTGCCACAGCGGGGAGTTCTCGCGATAGAGCGCGTTGAGGCGTCGGAAAAGCAACTGCAGGCCCCGGTGTCCCCAGAGGTCACTGACCCACCATTCGAGACCACGGATCTCGTCGAACTCACGTCGCTGACCGAATTCGTTGCCCATGAAGATGAGCTGCTTGCCGGGGTGGGCCCACATGAAGGCGTAGTAGGCGCGCAGGTTGGCGAACTTCTGCCAGTCGTCGCCGGGAGCCTTGTTGATCATCGAGCCCTTGCCATGCACGACCTCGTCGTGGCTGATGGGCAGCACGAAGTTCTCCGAGAAGGCATACATCAGCGCGAAGGTCATCTGGTTGTGGTGATATTGCCGGTGGATCGGTTCGTGGGCCAGATAGGTCAGGCTGTCGTTCATCCAGCCCATGTTCCACTTGAACCCGAAGCCAAGACCGCCCTCGTGCACGGGCTTGCTGACACCGGGCCACGAGGTCGATTCCTCGGCGATCGTGACGATGCCGGGTTCGCGCTCATAGAGGTGCTTGTTGACATACCGCAGGAAGTCGACGGCCTCGAGATTCTCGCGCCCGCCATAGGCGTTCGGCACCCAATCGTCCCCGCGCGAATAGTCCAGATAGAGCATGGAGGCGACCGCGTCGACGCGCAGGCCATCGATGTGAAATTCGTGGATCCAATAGAGCGCATTCGACACGAGGAACGACTTCACCTCGTTGCGGCCGAAGTTGAACACGAAAGTGCCCCAGTCGGGCTGCTCGCCCTGACGGGGGTCGGCGTGCTCATAGAGGGCGGTGCCGTCGAATCGACCCAGTGCCCAGTCGTCCTTGGGGAAATGCCCCGGGACCCAGTCCATGATCACGCCGATGCCGGCCTGATGGAGACGGTCGACGAGATAGCGGAACTCGTCCGGGGTTCCGTAATTGCTCATGGGCGCGAAATAGCCGGTGACCTGATAGCCCCACGACCCGAGGAACGGATGCTGGGCCAGCGGCAGGAATTCGACGTGGGTGTAGCCCTGCCAACTCGCATATTCGACCAGCTCATCGGCCAGTTCGAGATAGGTCTTTCCGGGGCGCCAGCCGCCGAGGTGGACCTCATAGATCGACATCGGTTCGGCGTGCGGCTGCGACGCCGCGCGGCGGGCGATCCAGTCGTCGTCGTTCCAGGCATAGTTGCTTTCCCAGACGATGGAGGCCGTATCCGGTGCGCCCTGCGCGAACCGGGCCATCGGATCGGCCTTGTCGACCCAGCGTCCGTCGGCCCCGTGGATCTTGTATTTGTAAACGGCTCCCGCGCCGACGTCGGGGACGAAGATGCCCCACACACCCGACCCGGGAATCAGCTCCAGGGGGTGGGATTCGCCGTTCCAGCCGTTGAAGTCACCATAGACGCGCACTTCCCGGGCATTGGGCGCCCAGACCGCGAATCGGGTGCCGGTGACGCTGCGGCCGTCGGCATCGTCCAGGGTCAGCACATGGGACCCGAGTCGCTTCCACAACTCCGTGTCGCCACCGCTGTGGAATCCGTCGAAGTCCCAGCCGTGCAGTCCGCCAGTCATTTCCTGCCTCCGTCGAAGGTGTCGTCAGTTCCGGCCAGGGCGGCCAGAGCAGCAAGGGGGATGGGCAGCCACTCGGGGCGGTGGCGGGCCTCATAGCGGCATTCATAGACCGCCTTGTCGATGAGATAGGCGCGCAGGATCCGCTGCTGATCGGAGTCGAGCCCGTCCTCAGAGTATGCCGCGACGAAGGCCTCGCGGGCCCTGCTCACCCACTCCTGGGCGAACGCGGAGTCGGTCTGCTCGTGCCGGATCGCGTACGCCCCCGCGTAGTCGAGCGACCGCAGCATGCCCGCCACGTCGCGCCAGACCGTGTCGGGCGTACGCCGTTCGGCGAAGCTCTTGAGGGGTTCCCCCTCGAAGTCGATGATGCGCCAGCTCCGCGTGGCGGCATCGCGTCCCACCATCAGCACCTGGCCGAGGTGGAAGTCGCCGTGCACGCGCTGCGCGGGATAGTCGAGCGGTTCGAGGACCGAGAGCCGGCTGTCGAGGGCGCCGTGCAGGGCAGAGAGCTGATCGACTTCGGCGACCGCGGTGCCGAGTCTGGTCCGCATGGCAGCGGCCTCCTCGACACCGTCGCGGACCGAGGCCCCGCCCATACCCAACAGCCCGTCGTGGACTTCCCGGAGAGCCCGGCCCAGAGAGCCGGCGTACGCCGAGAAGTCCTCCCCCCGGCGCAGGCAGTCGAGTGCGAAATCCCAGCCGTCGACAGCGTGGGGGAGTTGTTCGACGAACATGGCCAGGTCGGCTTCGTGGATCGTCCCGTCGCGATCGATCCACGAGGCATCGAGCCAGCCGAACAGCGTGGCGATACGACCGGCCGCCGGCCCACCGCCGAGGGCGCGATGGACCTCGATGTCGAGATTGTCGCCGGCCTCGAGTCGCCGGAAGAACTTGAGCATGGCGACGTCGCCGAACATCAGCGAGGTGTTGCTCTGTTCACCACCGAATCGGCGACCGGGCAGGCCGGGGCGCAGGGCGCCGCCGTCGACCAGGTGGCTTCGGAGGCTGGCACCGTGGCTGACCAGTTCGCGATCGGAGGCCACCAGGTCGAGCAGGACATCGGCGGCATAGGGGTCGGCGGTGGCGTCGTGCACACCGACGGGCCCGAGTCGTGGGTGCTCGGCAATGCCGAGACCCGGCCCGGCGGGATCGGCGGGGGCGCGATAACACAGGGGGACCAGATAGTGGTCCATCGCGTCGGGGTCATCCGCATAGCGCACCTCGGCGATCTCGAGCGAGACCACCGGAAGATCCGGGGTCAGTGCCGGGAGCGCGGTGAGGCCGGTCACGGTCGCCTCGCGATTGCGCCCGGCGAACCAGCGTGCGGCAGGCAGCTTGGCTCCGATGAGTTCGGTGACCCCGGACAGGCGGGACTGATGGTTCGGCATGGTTTCTCCGTCAGTTCGCGGGGGAAGGGGTGTGGTCGGCTTCGGGCTCGGGTGCCGGCGCAGTGTCCGGCAGGTCCGGGTCGTCGGCCATGATGCGGAGCCACCAGAAGCCGTGACCTGCCACCTCGACCTCGAGTTCGTCGGTCTCGATCGGGGCGTGGTCATCGTCACGGAGCAGGTCATAGGGGACCATCCCGGCGAACCTGGCCAGGTTGAGCCGGGTCGTCTGGGGCTCGGCCGACAGATTGTTGATGCACAGGATCGACACGGTGCGGCCCTCGTCATCGGTGTGACTGCGCAGGAACGAGAAGACCTTGTCGTTGTCGCCACCCAGGTCGGTGAACGTGCCGAGACCGAAGACGGGATGGTTGCGCCGGATGACGAGCAACGCGCGCAGCCAGACGAGCAGCGAGCCCGGGTCGAGCATCTGTTGCTCGACATTGACACCGGCCGGCGCATAGCGGGGGTCCTGCACCAGCGGCAGGAAAAAGTCGGCCTCGTCGGCATCCGAGAAACCGGCCCCGGGACCGTCGTGCCACTGCATGGGCGTCCGCACGCCGTCGCGGTCATGCAGCCAGATGTTGTCGCCCATGCCGATCTCGTCGCCGTAATAGAGAATCGGTGAGCCGGGGAGAGCGAGCAGAAGGGCGTGCAACAGGTGGATGCGCCGCAGGTCACCGTCCACGAGGGGAGCCAACCGCCGACGAATGCCCAGGTTGCTCACCATCCGGGGATCGGGGGCGTACTCGGACCACATGTAGTTGCGGTCCTCTTCCGTGACCATTTCGAGGGTCAGCTCGTCGTGATTGCGCAGGAAGGTGCCCCATTGGCAGCCGGGTGGGATTTCGGGTGTTTCGGCCAGGATCGCCGAGATGGATTCGCGGGATTCGCGGCGCAGGCCCATATAGAGCCGGGGCATGACCGGGAAGTGGAATGCCATATGGCATTCGTCGTCGTCGCCGAAATATTCGACGACATCCTGCGGCCACTGATTGGCCTCGCAGAGCAGCACGCGACCGGGGAATTCTTCGTCGACCATGGCCCGCACAGCCTTCAGGATGTCGTGGGTGCCGGGCAGGTTTTCACAATTGGTGCCGTCGGCCTCGATCAGATAGGGCACGGCATCCAGGCGGAACCCGTCGATGCCCAGGTCGAGCCAGAACCGGATGGCATCCATGATCTCGGCCAGCACGGCCGGATTCTCGAAATTCAGGTCGGGCTGGTGGTCGAAGAAGCGATGCCAGTAATACTGCTTCCGGACCGGGTCCCACGTCCAGTTGGACTTCTCGGTGTCGAGAAAGATGATGCGCGCATCCGCGTACGCCGGCGGGTCGCCGGCCACCTTCGGCTGCGTCGCCGTGGCGGGGAGATCATCCTCCGGTACGCCATCAGCCCACACATAGAAATCTCCGTGGGGACCGTCCGGATCAGTCCGGGAACTCTGGAACCAGGGGTGTTGATCGGACGTGTGGTTCATCACGAAGTCGGTGATGATCCGGATGCCGCGTTCGTGGGCGCCCTCCACGAAGGCCCGGAACTCCTCGACTGTGCCGAGCGCCGGGTGCACATCGGTGTAGTCCGAGACGTCGTAGCCGCCGTCGGCCAGAGGGGAGGGAAAGAACGGCGGGAGCCACAGGCAGTCGACGCCGAGCCACTGCAGATAATCCAATTTGCTGGCCAGTCCGGCGAAGTCACCGATGCCGTCGGCATCGGAGTCGCAGAAACTTCGCACCATCACCTCATAGAACACGGCCTTCTTGAACCACTCGTGGTCGTCGGGGTCCATGCCGGCGGTGGCATCGAAGATGGGCTCGGCGGGGGTTTCGGTTCGCTGGTCGGTCACATGTCCTCGTTCACTCACCGAAGGGATCGAATCCCTCCGGTGTCACGGTTTCGGGCAGGCTCGGACTCGTCAGACGGGGGTGACGACGAAGATATGGGCGGGTTCGGCCGGCGTGAGCCGGACGAAGTTCCGGGCACCCCACATGTGAGTCTGGGCGGTCAGCGCATCACGGACGAGGAACAGGGCGTCGGCGTCGAGTCCCAGCTCATCGAGATCGAGGAAGACCTCCGACTCCTGCACCCCTCGGGGATCGAGCGAACAGACCACGATGACGCGTGAATCCCCGTCGCGCTTCGAATAGACCATCACCTGTGCGTTGGGGGCGTGGTGGAAATGCACGTTGCGCAGCTGCTGCAGCGCCGGCTGCTCGCGGCGGACCGTGTTGAGCATCGTGATCAGGGTGTTGAGATTGCCCTGTTCGCCGCCGGACCAGTCGCGGGGCCGGAAGGCGTACTTCTCGGAATCAAGATATTCCTCGCCGCCGACTTTCAGGGGTTCGTGCTCGAACAACTCATAACCCGAATACATGCCCCAGCTGGGGGAGAGCGTGGCTGCCAGGACAGCGCGGATCGTGAAGCCGGCGGGCCCGGAGGTCTGCAGGAACTTCGGATTGATATCCGGAGTGTTCACCCAGAAACTCGGCCGATAGAACGTGTCCATCTCGGTGCTGAGTTCGGTGACGTATTCCTCCAGCTCCCACTTCTCGTTGCGCCAGGTGAAATAGGTGTAGGAGAGATGATAACCCACCTTGCCGAGCATGCCCATCATCTCGGGGCGGGTGAAGGCCTCGGCGAGGAACAGGACATCGGGATCCGTCCGACGCACTTCGGCCAGCAGCCAGGCCCAGAACTCGACCGGCTTGGTGTGGGGGTTGTCGACGCGGAAGATCTTCACGCCGTGGGAGATCCAGAGCTTGATGACCCGCAGGCATTCGGCATAGATGCCCTCGCGGTCCCGGTCGAAGTTGATCGGATAGATGTCCTGATATTTCTTCGGCGGATTCTCGGCGTACGCGATCGTGCCGTCGAGGCGCTCCGTGAACCACTCGGGGTGTTCGGTGACCCAGGGATGGTCGGGGGAGGCCTGCAGGGCGAAGTCGAGGGCGACCTCCAGGCCCAGCGAGTTGGCCTTGGCGACGAAGCGGTCGAAGGCGTCGAAGTCTCCCAGGTCGGGGTGAATCGCGTCGTGGCCGCCCTCGGTATTGCCGATGGCCCACGGCGAACCCGGGTCGCCCTCGGCCGGCGTCAGCGTGTTGTTGGGCCCCTTGCGGAACTGGGTGCCGATCGGGTGGATCGGCGGCAGATAGACGACGTCGAAGCCCATCGCGGCGGCGGCCTCGAGGCGCTCGTGGGACGAATCGAACGTGCCCGACGTCCAGGCCCCCGTGTCGGGGTCCTGGGTGGCGCCCTGGGAGCGGGGGAAAAACTCATACCAGGCGCTGAAGAGAGCCCGGTGCCGATCGACATACAACGGATAGTCGGGTGTCGGGGTGACGAGTCGCCGCGGCGCGTACGCCGCCATCAACTCCTGGGCGTCCTCGCCCAGCACCTCGGCGAGGAGGGCGTCCCCCACCGTCCCGGGAATGCAGGCCTCGGCCAGGCGCTCGAGCCGGCGAGCCGCCCCCGGCGATGCCCCCTCATAGGCAGCCTCGGCGGCCTCGGTGAAGAGCGCGCGGCCCTCGGCGCAGACGAGCTCGAGATCGATCCCGGCCGGAATCTTGATCTCGGCGTGGTGCACCCAAGTAGCCCAGGGGTCGTCCCAGCCCTCGACCCGGAAGGTCCAGGCCCCGGCGGTGTCGGGGCGCACGAGTGCCTCCCAGCGATCGAAGCCCTTCGGCTCGCAGGGCTGCATGCGCACGTGGGTCTCGCGGCCGGCAGGGTCGGTGAGCACCACCGTCGCGGCGACGGCATCGTGTCCCTCCCGGAACACCGTCGCGCGGATGGGCAGGAGTTCACCTTCCGTGGCCTTCGCGGCGTACGCCCCGCCCTCCAGGACGGGGGACACCTTGGTCACAGGGATGCGGCCGATGACCTGACCGAGCTCACTCTGCAGGGTGGTGGGCAGGGACTGGGCCGAAGGGACGGGGTTTCCGGACGTCGTGGCAGTCACGATCACCAAACTATCGGTGGCGGATGGGACTGAGCACGGACCCCGCAGATTGGGGGGTGCCGAACCGGCCGAACGACGGCGCTCGAAGAGGTAGCGTTTCCTGCGTGCGAGCTATCCGTCGTTTCATCGTTCAGCCTGTTCTTCCGGAACCCCTCCGCCCTCTTGACGAACTGTCCAGGAATCTTCGCTGGGCCTGGCATCAGGAGACCAAGGAACTCTTTCGCGCCATCGACCCGGCCCTCTGGGAGAGCACCCGGGCCGATCCGATCCAGTTGTTGTCGCAGGTCGACCCGGCCCGCCTCGAGCTGCTCGCAGCCGACAACCGGTTCGTGCGCAATCTGCAGCGCGCGCAGGCGGACCTGCACGAATATCTGAGTGGTGACCTCTGGTTCCAGGCGTACGCCGCAGAGCACGAGGCACCCACGTCGATCGCCTACTTCTCCGCGGAGTTCGGCATCTCCGAGGTGCTGCCGATCTATTCGGGCGGGCTCGGCATCCTGGCCGGGGACCACCTGAAGTCGGCCTCCGACCTGGGCGTCCCCATCATCGGGGTCGGCCTGCTCTATCGCCACGGCTATTTCCGCCAGTCCCTGAACGCGGACGGCTGGCAGCAGGAGTGGTATCCGAATCTCGACACCAGTTCATTGCCGATCCGCCCGTTGCTCGAGGGGGAGGACCAGGTCGTCATCGAGGTCGAGCTGCGGGGGCGTCCGCTCAAGGCCGCCGTGTGGATCGCCGAGGTGGGCCGGGTGCCGCTGCTGCTGCTCGATGCCGATGTCGAGGGCAACGACGACATGCACATGATCACCGACCGGCTCTATGGCGGCGGCACCGACCATCGCCTGGCCCAGGAAGTGCTGCTCGGCATCGGCGGCATCCGCGCTGTGCGGGAGTTCTGCCGCATCACCGGGCACGCCACCCCGGACGTCTATCACTGCAACGAGGGCCACGCGGGCTTCCTCGGGCTGGAGCGCATCCGGGAATACATGGCCGACGGTCTCGACTTCGATTCCGCCGTCGAGAAGACCCGGGCCGGCAACGTGTTCACCACCCACACCCCGGTGCCCGCCGGCATCGACCGCTTCCCGCGCGAGCTGATCGTCGACCAGTTCTCCCACTTCGACAACCTCCCGCTCGAGCGCATCCTCGCGTTCGGCGCGGAGGACTATGCAGGCGGCGATCCGGGTCGGTTCAACATGGCCGTCATGGGTTTCCGCCTGGGCCAGCGGGCGAACGGCGTGTCGCAGCTGCACGGGGAGGTGTCCCGGGAGATGTTCCACGGCCTGTGGCCGGCCTTCGACACCTCCGAGGTGCCCATCGGGTCGATCACCAACGGTGTCCACCACCGCACCTGGATCCATCCCGAGCTCCTCGAACTGCTCGAGAGCCCCGTCTCCGACAGCGAGAGCGTCATCGACGGGTATGACTGGCAGGCGATCAACCGGGTCGACCCCCACACCATCTGGGCGCTCAAGCGCCAGATGCGCGGCGATCTCGTCACGATGGCGCGCCAGCGGTTGACCGCAAGCTGCCATGATCGCGGCATCAACGCCGACTGGGTCGCCCAGGCGCTCGATCCCCACATCCTCACGTTGGGCTTCGCCCGGCGGGGCGCGTCCTACAAGCGGCTGACCCTGATGCTGCGTGACCCCGAACGGCTGCGTCGCCTGCTGCTCGATCCGGAGCACCCGCTGCAGATCGTCATCGCCGGCAAGTCGCATCCGGCCGACGACACCGGCAAGTCGCTGATCCAGCAGATGGTCCAGTTCGCCGATGCCGAGGACATCCGCCATCGGATCGTGTTCCTGCCCGACTACGACATCTCGCTCGCCCGGCCCCTCTATCCGGGCTGCGATGTCTGGATGAACAATCCGCTGCGGCCCTATGAGGCGTGCGGCACGTCCGGCATGAAGGCCGCCCTCAACGGTGCTGCCAATCTCTCGATCCGCGATGGCTGGTGGGACGAGTGGTACAGCCCCGAGTGGGGCTGGGAGATCCCCTCCGCCGAGAACGTGGCCGATCCTGTCGCGCGCGACGAGGTCGAGGCGCGCTACCTCTACGAGATCATCGAGAACGAGATCGTGCCGCGGTTCTATGACCGCGATCCCAACGGGGTTCCGCTGCGTTGGGTCCGGATGATGTGCGACACCATCTCCGGCCTGGGGCCCAAGGTCCTGGCGTCGCGCATGGTCAGCGACTACGTCACCCAGTTGTACGCCCCAGCGGCCGCGGCCGACCGCGCAGTGACGCTCGACCGCGCGTCGGAGCTGGCCCGTTGGAAACAGCGGGTGCGCGCCGCGTGGGGAGGGCTGAACGTCGACCAGGTCGATGTCAGCGCCAGCGGGGTCATGCAGCTCGGGGAGTCGTTCGAGGCGACCGCGCTGATCCAGCTGGGGGAGCTGCAGCCCGAGGACGTGGAGGTGCAGCTCGTGGCCGGGGCGGTCGATGCCCATGATGAGCTCCATGATGTGCGGCGCTATGTGATGTCGGACTGGACGGACGCCGGCAACGGAGTTCGGCGCTACTCCTTCACCAAGGCCCTCCAGCACACGGGATCGATCGGCTTCACCGTGCGGGTCGTGCCCAAGCACGAGCTGCTCGTGACCGATGCCGAACTCGGCGTGGCGACCCTGCCGCAGGGCGGTCTCTGAGGCGTTTCGGCCTAGGATCGCCGATGTGACCGACGAGCCGACTCCCAATGCGCCCGCGCGGCGGGAGTGGCTCGTCGTGCTGGTTCTGGCCCTGCTGGCCGGGATCGGCATGCTGGCGTACCCACTGATGCCCGTCACCCAGCACACCGCCACCTATCGCTGGGACGGTGCCGGGCCGGTCGCCCTGCCGCTGAGCCCCTATCGCCCCGAACGGATCACGGTCAAGGCCTCGTGCAGCACCCAGGGCGTCCTGCTCTCGACGGTCCGCGCAGTCGACGAGGGCATGCGCGCCGGGGCGGCGACCATCACCC
This sequence comes from uncultured Enemella sp., assembly GCA_964515145.1. GTDB lineage: Bacteria > Actinomycetota > Actinomycetes > Propionibacteriales > Propionibacteriaceae > Enemella. The sequence goes on from CAZEVN010000055.1 coordinate 14,448, forward strand.
GCCGCGACCGCGTCCTGGCCCTGAGCCTCCACGGACACCAGCAGCTGATCGTGCTCGGGGACTGCACCACGCTCGAGATCGACATCAGCGGCGACAGCGTGACGGTCAGCCAGGACGGCCGGGTCACCGACGAGATTCCCGGCGACCACCGGCCGGCGATCGACAGCCTGACCTCAGGCCTCGAAGTGACCGGCGTGAGCGCCGTGGTCGTGGCCGATACGCAGTTCGACAGCTCACCGTCGGCCGCCAAGATTGTTCTCGGCACCGTCAGCGCGGCCCTGCTGGCCGCGGCCCTCGCCCTCGCAGCCGTCGTGAATCGCCCCCGCCGGGCCCTCCGTCGGGGACACCGGAGCCGCCCCTCCCGCACATGGATCGAGCATGTGGTCGTCCTTGCGGCGATGGCCTTCGGTGTGATCGCCGGTGGCGCGACCGACGACGACGGCTTCATCGCCCAGATCCTCACGACCCGCGAGACCAGCGGCTATATCGGCAACTATGTGCGCTGGAACAACACGCCCGAGGCGCCGTTCGGCTGGTTCTATGAGGTCTATTCGCGCTGGGGTGCCGTCTCGATGGAGCCGGTCTGGCTCCGCCTCCTCCCGGCGCTGCTGGGCATCCTGGCCTGGATCCTCCTGCGGCACGGGCTGGCGCCGCGGCTGCTCAGGACACTCACCGGGCCGGCCCGGATCGCCCTGGCCGCCGGGTTCACGTTGCTGTGGCTGGTGTTCTGCAACTCCCTGCGTCCTGAGATCTTCTTCGCCCTCGGCTCCGGCATCGTGCTGTGGTGCGTCCTGGATGCTCTTCACCGTCGCTCGGTCCTGCCGCTCCTGGTGGCGGCCCCGGTCGCCGGTCTCACGGTGGGGGCGGGTCCGGTCGGCCTGTTGGCGGTCGTCCCGTTCGTCGTCGCCCTCCCACGCCTCTGGCGCTGGCTGCGACCCACTCCGCTGCGCGGCCTGGCCGTGGCGACCACCTGGCTCGCCGGCCTCGGCTCGATCGTCCTGCTCATGTTCGCCGACCAGACCCTGGCGAGCGTCCTCTCCGCCAACAGCGCGCGCACCGAGTTCGGCCCCATCTATCCGTTCTGGGAGGACTTCCAGCGCTATTGGAAGCTCTGGTGGTCGTTCGCCGCCCGCCAGTGGAGCGTCTATCTCAGCGTCGTCGCCCTGGCTGTCCTGGCCTGGCATCTGCGTCGCCGCACGCTCCCCGGCGTGAATCGTGCAGTCGCATTCCAGGTGGTGGCCGGCGCGCTCGGCCTCGGCCTCGTCATGCTCCTCGCGCCGACCAAGCTCCCGCACCATTTCGGCGCGCTGCTCCTGCTCGGCCCGCTGGCGATGGCGGCCGGGGCGCATCTCCTGGGCGTACGCCCGGCCCGCGCCCGCGGTGCGTTGCCCGCCACGGCCGGGCTGCTGATCGGCGGTTCGGTCGCTGTCGTCGGTCTCGCGATGCACAACAACAACACGTGGTGGAAGCTGTCGACCCTCGGCCTGCAGCTCGACAAGAATCCGCTCGCCGTCGGGCCGATCCCTTTGTGGCCGTTCGTGGTCCTCCTGGGCATCGGCATCGGCTGGTGGCTGGTCCGGCGAGTGCGAGCCGGGCGTCCGATGGTGCGCTGGGCGTTGGCGTACGCCCTTGCGCTGGCCGTGCTGAGTGGATCGCAATATGCCAACTTCGCCCAGGCGGCCGTCGTGCGGGGGCCCGAGCGCTACACGATGGCGTCCGCAGCACTAGCAGCCATGGGCGGCCACGGCTGCCTCCTCGAACGGTCCCTGCACTATGAGCCCGCCCCGGTCGCCGGCGTGCTGCCCACCACGGACCCCTCCCCGGACCCCGACCCGTTCACCGCACCCGGCCCGGCGGGGCTGCACGCCTGGGCGGCCGCCACGACAGGCCCGGATCGGCTCGAAACCGGGTGGTACGCCCTGCCCGACAACGTGCGAAGCGGGGAGTGGCCGCTGGTCATCGGCGTGAGCGGTCTCGACGACGCCCATCGCGTCACCGTCGAATACGACACCGGCAGGCCCCGGGCGCTCGCGGCGACGCGCAAGACCCTGGCCACCTCGACCTTCGCCGACATCCGCCTGCACCCGGACGGCTCGGTCACCCGGTTCCGGATCATCGCCGAGTCGGATGGACCACCCGTGCGGGAAGAGGAAACCGGGGAGAGCGTGCCGTTCGCGGTCGCCCAGCCGCGCGTACCCGTCACGAAGCCCCTGCTCGATCTCGCCGAGCGCGAGAGCGTGGCCGTGGCGTGGAATCTTGCGTTCTTCGCGCCGTGCCTCGACACACCGCGGCAGGCGCACGGCCGGGTCGAGATCGCGGACTACATCCTGTCCGACAGCCAGCAGCCGGGGAACATGTCCTATCACTCGCGGAGCGGAGGCCCGTTCGCGGGAGTCCTGGGACTCACGATCCCCAGCCGCGTGCCTGTCTATGCGGCGTTCGACTACACCGAGTCGGAGATGTCAGCCCTCGACCTGGTCCGACTCATCCCCGACTATGGGCGCGACCTCGTCGCTGTCGAGGTCGGCCACCGGTTCCGCGGCGGGCTCGACCCCGTCCCCGCCATCCCCTGATTCGTCGGACTCCGGTTCCGGATGCAGCCGGACGAATCCGTCTCCGCCCGGCACGGCCGCCTGGAGCAGGGCGACGCTGCGCCCCGGGAGATGCAGCGTGGACCCGGCGGGCAGCTCGTGCTCGACACCGGGGAATTCGCCGTCGAAACCGCTGTGGACGACCACGCGATAGGTCTCGGCCCAGTGGCCACCGGGGAGCGTGACCTCGACGCCGCCCGGCTGGGCGTGCAGATAGACGAGGAAGGCCTCGTCGACGTCGGAGCAATACATGCCGAGGGTGCGACGGCCCGGGTCGTGCCAGTTGCCCGGGTCCATCTCGTTGCCGACTTCGTTGAACCAGGTCAGCTCGACCCGGCCGAGGCCCTGGCCGTCGGCATCGGTGACTTCCTCGTGATAGCGAAAGCGGTCGGGACGCAGCACCGGATGCGACGCGCGCAGGCGCAGGATCTCGCGGGCCATGCCATAGAGATCCTGCCAGTCGTCCCGCGTGTCCCAGGAGACCCAGGAGATGGGGGAGTCCTGGCAGTAGGCGTTGTTGTTGCCGCCCTGCGTGCGGCCCATCTCATCGCCGGCCGTGATCATGGGTACGCCGGTGGCGAGGCACAGGGTCGCCATCAGGTTCTTGGCCTGGCGATGCCGCAACGCGTTGATGGCCGGGTCATCGGTCTCGCCCTCGTGACCACAGTTCCACGAGCGGTTGTCGTCGGACCCGTCGCGGTTGTCCTCGCCGTTGGCCTCGTTGTGCTTGTGGTTGTAGCTCACCAGGTCGCGCAGGGTGAAGCCGTCGTGGGCGGTGATCAGGTTGATCGACGCCGCCGGCGAGCGGCCGTCGGTGTCGAAGATGTCGCCGGAGCCGGACAGTCGGGCCGCCAGTTCCTGCACGCCGGGCACCTCGCCGCGCCAGAAGTCGCGGGCGAAGTCGCGGAAGCGGTCGTTCCACTCGCTCCACCCGGTTCCCCAGTTGCCGACCTGATAGCCATAGGGGCCGACATCCCAGGGCTCGGCGATCATCTTGATGCCGTCGAACACGGGATCCTCGGCGATCCGGCGCTTGAACGGGTGATTCTGGTCGACGTGGTGGGCGCCGTCACGGATGAGCTCGGAGGCCAGGTCGAAGCGGAAGCCGTCGACACCCATTTCGGTGACCCAGTAACGCATCGAGTCGATGATCATGTCGAGCACGCCCTTGACCGACGTATCGACCGAGTTGCCACAGCCCGTCACGTCGTAGTCGTTGCGCTGATCCTCGGTGAGGCGGTAGTAGCCACCATGATCGATGCCCCGGAACGACAGCGTCGGGCCTTCGTGACCGCCCTCGCCGGTGTGGTTGTAGACGACGTCGAGGATGACCTCGATGCCGGCCTCATGCAGCGCGGACACCATGCGCTTCCATTCGCCGACCTGCTGGCCGAGGGTTCCGATCGAGCAGTACGCCCCATGGGGCGCGAAGAAGCCCATGCTGTTGTAACCCCAGAAGTTCGTCAGGCCGCGGCCCACGATGAAGGGCTCGGAGACGAAGTGGTGACACGGCAACAGCTCGACGGCGGTGACGCCCAGATCCTTGAGATGCTCGATGACGGCCGGGTACGCCATCCCCGCGTACGTCCCACGGATGTGCTCCGGGACGGCGGGATGATTCTGGGTGTAGCCCTTGACGTGCACCTCATAGATCACCGACTCGGTGAGCGGCTTGCGCTCCGCGATCGGGGTGGGCGGAGCACTGTCGGGCACGACCACGGCGACGGGGGCCGCACGTGACGAGTCGGTGGGATCCAGCTCGTAGTCGTCGTCGGCCGGGTGGTCGAGGATCGGGCCGTTGTAGTCCACGCCCGCCGTGATGGCCCTCGCATAGGGATCCAGGAGCAGCCGGGCGGGGTTGAATCGGGCGCCGTCGCTGGGGCTCCACTCGCCGTGGACCCGAAACCCATAGCGCTGCTCGGGCTGCACGCCGGGAACGAACACCTTCCACACGCCATCGTCATAGGGACGATGCATGTCGTAGTTGATCTGGGAGCGATCCTCGTCGACAAGCGCCAGTTCGACGCGGGTGGCGCGGGGTGCCCATAGCGAGAAATGGCAGCCATCGTCGGTCAACTTGGAGCCCAGCTGGCTCGAGTCGAGCGGTGCGGGCAGGATCCGGGCCATCATTCCTCCGTCGTCTGGGGGCAAGCCGGGTGATTGTATCGACCTCGTCGGTCCAACGGCCATCGCCCGCTGGGCGGACGCCGTGATCGCCCGCTGGGCGGACGCCG
>CAZEVN010000055.1:19372-22061 GCA_964515145.1 uncultured Enemella sp.
GATACCCGTGACCAACTACTATGATCATGATATGAATGAATGGGATTCCGTTCGGGCATGCGGGCACCGGAAACGGGAACGGGCTTCCTATTCTGTGGAATGGAAAACCCCCATTGCTTGTTACTCGCCAGTAGCTTAAAATCGCATCGAACCATGTACTTCTTTCAGAGCGGAGAGAAATGAAGATCGTCACCCTGGTCAAACACGTTCCGGACGCCACCGGCGACCGTGATTTCGCCGACGACGGCACGGTCGACCGGGAGGCCGCCGACGGACTGTTGTCCGAGCTCGACGAATATGCCGTTGAGCAGTCGCTCCGCGTGGCCGAGACCGCCGACGATGTCGAGATCATCGCCCTGACCCTCGGTCCCGACGACGCCGCCGATGCGCTCAAGAAGGCGCTCCAGATGGGCTGCTCGTCCGCTGTCCACATCAACGATGACGATGTGCACGGCTCGGACGCGCTGGCGACCAGCAAGATCCTCGCCGCGGCCATCACCAAGCTGGCCCCCGACCTGGTCGTGTGTGGCATGGCCTCGACCGATGGCTCGATGGGCGTCGTCCCGGCCATGCTGTCGGAGCGACTCGGCTGGCCGGCTGCCACCCTGGGTGTCGACCTGAAGGTCTCCGGTGACACGGTGTCGATCCGTCGCGACGGTGACATCGCCTCCCAGACGATCGAGGCCACGCTGCCCGCGATCGTGTCGGTGACGGACCAGTCGGGCGAGGCTCGCTATCCCTCGATGAAGGGCATCATGGCGGCCAAGAAGAAGAAGGTCGACGAGTGGGATCTCGACGATCTCGACATCGATGCCGATGAGGTCGGCCTGGATGCCGCGCACACGAAGGTCACCTCCACCGCGCCCCGTCCGCCCAAGGAAGCCGGCCGGATCGTCGTCGACGACAACGGCTCGGGCGCTGCGGCGCTCGTCGACTTCCTGTCCGCCGGCAAATATCTCTGAGACCCCAGGAGCACCCGCATGTCGAATGTCATTGTCGTTGCAGAGGTCCAGAACGGGCACGTCACCAAGCCGACCCTCGAGCTGCTCACGCTGGCCCGCCGTCTCGGCGACCCGATCGCCGTCGTGTTCGGCCCGGCCGCCGGACTCACCGACGTTCTCGGTGAATACGGTGCCGCCACGATCGTCGAGGTGGACGACCCGCTGCTGGGCCAACACCTGATCACGCCCCAGACCGAGGCCCTCGCCCAGATCATCACGGCCAGGGAGCCGGCCGCGGTGTTGTTGAGCGCCACCATGGACAACCGCGAGATCGCCGGTCGCCTGGCCGTGCGCTTCGACGGTGGTCTCATCACCGAAGCCGTCGACGTGACGGCCGAGGGCACGGTTCAGTCGGTGTTTGCCGGCAACTGGACCGTGCGCGCCGAGGTCACCAAGGGCTTGCCGATCATCACGGTCAAGCCCAACTCGTGTGCCCCGGAAGCTGCGCCCGTCCAGGCCGCGGTCGAACCTGCCGGGCTGTCCCTCGAGGCCGCGACCTCGGGTGCTCGCATCACCGCCTCGGACGAGAAGCGCGCGTCCGGCCGCCCCGAGTTGACGGAGGCCGCCATCGTGGTCTCCGGCGGCCGTGGCACCGGGGGCGACTTCTCCGCGGTCGAGGCTCTGGCCGATGAGCTGGGTGCCGCGGTCGGCGCCTCGCGCGCGGCCGTCGATGCGGGGTGGTATCCGCACAGCTATCAGGTCGGCCAGACCGGCAAGGTCGTCTCGCCCCAGCTCTATATCGCCAACGGCATCTCCGGGGCCATCCAGCACCGGGCGGGCATGCAGACCTCCAAGGCGATCGTGGCCGTCAACAAGGATGAAGAGGCACCGATCTTCGAGCTCGTCGATCTCGGCATCGTCGGTGACCTCCACACGGTCCTCCCGGCTGTCACCGAGGGCGTCCGCAAGGCCAGGAGCTGAACTCGCAGCGGCGACCCCATCGTGCTGATCGCGCGGTGTGGGTCGCCTCTTGCACGTCCCGTCGGGCATCCTGATCGGTAATGCGTACCTATTTGGATCACGCCGCGTCCTCGCCAATGGTGCCCGAGGCGGTCCAGGCGTTCACGACCCGGCTCGGTTCCGCGGGGAATGCGTCGTCGCTCCACACCAGCGGCCGCGCAGCCCGCGCGGTGCTGGAGGATGCCCGGGAACAGTTGGCCGATGACCTCGGGGCCCATCCGACCGAGGTCGTGTTCACCTCCGGTGGCACGGAAGCGGACAACCTGGCCATCCAGGGGGCCTGGCGAGCGCGTCCGGCGGGCACGATCGGGCGCAGGGACCGGCTGATCCGTTCGGCGGTCGAACACCCGGCCGTCACCGAGACCATGACGGCGCTCGAACGTGAGGGCGCCGACGTCGCCGTCGTCGGTGTCGATCGCGAGTGCGTGCTCGACCTCGAGGCTCTCGAAGCCGCTCTCGCCGTCCCGACGATGCTGACCTCGGTCATGTGGGTCAACAACGAGACCGGCACGCTTCAGCCCATCGACGAGGTGGTTGCCCTGGCCCGCAATGCGGATGCGTGGGTGCACAGTGACGCGATCCAGGCGGTCGGCCATGTGCCGGTGCATTTCGCCGAATCCGGCCTGGACCTGCTTTCGGTGTCGGCCCACAAAGTGGGTGGTCCCGTCGGTGTCGGCGCGCTCCTGGCGCGCCGGGAGCTGCCGCTGCGGGCGTACGCCTTCGGTGGC
>CAZEVN010000056.1:0-21790 GCA_964515145.1 uncultured Enemella sp.
CGGCCCGCGACGACCTGGTCGTGCTGGTCTGCAACGAGGGCTACTACTCGTCGCTTGCCGCCCGCGACCTGCGCCAACTGGGTTTTCACCGCGCGACCGATTTGATCGGTGGATTTCGGGCCTACGCGGCGGTGGGGCTGCCGGTCGAATCGGCGTTGATACTCGACGGACCCGAGTAATTCCGTCCACCAGTCGCATTCTGGGTGGGGGGGGGCCGAGGCCCACTGGAGGACGGAATTACCTGGCCCCCACCACTATCGGAGGACAACGACTCCCTGGAGAGGTTCCGGGGGTGCCTGCCAGCTCAATCAAGCCGGGGCCTAGCGTGGAAACCACGGACATCCGAATTCGCAAGGAGGCGACGATGGCAACTCGCAATGGCAATGCAATCTGGCGCGGAGACCTGAAGACCGGCACGGGAGAAGTGACCGTCGGCAACGGTGTTTTCAGCGGCAACTATTCGTTCAAGTCCCGGTTCGAGGACGGACAGGGCACCAACCCCGAAGAGCTCATCGCAGCGGCCCACGCCGGGTGCTATTCGATGCAGCTGTCGGCGATGCTGGCCGAGGCCGGCACTCCGGCGAACAGCGTGGACACCAACGCTGTGGCCGCGCTCCGCTTCATCGACGGCGCGCCCACGATCACGGCGATCGAGCTCACCACCGTGGGTGATGTCCCCGGCCTCACCGACGAGCAGTTCCAGAAGGCCGCCGCCGATGCCAAGGCAGCCTGCCTGGTGACCCGCGCGCTCGCGGGCGTGGCCGAGATCAACCTGCAGGCCCGACTCAAGGACTGATTCATCGACAGGGGTCGGTGCTGCGGGACACCCGCAGCACCGACCTTTTCGTTTCTCAGGGGCGGCGCATCGCCAGAGCCAACTGCGTACGGTCACGCAGGCCCAGCTTCCGGAGCGCCGCCGAGACATGGTTCTTCACGGTGCCCTCGCCCAGGAACAGCGCGCCGGCGATCTCGCGGTTTGACGCCCCGGCGGCGACCATGCGGGCCACCTCGAGTTCGCGCTCGGTGAGGGCCGGGCTGCCGGGTTGGCCTTCCGGGATGTACGCCTCAGAGCTCACCTCGACCAGTTCTGCCCCTTCGCCTCCCGGGACTGCCGCCTGCGCTCCTGCTCGCAGCCGGGCGACGAGCCGTTCGGCCATGTGGTCGTCGACGACCATGGTGCGGCCGCGGACCGAGCGGATGGCCTGCATGAGGTCCTCGGGCTCGACGTCCTTGAGCAGGAACCCACCTGCCCCCGCCGCGAGCGATCCGAAGAGCAACTCGTCCTCGTCGAAGGTCGTCAGGAGCAGGGTGGCGATCTCCGGATGGTCCGTGCGCAGCCGACCGATCAACTCGACTCCGTCCATTCCGGGCATCCGCGCATCCACCAGCGCAACGTGCGGAACCACCCCACCCGCGATCAGCTCCAGAGCCTCCCGGCCATCAGCGGCCTCCCCGACGACCTCCACGCCGTCCTCGAGGGCGAGCAACTGGCGCAGACCGCGGCGTACCAGCGCCTGATCGTCCACCAGCAGAATCCTGAGGCGATCATCGTCATCAGCAGGACGACACTCAGCGTCTGGAGCGCGACATCGCGCCACGGGCGGTCATAGACGAGTCGCATGCCGAGGATCTGGGCCAGTGCGTACGCGGCGATGGTGAGCAGCGTGCCCGTCCAGCCGGTGACGATGATCACCTGCGCGATCGTCAGCGGGAGCAGGAGCTGGGCCGCGCCGGTTCCGTCGGCGAACAGCACCAGGAGCACAGTCAGGGCAAACGCCGCAGTAGCGATCGGCCGTCCGCCGGCCCGCCACCGGAGCAACGGCCACAGGGCTACGAGCGTCGCGATCAGGACATAGACGACCCACGTAGGAACAAGGAGCTCAGGAGCTGTGACGAAGGTGCGTACGACCAGCGTCGGGATCACACCGCCCCAGAACAGCACGGTGATGAGCACGGGTCGATCGCCGTCGGCGCCGGAGCCGAAGAACAGGCGGAGGAGGTGCTGCATGCTTCCCGAGCCTAGGCGGAGGGGTACGCCGAGTCGTCGGTCTTCTGTCCTGGATGACCATGACGAAAGTCATGGCCGAGGCCGTGACCCCGGACGTGACTTCCGCCGGATGGCTTCCACGCCGCAGAAATCTAGCGTCGAAGACATGACGAACACACCCCTCACCAATCCGACTCGATATGCCCGCAGCCGCAGGCTTGTGCTCGCCACGCTCGGCCGCGTGCTTCTCACGATGGTGGCGATGCTCGTCGTCGTGCTCAGCGGTTCCCTGCTGGGCTCGACCGTGCTGCAGGCGCTGGGCGCTCCCGAACTGGTGGCGGCCGCCGGAGCCCACCTCCTGGTGTTCCTGCTGTCGATCCCGGTGGCGTGGCTGCTGCTCAGGCGCTTGCTCGAAGGCGACCGGAGCGGCTATCTGGCGATGGGCTGGAACGGCGGCCGGGCCCTGGGCGCGGCCGGCATCGGATTGGGCGCGGCGGCCGCTACGATCGCAGTCGGCGTACTCGTTCTCGTCCTCCGCGGTGACGCCCGGTTCCAGCTGCTCGACACGTCCGTGATTCCGGACCTCGGGCTGACGATCCTCGTCCTGTTCACCGTCTCGATCCTGCTCCAAGGATTCCCCGAGGAGCTGCTGTGGCGGGGCTATCTGCAGACAACCCTGATGGAACGTCTCGGGCCGTGGGTGGCGGTGTTGATCGGCGCGGTCGGGTTCGGCGTGATGCACGTGGTGTCGATGGGCAGCGGCACGACCATGGCTGACAAGGTGCTCTATATCGTCATGGCGATCGGCCTTGGCGCGGCCTCGGGCGCCCTGCGGCTGGTCACGGGGTCGACGTGGGCGGCGATCGGCTTCCACTCCGGATTCCATCTCGCGATGCGCGGATCGGAGTTCGTGGTGGGTGGTGGGTACGCGGGCGTACCCGTCGCCTGGCTCGCCGTGCTTCTCGCCGTGGTGACGGGGGTCTGCTTCGGAGTGCGGCGGGTGCGCGGGCGTATGGTCAGCTCATGACAGCCGACTGGCCCTGGGCCGACCACTTCGATGCCGAGGGGAGCTATCTCGCGACGGCCACAGCGGGCGTGCCGCCGCGCGCCACGTCCGAGGCGATGACCGATATCCTCGATCGCTGGCGTCGGGGCCGGATTGCCGGGCCGGTGTTCGACCCGATCGTGGCGGAGTCGCGGGAGAGGTACGCCCGGCTGGTCGGGGTCGACGCCTCCGCCGTCGCGATAGCGCACCAGGCCTCGGCGCTCGTCGCGCTGATCGCGGGGAGCCTGCCCGATGGGGCCGAGGTGGTCGTCGCCGACGGCGAGTTCACCAGCGTGACCTTCCCGTTCGCGGTGCACGAGCGGCGGGGCGTACGCCTGAAGGTCGCGCCGCTGGCCGAGATCGCCGACCACGTCAGCGGCGACACGGCGCTCGTCGCAGTGTCGGCAGTGCAGTCAGCCAACGGCGCGATCGCCGACTTCGACGCGATCGAGGCGGCGGCGGACAGGCACGGTGCGGATGTCCTGATCGACCTCACCCAGTCGGCCGGCTGGTTGCCGGTCGAGGCGAGCCGGTTCGCCTACACCGTCTGCGCCGCGTACAAGTGGCTGCTCGCCCCGCGCGGCACGTCGTTCCTGACGGTCCGGGCCGATCGGCTCGAGCACGTGGTGCCGTTCCAAGCGGGTTGGTACGCCGGCGCGTCCCCCTGGGAGTCGATCTATGGCCTGCCACTGCGGCTCGCCGAGGACGCGCGTCGCTTCGATGTGTCGCCGGCGTGGTTCTCGTGGGTGGGTACGCGGGCGTCGCTGGAGTTCCTCGAGGACGTGGGGCGGGACGAGCTCTATCGACATGCGATCGAGCTGGAAGCAGCCTTCGCCACGGCCGCCGAGGTGGCGACCCGCGGTCAGGCCATCCGGTCGTTCGAGACCGATCCGGAGGTCGCCGAGATCATGGCGGCCGAGGACGTGACTGCGAGCGTACGCGCCGGGAAGCTCCGGCTTTCCTTCCACGTCAACAACACCGTCGAGGAAGTCGTCCGGGTGGGCGAATTGCTTCGGGGCAGGATCAGGGACTGACCGGGAGCCGTTGGGCAACCGGTCCCCGGCAGCGCTTCTAGACTGGGGCTATGGTTGCTGCTGGGGCGCCATGGGCGCGCCGGATTCTCTTTGCCCTCGCCATTTTCCAGATTCTCTCCACACTCCTCGGGTTCGTGACGCTGGTGTTCTTCGGCGACATGTATCAGGAGGCCCTCGCCAACACCCCCTTCGCCGGCATGTATGTCCTGTCCGGCCTCTTCCTCGGCATCGTCGTCGGTGGCTTCCACTGGTTCGCGGCGATCGTCCACCTGCGGAAGCCGGCATGGCTGGGTGCGGCCCATGCGCTGGCCGGGGCATCGATGATCGGCTGGATCTTCGGCGAGTGCCTCCTCATGAACGCCTTCAACTGGGCCCATCTGCTCTGGGGCGGGATGGGGTTGATCCAGTTGGTGCTGGCGTTCGTCTATGCCGCCGGAGTGCAACCGCTGACCGAACAGCGTGATCTGATGAGGGCATGAACCTGGGGATCGACACCGTCCTGACCCTGACTGCAGCCGGACTCATCTTCTTGTTGGCCCTCGTGCTGGGGGTGTGGAAATACCGCGGGATGGTCACATCGCCCAACCGTCTCGCGCATCCCTATGTGGACATCGCCCACCGGGCGTCGCTGCTCTATGCGTTCGCCACCACGATGACGGCGGTCTTCGTCGAGCTCAGCGTCTGGCCGACGTGGGTGAACCTCGTGGCGACAGGGGTGTTGGTGTTCTTTTTCTGTGTGGCGATCGGGAGTTACATCCTCCACGGTGCCCGACGCGACACCACGAATCAGTTCGAGCAACCGGGTGCGCTCGTGACCGGCGGCATGATCGCGCTGATCATCGGCGAGATCGGTGGCTTCGGCGTGGTCTTCGCGGGGTTCCTGGTCGGCGCCTTCGGCTGATTCATCCGGAGCGGTGGGAGAAGATCAGCGCCACGGCCCGAAGGCCCAGCACGAATCCCGCGAACGCGACGAGCGCCCCGACCAGCGAGAACGCCCCGACGCCGGGGAGGATCATCGGGCCGCCGGCGGCGGTGGCGAGGACGATTCCGCCGAGTACGCCGGCCGCCGACAACACGGCCAGCACCAGCTGCTGCACCAGACCCAGCAGGAAGCTCCGGTCGTCGGGGTGGGAGGCCACGCGGATGTGGGCGGTGAGCTGACCGTTCTCGAGGTCGGCGCTGGGCAACCGAGGCGGAGGCCAGCGGCGTCTCGGTCACGGACCGGAAGACCTGGTCGACCGGCCGGGCGAGCTGGGTTTCGAGGACCGGCTGCACGGTCTCCCACGGCTCGGGCTCGGCCCTGTTGGTGAGGGTCGCCAGCTCGCGGACGAAGGGTTCGGGGAGGACGTCGGCGCGGGTCGAGAGCATCTGACCCAGCTTGATGAAGGTGACCCCGCCCTCCTGCAGGGCGCGGCGCAGTGAGCTTGCGAGCGCACTGGCGTCCCGGTCGGCGGGGCGGAAGCCGCGCAGGGGGGCGCCCAGGCCGTGGCGCGCGGCGATGCGGAAGATCTGGGCATAGCGTCGGCCGCGTTTCCACCTCCGGTCCCAGCCCAGGAACAGGGACCGGAACGGTGGCAACGATCCGGTCGGCACCATGATCTCGAGCACCAGCAGCGCGGCCGCGGCGAACGCGAACGTCCACAGGGTGAGGACACCGAGATAGAACAGCGTGCCGGGGATGTGTTGTTCATCGGTCGGCAGGCGGCCGTTGGTGAGGAGCGGGGCCGCGAGGCTGACCAGCGACAGGATCGAGATCGCCACCACGCCGACCGTGCGCGGCCAGCCTAGTGACCCGGGGTGACAGAACGGCGTCAGCGACGACGGCCGGTGTAGGCCAGGAAACGCTCGAAGGGTGTGGCATCCTCGGCCGGCTCATGTGCCCCGTCGAACCATCCCGGCCTGCGGGGCAATCCTTTCTCGATGGCCCGTCGGGCGCGGTTGAGCGCCGCCGGTTCGACGCTCAGGTCGGCGCCGATCATCGAACCGATGTCCCAGCTGTGGGCGAGCAGGTCGGCGGTCAGGTTGTCGAGGAACTGCCCGAGGGTGAGGTCGGGGTAGTCCTTCCGGAGGAATGCCGGTCCCGGGCGCCGCATGTTGGTCGGGGTCAGCAGGGCATCGACGTCCTCGCGCGCCATCAGCCAGGCGGTCAGCGGCTCGTCGGTCAGCAGCATTGATGGCTGTTCGGCTCCGGGGGCTCCTTCCCGACTCCGGGGCTCCTCGCCACGTGCGAGTCCGGCCACGAGCTGGCGACCCCAGATCACGTGCCCGGTGACATCTCGGATCGACCAGCCCGGGCAGCGCGACGGTTTGTCCCAGGCACCATCGGGGACGCGCCGCAGCACGTCTTCGAACGTGTCTTCTGCACTGAGGTGGGCCGCGAGGATGTCCATACCCAAGGATGACCGGTGACCACAGTTCTGTCCCACGTTTGTCGACATGAGTGGAAGGCGGCTCCCAGGTCCTAGCGCGAGGCTTTCGCGCGCGGATTGAACTCGAGCGCCTTGGTGATCCAGAAGTCGAGGTCGGCGTCGGCGTTCTCCTCAGCCGAGACTGAATTCCTCGATCGCGAGGCCGAGATAGTCGGTGTAGAAGGACTTGGCCTGCTCGACGTCCGCCACGGGCAGGTCGGCGATGATGTTGTGTACGCGCACGGCATCACCCTTCGGGAATGAGGGCCGGTTGTCCAGCGATTCTGTCCCTGGTTGGGTGCACTATTGCGGCATGGCGAACAGCGGCCGGTCGTTCCGGAACCGGTTGATGGGCAACGTGACCCCGATCGAGGGGGCGATCGCGCTGACCGCCGCAGGGGTGAGTGCCGCGGTGGTGGGAGTCAGCACCGCCCGCCGGGTGGGTTGGATCCGGGGCTTGGTCATGGGCGTGGTGGCCTTCGACCTGTGTGGCGGGCTCGTGTCGTTCCAGTTGGGGTCGACGCGTGAGGAGTACGCCCACCACAGTGATCGGCGGAGGCTGGTCTTCGTCCTGGTGCATCTGCAGCCGTTCGTTCTCCCACTCACGGGTCAGGGGACCTGGGGTCAGGCAGTCGCGCGCTATGCGGCGGCGGTCGGCGGAACCCTTGCACTTGAGCGGGTCGGGATCCGATCGGAGTTTCGGCGCCCGGTCGCGAACGGCCTCGCCCTCGCGCTCGCCGGGGCCGACCTGATGGTTGCGTCACCTGACCAGCGCTGGCTGGGGCCGGTCTATGTGCTCAAGCTGGTCGGCGGACACGGTGGAATTCCCCGGGCCTCCAGCGACCACCAGCGTCTGTAAATCCCACTTCGCTCGCCGGGGATCCCAACGGGGTCACCCCCGACTGACCCGGAACCCGCGCAAACGTCCTTGTCCCCGCGCGCAGGGCCACAAGGATGATCGTGTGAAAGAGAGAGTTGCCCGGCGTAGCGCAGGCCCCTCGCTCTCCGACTGACCGGCGGCGCCGGGTTCGGGTGGGCCGCATTCGCCATCACGGCGGGCATTGTCGGCCTGACCCTGGGCGTCGTCTGGGTCGGCCTCGCCGGGGTCCGATGGCGCGGCGCACCTCGCGTACTCGTTCTCCTCCCCGTTGTCCTCGCGCTGGTCCTCGCGGGTGTCCTGTGCATCCCTCTCGCCGCCACCGACGAGCATCGACCGCCGGGCCAGCCCGGCGTACTCACCGAAACCTGGCAACTCTCCACCGGCAGCGAGGTGGCTGGATATCACTACGCGCCTCCGGCGGGTACGCCCCAGCGCGACGCCCCCGTGGTGTTCCTCGCCGGAGGCGTGCCGCGGGGTGTCACGGCGAGTGAGCACAGGTTCTGGCGTCAGGTCGCGGAGGACGGCTACGACGTCTATCTCTTCGACCAGGCCGACCCCGCGATCGCGGCTCGCTTTCGGACCGTGACCTTCATCGAGCCCGGGCCGATGGACGGTCCGACCTCCCGGCTCTCCGGTCCCACCGGCGCGCCGAACGCCGGATCCGGCCAACCCACCGGTGTTCTCCAAGCCCCGCTATGGCATTGCCTTCGCGCTGGCCCTCACCGGCGCACTCCCCGCCGACAACCAGTTCCTCACCGATGCCGAGGCCAGCAACATCTGGACCGCGGAGGACTCGGCGGCGTTGTCCCGCGAGAAGTACTGCGCTGCCGATGCCGACCGCATTCCGGCCGAACCCGAGCCGGCCGTCGCGGTCAACCTCTGGGCCGGGTCGAAGGTGCAGGCCGGTATTCGCGCGGATCCCCGGTCGCTGGCACCAACCCTGCGGGAGGCCCGCGTACCCGCCATGGTGCTGCTCGGCGAGTGCAGCAATCTTCCGCAGGCGTGGCATGACGAGTTGATCAACAACTATGGCGCGCTGGACCGGGTGCACACCGTGCGCGGTGCCGGACACCTGCTCTGGAACGGCCTCGACGGACATGGCGAGGAGGTTCGCTCGGCGCTGCTGGCGTTCTGGGACCGCTGAGGAAGCCGCACCTCGATCAGCCGAGCGGGCGTACGAACGGGAAGGTCAGCACGCCCCGGATGCTCTGGCCGGTGAGCAGCATGACCAGTCGATCCATGCCGATTCCGAGACCGCCGGTGGGCGGCATGCCGATCTCGAGCGCGCGCAGGAACCCCTCGTCGATCTGCATCGCCTCGAGATCGCCCGCCGCGGCCTTCAGGGACTGCTCCGTGAACCGGCGGCGCTGGTCGAAGGGGTCGGTGAGTTCGGTGTACGCCGTCCCGAGCTCCATGCCGTTGACCACGAGGTCCCAGCGCTCGACGAGCCCCGGCTTGGTCCGATGCCGCCGGGTCAGGGGCGAGGTCTCGGCGGGGAAATCCACATAGAACGTGGGAGCGATCGTCTTCGGCTCCACCAGCTCGCCATAGAGCTCCTCCAGGATCGCGCCGGGACCCGAACCCGGTGGCAGACCCACATCGAACTGCTCCGCCAACGCGAGCAGACGATCAAGGTCGGTGTCGAGCGACACTGGTTCGCCGACCGACTCCGACACCGCATCGAGCACGCTCACCACGGCCCAGTCGCCGCTGAGGTCGAACTCGTTCCCGCCCAGGACCAGCACCTCCCGCCCCGTCGCCGCTACCGCCGCAGCCCGCACGATCCGCTGCGTGAGCAGACGCATGTCGTTGTAGTCGGCGTACGGCTGATAGGCCTCCAGCGATGTGAACTCCGGGTTGTGCGTCGCGTCGACGCCTTCGTTGCGGAAGTTGCGGCTCATCTCGAAGATGCGGCCCATGCCACCGACGAGCAGGCGCTTGAGATAGAGCTCGGGCGCGATGCGCAGATAGAGATCGGTGTCATAGGCGTTGATGTGCGTGACGAACGGCCGCGCGCTCGCACCGCCGTGCACCGGTTGCAGCACC
Organism: uncultured Enemella sp.; assembly: GCA_964515145.1. Classification (GTDB taxonomy): domain Bacteria; phylum Actinomycetota; class Actinomycetes; order Propionibacteriales; family Propionibacteriaceae; genus Enemella. The sequence continues at coordinate 9,401 of CAZEVN010000056.1, forward strand.
GGCGTCTCGACCTCGGCGAACCCTTCGGCCTCGAGTGTCGTCCGCACCGCCCGCATCGCGCGGCTGCGGAGTTCGAGCACGCGTACGCCCTCCGGCCGCGTGATCAGGTCCTCAGACCGGCGGCGGACCCGCGACTCGGGGTCGGCCCAGCCCGAGAAGGCAAGCGGGTGGAGACACTTGGCCTGGATCTCCCAGGCATCGACCAGCAGGGTGGGCGTACCCGTCCGGCTCGTCCCGCACCGACCGCGCACCAGGATCAGGTCACCGATGTCGAGGAGCCTGGCGAACCGGCGGAGGCCCTCGCGACCGGCGGACTCCCGCTCGGCGGCGATCTGGACCGCCCCGCGGCCGTCGGTCAGGGTTATGAACACGACTCCGCCGTGGTTGCGAATGGCGCGTACGCGACCGACGACGGTCACGACCCCATCGCTGGCCCAGTCGGCCTCCAGGGCAGCGAGGTCAGTGTCCGGACGGGCGTCCACCGCGGGATAGCTCTCGATCCCGGCGGCGGTGAGGTCCTCGACATGGGCGATGCGGACGCGGGACTGCTCGGTGCGTTTCGGTTCGAGGTCGGCGGCGACAGCGACGGGGGCGGTGGCGAGCTCTCGCGCCCGTTCGACCTCGGCCGGAGGCAGGTGGCGGTCGTGTTGCTTGGTGAACGGTGCCGGCAGAAACCCCTCGGCCTGGCCGATCGCCATCACCGTCTGGGGGAGGGCCATCACATCGGCGAAGCAGACATAGCGCGGCACCCATTCAGGGCCATAGCGCCGATTGCTGCGATAGAGACGTTCGAGCTGCCAGAAGCGATCGAGGACGCCCAGCACCGACCCGTTCAGCTTCGTCATCGGGTTGGCACCCAGCTCGTCGGCACCGGCAAAGGCCGTTCGGAACATACAGAAGTTGAGCGAGACCTTGCGTACCCCCAGATCGCCGCACTGCTCCATCAGCTCGCTCACCATCAGTTCGGTCACCCCGTTGGGGGCATCCGGGCTGCGACGCATGACATCGAGGGAGAGGCCGTTGGGGGTCCAGGGGACGAAGGAGAGTACGCCCTGCAGGCGCCCCTCGGCGTCGTGTGCGCAGACCCACGCGATGGTCGGGTCGGCCGGATCGCCGAGGCGGTTGAGGGCCATCGAGAAGCCGCGCTCGGTATCGCCGTGCCGCCACTCGTCGACGAGCCGGGTGAGGGTGGCCAGCTCGGCAGCATCGATCTGGGCCTGCCGCCGCACCGTGACCGTGAGGCCGTCCCGGCGGGCTCGCTGCACGGCCCGGCGCAGATCGCGACGGCCCGGTCCGGACAGGGTGAACGAGGCTGCATCCAGGACGGCTTCGTCGCCGAAGTGGAGGACCCGGAGGCCGCTGGCTGCGTACGCCCGCGCGCCCTCGGCGCTCGCGCCGATGACCGCGGGAATCCAGCCGAAGTCGCGCGCCTCCCGGCGCCACTGTTCGATGACCTCGGGCCACGCCTGCGGGTCGCCCAGTGGGTCACCGGACGCGACGCTCACGCCCTGGAGCACCCGATAGGTCACAGCGGCATCGTCGTGGGGGCTGACGATGGATTCCTTGTCGCGTCGGGTGGCGAAATAGGCCAGCGAGTCGGTCGACGAGCGCACCAGCTCGCGGAGGGTGAGCTCGTGATCCGGTGACCAGAGACCGCGGGGATGGGAGGTGCGAAGAAAGACGAGGACCATCGCCAGCAGGGTCAGGCCGAGGAAGAGCGACGACAGTTGCGTGACTCCGTGGGGGACCGGTGGGTGTCCCGCGACGACGGGCAGGCGCAGGCCCAGCGCGCCCGAGATCACCTGGACCAGGGCCTCCCAGACGGTCGAGGTCAACGGATGGGCGGCGACGCGGAGGGCGACCCAGGTGACTCCCATCGTGGCAGCGAGGCCGACAGCCCCGGTGCCGAACGCGGCAAGGAACGACCCCTGGCGCAGGCGGCCCCGGAACGCGGCGCGCGACATCCACAGCACCACGATGATGGCGACGGCGATGGGGACGGAGGCGATATTCCAGGCGCGGGTGAAGCCGTCGTCGCGGAAACCGGTGAGGCGGACCCAGACCGGCAGGTCGAACGCCAGTGCGATGCCGACATAGATGCCGATGAGCTGGAAGAACAGGACGACGATCAGGCCGATGCGTTTGCGGCGCATCAAGGCGCTGGTGATGATCGCCAGGGCGACCACCGACACGATCGAGTGCGCGACGGGCACGTTGATGAGTTCGAAGATCCCCTCGAACCAGCTGGGCACGTGATGTGCCTGCCGCTGGGTGATCCAACCGGCGAGCGCGACGAGGGTCGCGATGGCATACACGAACGTGAAGACGCCGGCGATCCGTTCGGCAGTCCGACGATGAAAACGCATGGCACTCCCGGGCCTCACGTCCTCGCCCGGAAGACAGGCCCTCGCCTCCCGGCGATTGAGCCTACTCCCGATCCCCCGCCGGAGAAGGGAGCAAGGTATTCGCCAATACTGGGGCGGACACCATCCAGCAGGAGGCTTTCATGGGCACACGCGAGGCATTCGACTTCGTGGTCATCGGCGCGGGTCCGGTGGGCGAGAACTTCGCTCAGTATGCGACCGAGGGCACGGACCTGACCGCCGTGCTCATCGAGCAGGAACTGGTCGGTGGGGAGTGCTCCTATTGGGCCTGCATGCCGAGCAAGGCACTGTTGCGGCCGATCGAGGTCGTGGCGACGGCGCAGCACCTGCCCGGGGTCACCGGAGCGGAGTTGGATCCGGCGGCCCTGTTGGCCCGGCGCGATGACTGGGTATCCCACTATGACGACACCGGCCAGGTCGACTGGGCCGAGGGTGAGGGCATCCGCGTGATCCGGGGCGTGGGCCGGCTGAGCGGTGAGCGGCAGGTGACGGTGGAGACGGCCGATCGGATGGTCGAGATCGAGGCCCGGCACGCGGTCGTGCTGGCGACCGGGAGCGATCCGGTGGTGCCGGAGGTCTATGCGGCGAGCGCGCCGTGGGGGTCGCGTGACGCGACGGGGGTACGCGAGGTCCCTGCCCGGCTCGCGATCGTCGGTGGCGGAGTCGTGGCCTGCGAGGCGGCGGTGTGGATGAACGCGCTCGGGGCGCAGGTGACGATGCTCGTGCGCGGGGATCGGCTGCTGCCCCGGGCGGAGCAGTTCGCGAGCGATCTGGTCCGGGACGCGCTGGTCGACAGCGGGATCGACGTGCGACTGGGGGCGGACGTTTCCGAGTGTCGACGCGAGGATGCACGGGACACGGGCGTGGGGCGGATCCACGGTGGTCCGGTCCGGCTCACCATCTCGGGCGAAGGACCTGCGTCGGGCGACGAGCTCGAGGTCGATGAGGTGCTCGTCGCCACCGGCCGGCGGCCGCGGTTGGCGGAGGTGGGGCTGGAGACGGTGGGGCTCGATCCCCGACGGATCGCCGATCGACCGGACTGGTTGGTCCTGGTCGGAGATGTGAGTGGTGAGGCCCCGCTGACGCACTGGGGGAAATATCGGGCTCGCGTGCTCGGGGAGCAGTTGGCCGCCAGGGCTCAGGGGCGGCCGGAGGCGACGGTGCCGGACGACGTGCCCGTGCCCCAGGTCGTGTTCACCGATCCCCAGGTGGCATCCGTAGGGCTGACGGAGGAAGCCGCGCGAAAGGCGTACGCCGAGGTCGACGTCGCCAAGGTCGACTGGAAGTCAGCGGGCGGCGCTGCGCTGCTGCGTGACGAGGCGACCGGGGCGGCGCAGATCGTGGTGGACCGCGCGTCCAGGTGTGTCGTGGGCGCGACGTTCGTCGGGCCGGGGGCGGGCGAGATGATCCACGCGGCGACGATTGCGGTCACCGGGCGGGTGCCGGTGCAGGTGCTCCGGCACGCCGTGCCCAGCTATCCGACCGCGAGTGAGCTGTGGCTGCGGCTGTTGGAGTCGTTGCCGCACGACCTGCGGCACGGAACTGTCGGAGCCAAAGAATAGGGTCGGGGAAAACGGCGGAGAGGGAGCGAGATGGCCGAGATTCAGGTGACCAAGAACGAGGCGGAGAGCCGCTGGGAGGCGACGCTTGACGGCAAGTTGGCGGGGTTCGCGCAATATCAGTTGGCGAATGAACTGGTGGTGTTCACGCATACGGAGGTCGACCCGGCGTTCGAGGGCAAGGGCGTCGGCGGCGCGTTGGCCCGGGCTGCGCTCGACGACGTGCGCGCGGACGGCACCCGCAAGGTCCTGATCGTGTGTCCGTTCATCACGGGGTGGATCGCGCGTCATCGGGACTACGCCGACCTGCTCTATGGCGCGCCGGGGTCGACGGCCAAGGACTGAGGGCGGCTCACTCGCGCGGGACCCGGGCGAAATCGATGGTGCGCTGCAGGACCTCCGGGGCGCGCAGGACGCGATAGTGCCCGTGGCCTTCGGTGAGGAGCAGGTCGGCGTTCGGCCACTGGGCGGCCAGTGTCTCTGACTCGACCGACGAGGTCATCGGGTCGTCGCGGTCGTGGACGATGAGCGCCGGCGGCAGGTGTCGATCGTGCTTTTCTTTGGCATCGGTGGGCTCCTTGAGGGGGTGGGTGGATCAGCTGAGGAGGCGGTCGACCGCCGCCCGGGTATGGGCTTCGGCGAGCGGGTCCCGCATCATGCGGACCCCGAAGTGGTGGCCGAGCATGAGCGAATAGAGGTGATGGGCGAACGCGTCGTCGTCGGTGTCGGGGAGGTCGCCCGCGGTCACGGCCGATCGATGGACGCGGCGGATGACCTCCATGAACTGCCGGTGGTAGTCGGCGAGCCGGTCGCGGACCGGGCCGTCGGGGGAGTCGTCGAGCTCGCTGGCCGCGGCGGCGAAGATGCAGCCGCCCGGGAGGGCGTACTCCTTCTTTCCGCCGGACCAGCCCATCCAGCGTTCGATGAGGGTACGCAGGCGAGGCTGCCCGGCCGGTTGTTGCAGCGCGGGCAGGATCACGGCCCGGGTGAAGTGATCGGCGGCGAAATCCAGGATTTCGAGCTGGAGTTTCTCCTTGGAGCCGAAGTGGGCATAGAGCCCGCTCTTGGACATGTCCAGTGCCGTGGCGAGGCCGCCGATGGTGAGCTGGGTGAGGCCGATGCGGCTGGCTTCGCGGACGCCGCCGGCCAGGATCTGCCGGTTCGTGTCGTCGCCCTTGCCCATGCCACCAGAAAAGCACGGTCGTTCTTTTGTGGCAAGGGTGGGGGTCGAGACTCTCAGGTGTCTTCGAGAAGCTGGATCGCTCCCGAGGTGCCGTCCAGGCGGATGCGCTGGCCGTCGCTGAGCCGGGTGGTGGCGGCGTCCACGCCGACGACCGCCGGAATGCCGCATTCGCGGGCGACGACCGAGCCGTGCGTCATCATGCCGCCGACCTCGGTGATGAGACCGCCTGCGGTGAGGAAGAGGGGCGTCCAGGCGGGGTCGGTGCCCGGGCAGACGAGGATGTCGCCGGGATCGAGGCGAGCGTGGCGGGGGTCGAAGACGATCCGCGCGCGTCCTTCGGCGACGCCCGGGGAAACTCCGGCGCCGACCAGGTCGCCGTCGGCACCGAGGCCTTCGTGGAGGGCGCGGCCGTCGGCGACGAGTACGCGGGGGATGCTGGTCCGCCGGGCTTCCCGCGCGTGGGTTGCGCGGCGTTCGGCGATCTCGGGGCGGAAGTCGTGGGCGAAGGCGAGTCGGAGTTCGTCGAAGTGGAGGAAGTCGATGTCGTCCGGGTGGTGGAGTCGGCCGGCGGCGACGAGGCTGTCGGCGGAGGCGGCCAGGGCCTCCCGGAAGATCCCGAAGCAGCGGATGATGGTGAACTTCGGCGTCTCGCGGGCGCCGAAAGCCCCGCGCAGGGTGCGCGCCAACAGCCGGACCCGGCGGGCTTCCAGCGGGCCGACTGCCCGGGCCAATCGCTCGATCGCGGCGTCGGCGGCGACCGCTCCGGCCGCGTGGAGGACGCGCGGATGGGGTTGGTCGTCGGCGGCGATGTAGCCACCGAGCGTCTGGAACACCGGGGTCGGATCATCGCGCCAGCGGGGTGCGCCCAGATCGATCTCGGCCACGCCCCGCATGCCGTAGGTGTGGAGGAAACCGGCGACCGCCCGCTGTGCGCGGGGTGGCAGATCTCCGGCCAGGAACCGGGCGGCGAGCGTGCTCGGGTCGGCCGAGGTCAGGAGATCGCGGGATTCGGGGTCGGCACGCAGCTGGGCGGCGAGGTCGGCGAGGGTCAGATCCATGCCGGTCGTGACATTGCCGGGCAGGGAGCGCAGGATGACCAGCGGCAGCTGGGCGGCGTCGGGCAGGTCGGTGGTGGCCGCGATTCGCTGCAGCTGGCGCAGCATGAGGATCGACGGCGCCATGATCGGCCCGAATGCGGGGAGCAGCCCTGCGAGGAGGGCCTGGGCGTGCTGCTCGATCGCGGCGGCGCGGGCGGTCAGGCGGGCCTGGGGGTCGGGATCAGGATCTGGCGTGTGGTTGGGGGCGAGGTCCCGGCGTACGTTCTCGACCATCTCCTCAGCGGCGGCGTCCAGCCGTGCCCGAGTGCCGTCCGGATCGGCCAAGGTTCGCGGGACCCGAGGGGCGATCGTGCCGAGGAACCTCGCGAGCCCGCGGGCGGACGTCAGCTGCGGCAGTCGTCGGCGTACGCCGAAGGCCGGCTCGTCGGCCAACCGGGTCATGATGGCCGCGATGCCCGGGTCGAGTGAGGGCAGGACAGCGAGCACGCGACGGCCGATGGCGGTCCGCAGGATAGGGGTGGTTCGCACCCACAGCCGCTCACCGGCGGGCACGAGCGTGCGGCCGGCGCGCCAGTCCCCGCGTACGCCACCCAGACTCGCCGCGCCCGCGATCATCATCCGCAATACGTCCTGGCCCAGCGGCGTGATCGGGGCGAGCATGCCCTGGAACGCGCCGAAGCTGAACCAGACGTCGCCGGGGTCCGTGCTGTCGGGGATGGGGTAGAGGCCGGTGATGGCCCGTGCCTGGAGGAGCCAGAGGTAGCCGTCGGCGATGGCCCATTCGATGTCCTGCGGAGACTTCTGGAGGGTCTGGACCTCTTGGCCGAGTGCGCGGAGTGCGTCGAGTTCGGCCGGGGACAGGTGGGGTCCGTCCGCCGTGAGATGGCGGGCGCGCTGCTGTCCGGTGGTGGTGTCGAGCGTATGGCTGTCCGGCTCGACGAGGCCGGAGACGAGGGCCTCGCCCAGGCCGCGGACGGCCTCGATGACCGTTTCGTCGCGGCGGCCGGTGTGGGGGTTGGCGGTGAAGAGTACGCCGGAGGCCTCGGCCGGGATCATGCGCTGGATGACGACGGCGATGGAAACGTCGTGGTGATCGATCTGGTTGTGATCGCGATAGGCGATCGCCCGGCTCGTCCAGATCGACGACCAGCACTCGACGATGGCGTCGAGAATCGCGTCGGGGCCTGTCACGTCGAGGAACGAGTCCTGCTGGCCCGCGAACGACAGGCCGGGCAGGTCCTCCGCCGTGGCCGAGGATCGGACCGCGACGGGTGTGGTTGTGAGGTGGCCGATCTGGGTGAGCAGTCGGTCGCGTTGGGTGGTGGTAGGGGAGGCCGCTCGGAAGGCGGCGCGGATGTGCTCGGACGCTTGATCGCGGTCGGGGAGGGCGCGGTCGGGGTGGGCGAGGGCCGACTCGATCTCGCCAGCGAGACCGGACGTGGCAACAAACTCGGCGTACTCCTCCGTCGGGATGACCACGAACTCCGGCACCGGGAGGCCCGCCTCGCGCAGCGCGATCAGGTTCGCGCCCTTGCCGCCGAACCGGGCCAGAGGGGTTGTCATGCAGCCATCGTGGACCCACTGCTGCCGCTACGGAAGCATCGACCGGCGCGCCCGTGGGCCGAGTTGCCCGAGGTGTCGCCCAATTGTCCCTCCTGACCAAGATCATCCGGATAATCCGGATGATCTTGGTCAGGAGGGACAATTGGGAGGGCATCCGGACATGTTGATGCATTCGACAAATCCACCAAACGTGTCGAATTTGGAGCGAAATTTCGACACGTTTAGAGAACCTGGTTACGCTGCGCACGTGTGGCACCCCGAGAGGCCCTACCAGGACCTGCCCGCCCTCCCGCCGGACAGCAGCGTGGAGAGCGTCGCGGTGTTGAAGGCCACTGTGGCGGCGAGCCGCGCTCTGGCGCGACTTGATGGAGCCTGCAAGCGGCTTCCCGACCCGACCATGTTGATCAACCTGATTCCTTTGATGGAAGCCCAGGCGTCAAACGAGATCGAAAACATCGTCACGACAAACGACGAACTGTTCAGAGCTGCGCAGGGCGCGTTGGTGGTCACGACACCTCAGATCAAAGAGGCGTTGCGCTACCGCGAGGCGCTGCGCGCGGGATTCGAGTCGTTGGATGATCGGCCCGTCACCACACAGACGGCGATCGATATCTGCTCCCGAATTCACGGGCGCCCCGCCATCATTCGCAATGTGCCGGGAACCGACATCGGAAACCCTTCCACGGGGGCGCGGATTTATACGCCGCCCGAGGGGCACGGTCTTCTCCTTGACCATTTGGGTGCCTGGGAGCGATTCATCAACATGGACGAGACCCATGACCCGCTCGTGATCATGGCGCTCGCTCACTATCAGTTCGAGGCCATTCACCCCTTTTTCGATGGCAATGGGCGCACGGGCCGTATCTTGAACCTGCTGATTCTGATCCAATCAGAGTTGCTGGAGTTGCCGATCCTCTATCTCTCCGGACACATCATGCGGCACAAGGATGAGTACTACGAGCGGCTCAATGCGGTCACGCGCTCGGGGGATTGGGAGAGTTGGATCCTGTTCATGCTCGCCGGCGTTGAATCCACTGCCAGATGGACGCTCGATCTGATCGAACAGACCGACGAGGTCCGCGTGTTGGTGGAGCAGCAGATCCGCAGCCTCAACCCACGCTTGCCAGCCGGAGACCTGACCCGGCTCCTGTTCGCACAGCCGTACTTGCGCATTGAAACGGTGGTGGAAGCGGGACTTGCCCAGCGCCAGACTGCCTCCAAATGGCTCACGGAGATCGCAGACGGTGGGGTGATCGCCAAGGAGAAGGTCGGGCGCCACCTCATTTTCATCAATCACCGATTGCTGGACGCATTGTTCTCGGGACCACTTCCGCGATGACGGCTTTCAGATGTGCTTGGTGAGGTCGATCTCGTAGCGGCGCATGGGGTAATCAAAGCCGAAGGAGCGGGAATAGTCGTCGGGCTGGCGGATTGCGGTGAGTACGCCCCCGGCGCGCTCGATCGTGCGTCGGGAGGCCTCGTTGTCGACGTGGCAGGTGATCAGGACGCGGTCGAGGCCAAGGGTTGTGGCCCGGGCGAGGGCCGCGTGGAGAGCAAGGGTGGCGAGGCCGCGGCGGCGGGCGGAGGGCCGGATGCCGTAGCCGATGTGGCCGGCAATGCTCTCGAGGAACTCATCGAGTCGGTGGCGCAGGTTGACCGCGCCGAGGTACTGGCCGTCCTCGACGATCCAGAGCGAGGTCGCGTGCACGCGGCCGGGTGGCACGGGGTAGCTGGGGTCCGCTTCGATCAGGAGGGTCTCGACCCAGGCGTCGAAGTCGTCGGGCTTCGTCAGGTCGAACCCGAGCTCCTCCGCGAGCCAGACGGAGGCGCCGTCCTGATCTGCGCCGGCCCACTCGTCACGGCTTTCCTGCCAGGAGTCGAAATAGCGGACGTGTGGCGGCACGAGTCGAGGGCCCATGCGACGGAGCCTAGCGATAGGTGGTCGATGCTCCTTTGGCTTTCAGTTGATGCGGATGCCGTTCGGCATGGGAGGGTCATGGGGTGAGCGAACACGAACTCCTGATCCGACACGCGGAGCGGTGGGCCGCTGATAAGAATCGACCCTTCGAGGCGGAACTGGTTGAGTTGGTCCTGGATCTGCGCGCCACCCACGACGCATTGCCCGCCAATCAATGGCCCACCGGCAGCGTCGAACACGTGATGCTGCGACGGTGGCCCGCGCACGGTCCGGCTGGCGTACCCGACGTGGCCGCACTCGTGCAGAGCCTCGACACGTTCTGGCGCTTCCTGCGATCGACCGGGCGCATGGCAGGTGCGTCGGCCGATCCCAAGGTGCTGCTCGCCGAGGCCAAGAAGGCAGCAAAGAAGATGCCGGCGGCGTGCACGGAGCCCGAGAACTATTCGGCGACCAAGAGCATCCTCGATTTCGGCGCGGAAATCGGCATCTCCCTGGAGGGCGCGGAGTCGGAAGACGAACTCAACGATCGCCTTCAGCAGATCATGGAGGCTTGGAATGCCCAGCCCGATGAGGTGAGGATGAGTCGGCCCATGGGAGCGGGCAGTGCGGGCAGCGTGATGGGTCAGGCGCTCGGCGAGGCTGCAGATTCCATGGTGCGCACGGGCGACGTCCCGCCGGGCTGGGCGATGCCCTCGCCTCCGCGACTCGATGGTCTCGATTTCGAGGATGAATTCGACGATGACCGTCCGCTCTTTCCGAATGATCCCGCGGTGAGCGCTCCCTATGCCAAGTCCAGCGACTACCTGCGCCAAGTCTTTGCCCTCGCCGATTTCTCTGATGGCAAAGAACTCACCTCCGCTGGTTATCTGCGCCCGGCGATAGCCCGGGAGGCCTATGAGCACCTGGATCTGTGGGAGTGGGATTCGAGGATGTTCCGGAGCCATGGGGTGGAGCCTCACGAGGGCCACCGGCGCCGGGCGCTGCACGGCTGGCGCTCGGCGAGGGACTGCGTCGCTCTCGACCGGCTGTGGGCTGCGGTCGTCGGAGCCCAACTGGTCGATAACAGCGGGCGTCGCGCTGTCCGCCTCCGCGACGACGATCCCGTCACCGATCTGGACTGGGTCGGCTTTGCCCTTGCGGCCGGCCTGGGCGAGATGGGGGCAAGCGGCAACCAGCACCCGGTGGCCATGGTCCTGATGACGCTTCTTGCTGTCGCGGAGCCCTATGGGGGCGGACCGCTGACGGTCACGGAACTGGCCGAGTTCCGCTTTGAGGCCCTGCGAAACCGTTCTTCCGACCCCGCAGCACTCACGGCAGAGGTGGAAGATTCCCTGCGGCGAATGGCCGAAAGCCTGACCGCAAGCTTGATCGCCAACTTTGACGACTTGGGTTGGTGGGCACACCGGAAGGGTCGCCTGAAGCTGACGCCATTGGGGTGGGACATGACGCTTGCGTTGGTCACGGCCATGGATGGGGGCTTGTTCTGAGGCTGTAGTCAGTCGGCTGCCGAATCTGATCAACAAGGCGTACGCCGAGACGTTCTTCCGGTTCCGGAAGGATTCAGGCGGGTGGGCGCAAAATTGTCAGAGGGACCGTATTGACTTGGTGGCATGGAGAACGCGAGCACAGCGGGGTTGGGTGAGGCGATCGGTGTGATCACCGTGCTGGCTTCGGGTGCGCTCGCGGAGCCGGGGTTGGGGTTGTTGACCGATCGGGCGGTGTTGGATCTGGTGACCGCGGCGGACAAGGCGTTGGGTCTGGTGGAGGCGGCGCGGGCGGTCGCGATCCGGGCCATGGTGGAACGCGAGGCTGCGGAGAATGAGGCGAAGGCGAACCCGGCCGAATATTTGCATCGCGGGCTGGGCCACACGCTCGCGAAGTGTCGGCTGATTGTGAAGGACGCGGTGCGGCGGGGTGGGTACGCCGAGTTGACGGCTGCCGAAGCGACCGGGGCGGTGTCGGGTGAGCAGGGGTCCGCGATTGCGTATGCGTTGAGCCAGCTGCCCGATGATCTGGGCTCGGAGGTGCTGGGCCGGTGTGAGGCGTCGTTGGTGGAGCTAGCCGGCAGTCTGGATCCGGGCGAACTGGCTGTGGCGGGGTGGCGGGTGTTGGAGCATGAGGCGCCGGAGCGGGCCGAGGAGATTGAGGCGGATCGGTTGGCGCGGGAGGAGGAACGGGCCCGGAAGAACCGGGGCCTCTCCCTGTTGGATGACGGTCACGGCACGATGCATATCAAGGGTCTGATCCCGACCGCGGATGGTGAGAGTTGGCGGCGATCCTGAACGCGCATGCGGAGTCGGCGTGGAAACGGCAGGTCGATGACGAGGGCGTGGAGCAGGCTCCGCGGGACAAGAAGCTCTTGTTGGCGGATGCGTTGATGGATGTGGTCGGTGCGCATGCCGCGCATCGGGATGCCCCGATGCATGGTGGGGACCGTCCGCGGGTGAACGTGCATTTGAAGTTGGAGGATCTGGTCGGCGGGCTGGGGCATATGGCGCTGAACTCCGGGCGTCCGATCACCGCCTATGAGGCCCGCCGGTTGGCGTGTGACTGTGATCTGATCCCGATGGTCCTCGACGCGCTCGGGATCCCGTTGGATGTCGGCCGCACCGAGCGGCTGGTAAACCCGCAGCTCCGGGCGGCATTGGTTGCGCGGGATGGTGGGTGTGTGTTCCCGGGGTGTGATCGGGGCCCGGCGGAGTGTGAAGCGCATCATTTGTGTCCG
>CAZEVN010000057.1:0-19204 GCA_964515145.1 uncultured Enemella sp.
ATCCGGGGGCTCCGCCCCCGGACACCCCCGTAGCTGGGGCTTCGCCCCAGACCCCGACCACGTGAGCTTGTATGTCTGATTCTTCAATCGTTGCCGGGCCTTCGGCCCACCAAGGGCGCTGCGCAATCCTCGGATTCCCGGTTGACCATTCCCTGTCGCCCGTGCTCCACACAGCGGCGTACGACGCACTCGGCCTGACCGACTGGCGCTATGACCGGTTCGCCGTGGACAAGGGTGAGCTCGCGGAGTTCGTCTCGTCGCGCGGTGAGGGGTGGCGTGGGTTCTCGATGACCATGCCGCTCAAGGACGAAGCGCTGGACCTCGGGGAGGTCACGCCCGAGGCGCGGCTGACCGGGGCGGCCAACACGCTGATCTTCGACGGCGATCGCATTGTCATCCACAACACCGATATCGAGGGGTTCGTGCGGCCCCTCAGCTCGGCCGGTGCGTCCGGTCCGCCCGGTGCGTGGGTGAAAGATCCCGGATCGGGTACGCCCAAGTCCCTGCCCCTGCGGAATGCGGTGATCCTCGGTGGCGGTGCCACGGCACGATCGGCCTTCTATGCGCTGACCGTGATGGGTGTGAAGAACATCACCGTGTCGGCCCGGACCAGATCCAAGGTCGAGGCGTGGGCCCCGATGTTCGACGCGACCGGCGTGACCCCCGAGATCGTCGACTATGGCGCACTGCCCGAATCCGACCTGCTCATCTCCACCGTGACCGCCGGGGCGGCGGATTCGGTGGCGACGCTGGCGGCGGATACGCAGTGCACGATCTTCGATGCGATCTATCACCCGTGGCCCACTGACCTCGGGCGCGCGGGTCTCGCCGGAGGTCGCACGGTCTTCTCCGGGCTGGACATGCTCGTCGGCCAGGCCCTCGCCCAGGTCGAGTTGATGACCGGGCATCCCGCGCCGGCAGCCGCGATGATGTCTGCCGGCCGGGAGGCTCTGCGTACGCGCGGGGAACTCTGAGAGAATCACCCGGTCGTGGGCACGGACCCGACCGAGACGTTGCCCCTTGCCGGGGCGTGGAAGAGGAATCATGCTTCGCTGGCTGACCGCAGGGGAATCGCACGGACCCGCCCTCGTGGCGACGATCGACGGGCTGCCCGCGCACATCAAGGTGACGTCGGACGACATCGCGGGCGCGCTGGCGCGGCGGCGGCTGGGCTATGGCCGGGGTGCGCGGATGAAGTTCGAGGCGGACGCGGTGACGATCCTCGGCGGCGTACGCCACGGCGAGACGCTCGGATCGCCCATCGCGATCCAGGTCGGCAACACCGAATGGCCCAAGTGGGAGACCGTGATGGCCGCCGATCCGGTTGATCCGGACGTCCTTGAGGCCCAGGCGCGCGCGGCCAAGCTCACGCGGCCCCGGCCGGGACACGCCGACCTGGTCGGCATGCAGAAGTATGACTGGGACGAAGCCCGCCCCATCCTCGAGCGCGCGTCGGCCCGCGAGACCGCGGCCCGCGTGGCGTTGGGTCAGGTCGCGAAGAACTTCCTCGAGCAGGCCGTCGGCATCACCGTGTTGTCGCACGTCGTCGAGCTCGGCACGGCCAAGGCTCCCGCCGGTCTGCTGCCGACCATCGACGACCTGCCGCGGATCGACGAGTCGCCCGTGCGGTGTGCCGATGAGACCGGTGCGCAGGCGATGATCGAGGAGATCGACCAGTGCCACAAGGACGGCGACACGCTCGGTGGCGTCGTCGAGGTACTCGCCTGGGGCTGCCCGCCCGGGCTGGGTTCCCACACGATGGGGGACCGGCGGATCGACGCCAAGCTGGCGTACGCCCTCATGGGCATCCAGGCCATCAAGGGCGTCGAGGTCGGCGACGGGTTCAACCTGGCGCGTTCACGCGGGTCGGAGGCGCATGACGAGATCGTGAAGGATGCCGACGGAGTGCAGCGCACGGCGCATCGGGCCGGTGGCACCGAAGGTGGCATGACCACGGGCGAGGTGCTGCGCGTCCGGGCCGCGATGAAGCCCATCGCGACGGTCCCGCGGGCTCTGCGTACCTTCGACACCACCACCGGTGAAGCCGCCGTCGCCCACCACCAGCGCTCGGACGTGTGCGCGGTGCCGGCCGCCGGCGTCGTGGCCGAGGCGATGGTCGCGCTGGTGCTGGCCGAGGCGGTGCTGGAGAAGTTCGGCGGCGACTCGGTCGCCGAGGTGAAGCGGAACCATGAGGCCTATCTCGCCGATGTCGCCGCGCGCGGGCTGGAGATCGCGCGGTGAGTGACGCCAAGCGGGCGGTGGCCCTGATCGGTGCGCCCGGGTCGGGTAAGTCGACAGTTGGTCGGCTGCTGGCCGAGGCGCTGGATCAGGGTTTTGTCGATGTTGATGCCGCTATCGAGGCTGCCGAGCAGCAGACGATCGCGGACATCTTCGTGACGCACGGTGAGCCGCATTTCCGCCAGCTCGAGGAGACCGCGACGATCGTGAACCTGCAACGTGGGGGAGTAGTCGCCCTCGGCGGTGGCGCGATCATGAACGCCGATATCCGGGCTGAGCTGAAGGCCCACGATGTCGTATGGCTCGAATGCTCCATCGCGACCCTCACCAAGCGCGTGGGTATGGACACGGCGCGGCCTCTGCTGCTCGGCAACGTGCGTGGCCAGCTCATCCAGCTGCTCAATGCGCGTACGCCGCTCTATCGCGAATGCGCCACCATCACAGTCAAGACCGACGACCTGGCCCCCGAGGCCGTCGTCGCCGAGATCCTGGAGCAGCTGGCATGAGTGACCTGGAGATCATCAAAGTCAACGCCGAGACGCCGTATGAGGTCCACACCCGCGTTGGCGCTCTCGAGCTGCTGCGCGGGTTGATTGACGGGGTGGATCGAGTGGCGTTCCTGTACGCCCCAGTGCTTGCGGATCAGGCGCGTGCCCTGGCTGATGAGCTGGGTGGGTCGGTCACGATGATCGAACTGCCCGATGCGGAGGCGGCGAAGACCGCGGACGTGCTGGTGCAGTGCTGGGACACGTTGGCCGAGGCGGGATTCACGCGCTCAGATGTCCTGGTGGCACTGGGCGGGGGAGCCACAACCGATCTGGGCGGGTTCGTGGCGGCCTCGTGGTTGCGGGGAATCCGGTTCGTCACCCTGCCATCGACGGTGCTGGGGATGGTCGATGCGGCGGTGGGTGGCAAGACCGGTATCAACATTGCCGCCGGCAAGAACCTTGTCGGCGCGTTCCACGAGCCGATGGGCGTGCTGTGTGACCTGTCGCTGCTGGAAACCCTGCCGCCGGCGGACCTGAAGGCCGGCGTGGTCGAGGCCGTGAAGTGTGGCTTCATCGCCGACCCCGTGATCCTGGATCTGGTCGAGGACGATCCCGAGGACGCGTTGCGGTGGGATTCGGACCGGTTGGCCGAGATCGTACGCCGCGGCATCGCCGTCAAGGCCCGCGTCGTAAGCGGGGACCTGCGGGAGTCCACGTCCAAGGGTGCCCAGGTCGGGCGTGAGCTTTTGAACTATGGCCACACTCTGGCCCACGCCATCGAGAAGCTCGAGAACTACACCTGGCGCCACGGCGAGGCCGTCGGCGTCGGCATGGTGTATGTCGCCGAACTCGCTCGCTTGTTGGGGAAGATCGACGATGAGCTGGCCGATCGGCATCGGAACGTCCTGCAGTCCTTGGGGCTGCCAGTGTCGTATCGGGCCGACGCCTGGCCCGAACTGCGCGACGCCATGAGCCTGGACAAGAAGACCCGTGGGTCGACTCTGCGCTTCGTTATCCTCAACGGTCTCGGGTCTGCCGAAATCCTCGCCGGCCCCGACGAGCAACTCCTCGCGGACGCGTACGCCCGCCTCATTCATTAGTCAGAGATTACGATGTAAGGGCCCCCTACGGCTTGAAGGAATGCACGACCAAACGAAGTAGCGCGGACAAGGCCTCTGTCAAAACTAACGCCGCGCAGTGACCCGTCGCCAAAGCCTTTCATTTCATTCTCTGCATCTGCATATTCCGGCCTAAGTGGCACCCATTCGTATGGATCAGAAGAGGAAGTTGTTCCATGCACATGCTGTGAATAGGTGGCTTGAACCAGACCCAGCCGCTGCCAGTTGTCAATCCAAGTTAGCATCCTAGACGGCATTGACACTGGTTGATTGGTGCCATTGTTCACCCATTGAACCACATACTCGCAAAACGTAGAATATCCACCAGAAGGATGGTCAATTTTGATTCTTGCGCACGGTATCGTCCCCAGATTCAAGAATGCCTGAAGCTCTTTGGCTTCTTCGCTCTCAAGATGCCTTATGACATCAACGAAGGATGGGTGAATTCCTTCTGCACGCCCCCTCGTGGAGGCTCCCGCAAGTAGCTCAAGATACATTTCCTTGAGGTTGGGCTCGTCCAAGCAGTAGCCCAACGCTTCCATAGCGGGGGAAACTATGGAGGCCCTAGGAGTAATAAGATCCTCGTCAGCAACGTGCTCAAGCTTTCGGGATAGATCTCGTGCGAAGTCAGTTTCAAAGTACTCCTTCGAAACACCCAAGAATCTCGCTAACGGCCTCCAGAGTTGCAATATGATGGCCTCCTTGACCGCCATCCTTTGGCCATATACCTGGCCGGCCAGCTCCAATTCATCAGACCCTTTCGCTGCATTACGAATCAACTTCTTGTCCGATTCTGCGTCCTTTTGGGCCTGCTCTGCTAACACTTTGGCGCCTGCCACAGTGGCCCCTACAATCATGTTTCCTGGGTCGACCATCTCAACCGTCCTTTCCTTCAATCTGTCAACGACAGTCTGTTTTGAAAACCTAAGCCGATTCAGTCAGCCGATCGGGCTTCCCATCACGTCCCCCCCCCAGCGCCCATAACGACTGAAGCTCTGGCTAAATGGTCCCTTGACGAATTCCATATGATCTATGGAAACTAGCAAAGGCAGCGCCATGGATATTAAATCCTAATGTAGATATCACGATTCTTTGATCGATAGCCTAGGTAGGGTGCTCACGACCTCTTGAGTTCGGACGCTTACGGTCACGATGCGCTTGATCAACTCGACGATGTAGCGAGGATCTCCGAGCTCGTCAGACCAATCGTTGGGGTCGTTCACAATCCCGGAGGCCTTGTCGGTCTTGACCTGGTATCGGTCGATGATCCAGTCCAGCGCCGAACGCGAGCCCAAAATGTAGTCGTGGGCCTCACTTGGGATACCGGTAAGAGTGAGGTGAGGGTTGTAGATGATCGCGCTGCGGTCGGTCTTGGTCTTCCACCTCATCTTGATGACCCGCCAATGGTCGCGGTTGGCTGGGTCGAAGTGCAGGCCAGCGTCCTCGTGCAAGGGATAGGGGGCGACTTCTTCATACCCCATGTGGATGTCGGACAGCGTCCGTCCAGCCTCGGCGAACGCGCGAAAGTCCTCGGTGGTATTTACCAGCGGGATGTGCGGCAGAGTCTTCTTCAAGTCGGCCGCGTATGTGGTTCGGTAGTTTGGGGAGTGAAGGAGGCCATAGATGTAGTTGAAGATGTCGTCCTTGGTGACACTCTGGCCATAGGCATTCCTGTAGACGTTGAGTGCCCCATCGGTGATGTTGTCCTGAACGCTGGGATCAAGGGGTGCCTCGTCCATCAAATTCGGCTTCTCATTACCAATCGTCAGGTCATAAGTCCAACGCGAAAAGTACTGACCGTTCCCGGACCCCCAAAGAGCCAAGTCGGGGATCAGGTTCGTCATCAACACGGAAAATGGCTTGCCAGACCCTGGGCCGACGACGTAAATACCTTTGTTCGGGCTGTCCGGGGTTGGATACCACCCCCGGCTGTGCCCCGGCCGATGATTGAATACTGGGTCGAAATAGAGAAACTGCTTAAAGAATGGTCGGTACATCACGGCACGTATAGCAGCATTATTGAACTTGTGTATTTCTTTTCGTAACGCGCGAGGAACCAAACTAGAAGACCAGCTTATTTGAGTCGCATCGCGGTCAAGCTCGTGAGCCTGCTTTGCTTCTGACGCCTGTTGGTTATAGAAAGTGATCATGCTCTGCATATTCTTAGCGACTGCGTCCGATGATGAGTTGTAGCACCACGCGTCCCGACTCGTAGCGAGCCCCTGCGAGTAAGTTCGGAAGACAGCCTTCTGCCGTGCCGCCGCCGTCCTGTCTGCGATGGGCATCCACGTTCCAAAAGCACCGCTGCGTTGGTTGATCCAATCACCGTGGCTATTCGGCGCAACCTCTTCCCAGTCGGGGCCAGCGACGCTGGTGTGGTTGACGATGTCGAGTTTCTGCTCGCGCGTGAGATAGTCGCCGATGTCGCGATAATGGAGTTGGCTGGAGCCAATATGATTGGGGTTCCTGACCGCGAGGAGGATTGCGACCGTATTGCGGCTGCCCGATCCGAAGATCTTGCCGCCTTCCTTGCGGGAGAGTTCGCCTGCGGTCCGCTGATTGCCGCGAAGGTTGAACACATAGAGGGCGCTGAATTCGTCGACGAGACTCAGGCGAATCCCGTCACCAGTATTGGCGTCGATCCATCCGCCGTTGGTGACGAATCCGACGATTCCCCTTTCGCCAATGCGGTCGCTGGCCCAGCGCAAGGCTCGAATATAGGAGTCATACAGGGTGCGCAAACTCTTCCCAGTAGATCGGAGAGCGAATGTGTCGGCGATCCGCGTGTCGAGGGTCGGGTACGAAAGATTGGCGTTGTTGTCGTTGGCGGAGGTCCGCCCAACTGAGTAGGGCGGATTGCCGACGATGACGGTGATGTCGTGGGCAAGCTGGGCCTCGATGCGGGAGTTGTTCGCGGGCAGCAGGCTGGTATCAGCGCGGTCACCGTGTTCGGAGGACTGGAAGGTGTCGGTGAGCACGATCCCGTTGAAGGGTGCGTACTCCCCGCCGACAAGGCCGTGGTACGTCCCTTCGATATTGACTGCGGCGATGTAGTACGCAAGCAACATGATTTCGTTTGCGTGCAGCTCACAGGTGTACTTGCGTGCCAAATCCTCGGGACGGATGAGACCTTCCTGGAGGAGCCGAACGATGAACATGCCAGTGCCGGTGAACGGATCGAGGATATGCACGCCCTCATCTGACAACGACTGACCGAATTCGGTCCGAAGGAGATCGTCAGCGGAGCGGAGGATGAAGTCCACGATCTCGACCGGGGTGTAGACAATGCCGAGGGCGTCCGCTTGATCGGGGAAAGCGAGTTTGAAGAACCGCTCATAGAGCTCGGTGATGACCTGCTGCTTGCCCTCCGCGCTGGTAACCCCGGACGCCCGCACTCGCACAGAGGCGTAGAAGCCTTCAAGTCGGCTCGTCTCGGCATCCAGTCCCTGACCGGCGAGAGCGTCGACCATGGTCTGCATAGCGATCGAGACGGGGTTGTGTTCGGCGAAGGAGTAGTCGGAGAACAGCGCGTCGAATACGGGCTTGGTGATTAGGTGCTGTGACAGCATGCTGATCGCGTCGGACTCGGTGATCGCGTCGTTCAGGTTGCCTCGCAGCCCGTCGACGAACCGGGCGAACTGGGCCTGGATCGGCTGATGGTCGCTGGCGAGAATGGCTCTGATTCGGGCCTGCTGGGCGGTCGCGATGTCCGCGACGTCGGCGGCCCAATCCTCCCAGTAGGTTCGGGTACCGACGTTCTTCACGATCTTCGCCAACACGGCATCTCGCCAGTCGGTGAGCGAGAACAAGGGAGCCTGAGCAATCACGGACGCGGCGGCCTGACCGGAGTCCGCAGGGTCGGTTCCCTCTACAGTTTCGCTGGTGGGGCCGATGTGGCCGCCCATGATCCGTCCGTCGCCCTTGCCGCCGGGCTTCTTTGCGTTCTTGTTGAAGTCGATCGCGTTTACGATGGCGTTGAACCGGTCGTCGTGGGCACGGAGGGCGTTGAGGACCTGCCAGACCACCTTGAATCGGCGATTATCGGCCAGCGCCTGATCCGGCGCAATCCCCGAAGGCACGGCGACGGGCAGGATGATGTAGCCGTAGTCCTTCCCTGGTGCACGCCGCATGACCCGTCCGACCGACTGGACCACGTCGACCACCGAGTGGCGGGGGTTGAGGAACATCACCGCATCCAGCGCGGGGACGTCAACGCCCTCGGACAGGCAGCGCGCGTTGGTCAGGATCCGACACTCGCCATCCGGGACCGGTGCTTTCAGCCACGTCAGTTCGCCGTTGCGCTGTAATGCGTTCATGGTGCCGTCCACGTGTCTCAGTTCGCAGCCCAACAGATCCTCATCGTTTGCCGGCGTGCTTGCCGTATAGGCATCGATCACTGCCGGGAACGCGGCGGCGAACCCTTTCGAGTGGGCAATGTCCTGGGCGAACGCCACCGCGCGCTTCATCGGCACAGCTCCAGGCGGGAATCCGTTGCCGTCCATGTCCGCGCCGGCTCTCTTGGCCAAACCGTTCCAGCAGCCCAGGATCTTCGAAGCATCATCCAGAGGAATCTCCAGGTCCGTGCCAGCGACCTGTTCCTGTAGCGGACCCACGATGACGTCCTCATCCACCGTGAGAACCAGGACCTTGTAGTCGGTCAACAGGCCGTGCTCGACAGCCTCGCCGAACGAAAGCCGATGAAACACGGGGCCGAACGTGGCCTCGTCATCCATGGACAAGATCTCCGCCGAATGCTCCTCGGCCTTGTTCTTCACCTTCGCGTCGAACAACCGCGGCGTCGCGGTCATATACAGGCGACGATCTGCGTGGACATAGAGCTCATCGTGGACTCGAGTAAAGACTGACGCAGCCTCGTCAGCCAGCGTGACACCCGTGGTGCGGTGGGCCTCATCGCAGATGACCAGATCGAACGGCTCCAACCCCAACTGCTGGGCGTCGGCGATGGTTGCCAACGACTGGTAGGTGGAGAACACCACGGTCAAACCGGCTGCGCGTTTGGCGTACTCCATCCCCTCGATCAGCTTGGCGGGGTCCGTCGTGACCGGAATCGGAATGTCGACGGTGGTGATGTCTTCTGCTGCGCGGGAGACCTTCGTGTCGGAACAGACTGCAAAGGAGCGCATGTCGAGTCCGGACTGAGCTGTCCACTCCCGCAGTGTCTGGGAGAGAAGAGAAATGGATGGCACCAGGAACAGAACCCTTGCGTTGCCGCCAAGGGTGTCTGCGACAGTCTCCGTGAGTTTCAAGGCGGTGAACGTCTTGCCGGTACCGCACGCCATGATCAGCTGTCCACGCTGATGGGTCTTGAACCCGGCCATCACGGCATCGATGGCAGCTTGCTGGTGCGGACGAGGGGAGTAGCGCTTGGCCGGAGTAATGGTGACCTTCAGCTGGTCGCCCGGCCAGGCCAAGTCCCAATCGATGGGAGCGTCGGCGATCTCCGCGAGCCCAATCCGCTCGACCGGGATCTGCTGGTCCTGGATTGCGTCTTCGGCGTTACGACCCCACTTGTCCGTGGTCGAGATGATGATCCGATTCGTGAACCCCTGCTTGCCAGACGCGGACAAGAACGAGTCAATGTCCGGCTTCTGTAAGGTCGTCGTGGGGGCGTAGAACTTGCACTGCACCGCGGTCAGATGGCCGGTGCCCTTCTCCCTGGCCACCAGATCGATGCCGGTGTCTCCCTTGCCTTTGCGCCCGGGCCACTCCATCCAAGGCCAGACCTCGTCGTAGCGCTGCGCGAACAACGGATCCAGCCGAAAGAACTCAACCATCAACTGCTCGAACTTCGAGCCAGCCTCAGAGGTTGAAGTCGAGTCTGCGAAGGCCTCGATTACCTCATGCACGGTCGCCATGCCGACTGCTTAGTCGCTATTCACTGCCAGAGCAAGCGAATCTCGGACTGCAGCAGAGGGTGTTAGCGATCTGTATCTCCGCTGGGCACGTCATTGCGACACTATGGCCGGCCGAGCATCGGTCGTGCCTCAAGGTTGCGCAGGTTCTGCAGAGCAGACCGGAATCGCGGCGGCCGGGCGTTTGAAGCGCCTTCAACGCTTGTGGAGGTATGGTCTGGGGCTATCGGCAACCATGGGGAATCGGGGGAATAGATGAGTCGCATTGCCATGACCGCGGTCGTAGGCGTCACGGTAGCGTGTCTTGCTGCTTGTTCGACCGGGACTCAGGAAGCGCACGCGCCTGCGCCGACCTCGGGGCCCGTACTCGAAGAGGGTGGCGCTCCGGAGGGTGCCTCGACGCCCACGCCGACACCGCTTCCCACTTACGCTCAAGGCCAGGCTTTCGACTGGCAGACGACCTATTCGGATGGCTCGACGTCGACCAAGTGGAAGGTCACGCTGACCAAGGCCGAGTGTGGTCTCAAATCGATCCCCGAGGGCGAAAGCAATCCGGAGTGGGATGGCTCGAAGGATAAGCCTCGATTCATCGACGCCAAGCCCGAGGAGGGCCAGGAGTTCTGCATTGTCTTCTGGGACTGGGAGAACGTCGGTGACAAGCCGGGAGGGACGACTCATGCCGGAAACATGTGGATCGGCGAGCAGCAGTTCTCAGGGGAGTCGGAGCAGATGCGTTCGTGGACCGTCATGGAGACCATGTTGAACGTGGACTACTCGAAGGACATCAATCCCCGCGGTAAGGGCAAGTCCTTGGACATCTACCAGATCCCCGCCGGGGAGAAGGCAACCGCTGTTTCCTTCCCGATGGACACCATCATGTCTGGTGCTGACCTCAAGGTGACCATTCCGTAGCCGCGGTGGTCCGGAGGCGCCCTCCTCATCTTTTCATCGATGGATTATCGGAGCATCGGCCACGCCGGAATCGCATGATGGATCAGGTGCCGATTGGCCACCTAGTATCCCCGGGGGAGGGATCATGAGCAATCCGATCATCAACTTCTCGTGGCACCCGAAATGCGCCAACGAAGCCCCGCACGAACCGAACGGGAGGACGCTCTCTAGCAATTCGAGTCCGCACGGGTGAGAGTTCGCAACAACAGAAAGCCCCCGACTCACGATCAGATCCGACCTTTGCACCAGTGCGAAACGCCAGGTCATCGCGGGTCTCAACCGCTGCGCCCCGCAGGGAGCGCACCCCGTGGCCTAGCCCGTCTCGGCCCCGGTGCGCAGAGCAAGGTCATCGCGCGTGGCGGCCATGGCGCGAAGAAATACCTGGAGCATGCCCTTGAGATGGGACGGGGCGAACGGCTGGGCCGGAATCAAGCACTTCTGCCAAATGTCCCGATCGCGCAGCGTCCAGGTCACCCACGCCGCATCACGGTTGAGAATGCCGATCTCGACGGCGGCACCCCGTCGAGACTTCACCCCGTGTGCGACTCGCGCCAGGATCTCAATAGCCGGCTGGTGCTCGAGGACCCGAACCCACACGACCTGATCCATGTGACGGATGACGAAGTCGCCGTCGTCATCGAGCTCCGCCTCCTGATCGAGGAACTCGCCGACCACGTCATCCACGATCTTCAGGAGTTCTTCCCGATCCTCGGTGGCGTACGCAACACCCACCGCATGGCCATCGACTTCGCCCATCTTGGCCAGCGTGGGCTTGTCGAGCGGCACTTTGACGGTCTCGGTCAGTCCCAGCATTTCCTCCACTTCAGGCTCAAAGCCGTTCTGACGGAAGGTGAGCATCTGCGGGTGGGCGATGCGGAAATAGTCCCTCAGGATCATCACCAACTGGTCGGCGATGAGTTCATAGTCGTCCACGTCGCCATTGACTCCCAACGTCCAGTCGAGGTCACCGGCGTGGAGATCGTTGCCGTCCCAGCCCGTGCGCCTGAGCACGGCAACCTGTTCCTCGTCCAACGCATACAGCGGGTGCAGCAGGATGTTGCCCGGAATCTCCACGGTGACCTGGTCCAGCTCACCCGTGGCCGAAATCTGGACATAGGGGTAGTAGTTCGGTTCACACCCTTCCGACTCCGGCCCGATCAGCTCAAGTCGGAGGTAATTTCCCGGCTCGCACATGCCCAACCCATCGATGGAGCCCACCAGAGTCTTCGCGATCTTCCGCCACCGCGCAGTGAGCTCTTCGATGCCGTCGCTTGGCTCCTGCCCCTGGTCGGAGGCGTGGATCATGCTGCTGTCGTTCGTCATGGCGGACTCCTTGTCGGGTGGGAAATTCTGGGGCCGGCCAGCAGGCGGTATTCACGCGCCCGGGCCAACACCTCAAACGCTAGACGGGCCCTCTGACACTTTGATTGGCGAGTTGCCGGACACTCGCGGGTCTACTGTTCCGGGTGTGATCAGCCCGACGATCGAACTCCTCGTCGTGCCCGACTGCGCCCACGAGGCCCTGGCCCGAGCCGCGCTGGAGGACGCCCTCCAACGGCTGGGGCTGGACACAGCGGCGTACCAAGTCGTCACGATCCGAACCCAGGACCAGGCCCACGAGCGCGCCTTTGTCGGCTCACCGTCGTTCTTCATCAACGGGCGTGACCTGTTCCCCAGCACCAGTGGCCCGGCCATCGCCTGCCGGGTCTATTCGACCGCCGGCCGACTCGCGGGAACCCCAAGCGTCGACGCCTTGGTCGCAGCCCTGAGGATGGCCTGTAGGGCGATCGAACGGAGATAACGAAGGGATCGAGGGCGTGTCGATCAACGAGGAATCGCCCGGCGGACATCGGTGTGAGTGAAATCATCGCCCTTGAACAGCAGGGCGCGCCCGGTCGCTTTGGCCGCGGCGTAGGAGAAACAGTCGCCGAAGTTCAATCGGGCCAGCGAGCCTGAGCCGCGACCATAGAGGCCGAAAGCATGACGTGCCCAACGGAGTTGTTCTGCGTCGACGCCGAGTGACCGGATCCCCATGTCGTCGAGAAAGTCGTCAACCAGATCCGAGCCGCTGGCACGAGTGACGATGGCCGACTCCAGAACTGAAGCGACCGACATCCCCAACTGGTCGGCGGCCTCGATCGCGTCAAGGAAGAGATCAGCTTCAGGTTCGTTGCGAAGCAGTGCGACCGCCGCAGAGGTATCCAGGATCATCTGGGAACTCCTGACTCGTCGTAAAGCTCATCCTGTTCCACCCAGTCATTCGCCGTCGGGCGGACTCGCGCCTGAAGTTGCTTCAACGCCTGGCGGCGGTCGAGGTGATGATCGGTCTCCTCAGCAAGAGCCGCCTCGAGAGCCTCTCTCACCGCAGCAGTGGCAGTGGAACCCCTCAGGGTCGCCAGCCGGTGTGCGAGCTCATGGACCCGGGGGTCCTTGATGTTCATCGTCGCCATGCCCGAAATCTACCCGCTGGGTAGCAAGCATTTCCGCCGTGCGCCCCCGTCCGTAGACGAGCCCGACGCGAATGACACGTGCCTGCTACGCCTTGAGGAGTGCCGCCAGTTGGTGTTTCGGCGCCTGCTGGAGACGAGAAAGGGGATTGCGGGTCGGTGCCCAACCCGCTCTGTGCGCGCCATCGACGCTGCGGAGGTGTCAAACCGCGACGATCGGGACGAGCTCCTCGACCCCAACGAAATCGTGGGGGTTGCGCGTGAGAACAGTCGCTCCATTTGCTGCCGCTGTGGCTGCGATCATCAGATCGATCGCGCGGCCACGCACCTCACGCCCACGGGCAAGCACCAGCCCGCACACAGTCTCATAGGCCTCCGCGGCCGCATCGTCGAACGGGATTCCAGGGCCGAGCAGCGCACGCAGCCTGGCGACCCGGGCCTCTCGGCGAGCACGCTCGACCGCGCCTGCGGCCTTGCGGATCCCATAGCCGAGTTCTGCCCAGGACAGCGAGGAGACGGCGACCTCGAAGCCCGCATGCGAGAGAGACTCCGCCACGAGCAGGTTGGTGTCGAGAATGGCCTTCACTCGGCTGTCTCCCAAGGGTCGGAGATGTCCTCTTCGGCGCGGTCAGCTGTGATTTCGTCTGCCCAGGCACTATCGCCGCCCAACTCACGCAGCAGTGCGTCCACCTCCGTGCTGGGAATCCAGCGTTGGCGACGTATCGGTGCGATCTCTGCCACCGGCTCTCCGTGATCGGTGACGGTGTACGTCGCGCCAGCCTTGACTGCACGCAGCATCGGTGTCGGATTCTGCCGGAGCTCTCCGACGCTGATCACGCTCGTCATGGCACCTCCCCGCCTAGATAAATATCTAGTCAAGGGTACCTCTCGGCTTGCGGCTCCAGCATCGTGCCAGCGGATGCCTCAAACCGCGAAGATCGGGAGACAACAACGAATCCTGGATACGCAGGAAAAAGTCGTGACGGTTGAGCCATGGCGTTCAGGAACACATGTCACTCGGGAACTCGTGAGGGCAGACGATCCCCGTTGCGCTGGGCGGTGCGATAGACGGCGGGGACCATCACTCCGTCGAGCCACTCGGTGAGTCGGTCGGCTTCGACGTGAAGGGCCCGGGTCGCGTGGGCCGGCAGCTCGACGCGCGGCATGACCCGCACCCGGGCATCGTCGTCCTGGACCCAGCTGCCGACGATCCGGCCGTTCCACCAGGCCGTGGAGCCGCCGTTGCCGACCGAGTCGAACAGATAGGGCACGTGCGCCGGATCCAGATAGAACTCCCGCTCGCGATAGCCCATCGTCGTCGGATCCAGCGCTGGCAGCAGTGCGGCCCAGGGCTCGGCGTCACCATCAGCTTCCGGCCCGTCGAGGGCCGGGTCGTCGGGCAGCAAGTATCCGATCCGGTCACCGTCCAGGAGGACCGGGACGGCTTCGAGGTCGGCAAGCGCGGTGCGGACCGCCGATTTCGTCGCTCCCAACCACCACACGAGATCGGCCTCGGTCCCGGGGCCGAACGACCAGAGCCAGCGACGGACCAACTCCGCGTACCCCGCCGCCGACTCACCTGACTCCACTGCCTCGCCCAACCAGCTGGCCATGGTCGTCCAGGTGGGCTTGTTGAGCCGCCAGTGACCGGCGTTCTCGGCTCGAACCAACAAGCCCTCGGCGCCGAGCAGGGCGAGGATGCGAGATGCGATGGGGAGCTCACCGCCCCACTTGGTGCCGGGCGAACGGGCGGTGCGCGCCGCGAGGTGAGGCAGTCCGGTGCGGACCTGGGCCGCGGTCACGGGTCCTTCGCGTTCGATCAGATCGCAGATGTCCCGCGCGGCCTCCGTCAGCCAGGCCTCGCCGTCGGCGGCCAGTCCGGCGGCCTGGGCTTCTTTCACGAGCGTACGCCGCAGCGGTCCGGCCACCCGTGCCGACGCCGAGCCCAATGCCGCCGGAAGTAGGTCGCGGGGGAACGCGAACAGGGTCTGGCGCATGGCGAGCTGCTTGACGAGCGTTCGCTCGGTATAGAGGGCAGCGTCGACCTGGGCCACCGTGACCTCGGTCATCCGAGCGTGCAGGGCCAGGTGGACACTCGCCGACTCGGTCGCATGCAGGGCCACCACGGCCCGGGCCGCGTCGACGAGGTCGGTGTGTCGCGCCCACGGGGCGACGGCCTGGTGTCGCGCAAGATGTGCTCGGCGTTGCTCGTCGGAGATGGCGAGCGCTGGTTCGAGGACAACAGACCTTTTCTTGCCGCGACTGGGGGAGGAGACCACGCTTCAGACTAAGCCGCCCGACTGGCCTAACCCGTTTCGGCGCCGGTCCGCAGGGCAAGGTCGTCACGATTGGCTGCCATGGCATGCAGGAATACGTTGAGCATCCCCTTGAGGTGCAGGGGCGCAAACGGCTGAGCGGGGATCAAGGCCTTCTGCCAGATGTCCCGTTCACGCAGCGTCCAGACCACCCACCCCGTATCCCTGTTGAGGATGCCGACCTCGACGGCAGCCTGCTCGCGTGACCGCACCCCATGCACCCCGCGCGCCAGGATTTCCACGCCCGGCTGATGCCGCAGGACCCGAACCCACACGACCTGATCCATATGGCGGATGACGAAATCGCCATCGTCGTCGACCTCGGGCTCACCGTCGATAAGGTCCGCGAGCACTTCGCCGACGACAGGAATCAACTCCTCGCGGCTCTCGGTCGCGTACGCCACACCCGCGCGGTGTCCTTCGGCTTCCTCGATTCCGCCCTCCGAGGTGGGTTTCTCGATGGGCACCTTGGTCGTTTCTGTCAGACCCAACTCCGCGTCCAGGTCAGGGGTCAGACCGACCTGCCGGAGAGTGAGCATCTCGGGGTGGGCGATGCCGAAATAGTCCCTCAGGATGGTCACCAACTGTTCGGCAACCTCGTCATAGACGTGGTGCTCGTCATAGATCTCCCAGATCCAATTACGGCGGCCGGTCACGGGCTCGTTGCCTTCCCACCCCATACGCCTGAGAGCGGCACACTGCTCCTCATTCAGCTCATAAAGGGAGCCGAGGAAGAAGTTGCCTGGAATCTCGACCGAAACATGATCCGATGTCTCGCCCGTGGCAGAGATCTGCAGATAGGGATACGCATCCGCTTCACACGAATCCGACGCCGGACCGATCAACTCCAGCCGGAGATAGTCTCCTTGCTCGCCCATGGACAGCCCATCGATGCACATCCGCAATTCCTTGGTGATGTGCTCCCAGAGGGTATCGATCTCATCGCTGCCGTCGCCCGGTTCGTGGCCCTGGTCCGAGGCGGACAGAGTGTTGCTGTCGTTCGTCATGTCGAACTCCTTCTCGCGTTGGTGTCGGGGCTGGACAGCAGGCGGAATTCACACGCCTGGGCCAGCACGTCAAACGCTAGACGGACGGTCTGACACTTTTTGACCGGCGGATTATCGGAGCATCAGCCGTCGGAGAAATCGCGGAGCCGTTAAGGACCACCACAGATCTGGACCTGGAACGCGCTGAAGGATGCAATGGGCTGGACGGAAATGTGTTCGACCGTCGTGGCCCCGCGTTTGATTTCGAAGAACAGGCCAGTCGCATCGTCGGCGAGGACATAGACATCACCCGTCATGTCCGTCGCGGCGCGAAAACGCTTGGCGGACGGGTAGGTCTGCTGCACTTTCGCGAGACTGTCGCCCGGACGAATCCCGGCGCGGGTCGATACGGCGGGATTCACGATGTGCAGCGTCGTGATGGTGCCTGACCCGTCGGCTCGCCCGGTCCAGAACTCCATCCGGTCGCTGCCGCGCCCGTCCTGAATGATCGGCCCGATGCAC
Organism: uncultured Enemella sp.; assembly: GCA_964515145.1. Taxonomy (GTDB): domain Bacteria; phylum Actinomycetota; class Actinomycetes; order Propionibacteriales; family Propionibacteriaceae; genus Enemella. The sequence continues at coordinate 16,939 of CAZEVN010000057.1, forward strand.
TCCCAGGCGGGCTTGAGCTGACCGCGCAGGTTCGCGGGCAGGGGAGAGCCCATCCGGACAGGACCCCAACCGGCCGTCGTCAGCGTCCAGTCCGCCATGTTGGCGCTCACGGGCGTGGCAGCCGGCTGGGAGGACGGCGGGGCTGACGTCGGCGCCTTCCGCTCGCGGGAGGGTGCCTTCACCCTCAACGGTCTCGAGCAGCTGATCGCCCCGCGTACCCTCACGATCTTCGTCAACTCCCTCTGGCTGTCCGTCGCCACCGCCGTGATCGGTGCGGTGGTCGGGGCGCTCATTGCGTACGCCCTCTCCACCGCCCCCGCCCACTCGATCGGCCGCCGCGTGTTCACGGCGTTCTGCTCGGTCGTGGCGCAGTTCGGCGGCGTCATGCTGGCGTTCGCGTTCATCGCGACGTTCGGCATCAACGGCATGCTGACGCGGCTGCTGAAGGAGTGGGCCGGATACACCGTCAACGGCCAGTTCCTCTCGACCCTGCCCGGCGTCGCGGTCGTCTATCTCTATTTCCAGATCCCACTCATGGTGATCGTGTTCCTGCCGGCCCTCGACGGGCTGCGCGTCCAGTGGCGCGAGGCGACCGAGAACCTCGGCGGCTCCACCTGGACCTACTGGACCCGCGTCGCCGGACCCCTCCTGCTGCCGAGCTTCCTCGGCTCACTCCTGCTGCTGTTCGCGAACTCGTTCAGTGCGTTCGCCACCGCCGCCGCCCTCATCAGCCAACAGACGCTGATCGTCCCGATGGAGATCGAGTCGGCGCTGCGCAATGAGAACGACCTTGGCATGGATGCGTACGCCCAGGCCCTCGCCCTCGGCATGATCATCGTCGTGGCCCTGGTGATGTGGGCGTACGCCGCCCTGCAGAAGCGAGCTGCGAGGTGGACCGCATGACCGGCACCCACATCCAGCGCAACCGCCGCCGCAACCAGTCGATCTTCCGCTGGGTCGTCCTCGGCCTGGCGCTGGCGTACTTCCTGATCCCGATGATCTCGCTGCTGGACTTCTCGATCCGGTTCCCGCTGACCGGCAAGGTCGACTTCGACTCGTGGGCCGTGCTGTTCGGCGGTGACGAATCCGGCCGGTTGGACCTCCTCGGGGAAGGCCTGGTCAACTCGCTGATCATGGCCGCGATGACGGTCGTGATCTCGCTGGCGCTGCTGCTGCCGACCATGGTGCTGGTCAAACTGAAGTCGCCGAAGCTGACCCGCGTGGTCGAGTTCATCAGCCTGCTGCCGCTGACCATCCCGGCCGTCGTGCTGGTCGTCGGTCTGGCGCCGATCTATCTGGTGATCGCGACCCAGATCCTCGACTCCAACACGATCTGGCTGGCGTTCGCGTACGTCATTCTCGTTCTGCCCTTCGTCTATCGCTCCCTCGACTCCGGCCTGCGGGCGATCGACCTGAAGACACTCATCGAGACCGCTCGTTCGTTCGGTGCCTCGTGGTGGACCGTGCTGATGCGCGTGATCGTCCCCAATGTCCGCACTGCGATCATCTCGGCGGTCTTCATCTCGGTCGCCGTGGTGATGGGGGAGTTCACGTTCGCCCGCATGCTCGCGCGCGTGAACCTGCAGACCGCCCTCTTCCAGGTCAACCTGTCCGACGGCCAGATCGCTGCGGCTGTCTCCCTGCTGGCCCTCGGCGGCACCACGTTGCTGCTGGTCCTGCTCGACCTCTTCGTCGGCCTCCGCGAGTCCGCGCGACGCAAGGGCCCGCCCGCACCTCTGGCCACGAGCGTCGCCACCCCTGTCCCCACCGAAACGAGTGCCTCATGACGACCACCACCCTCACCCGGACTGCTGTCGAGGTCGAGATGACGCAGCTGAGCCGGTTATTCGGAGCGGTACGCGCGCTCGACGACTTCTCGCTGACCCTGGCCCCGGGCGAGCTCGTGTGCCTGCTGGGTCCGTCGGGCTGCGGCAAGACCACCGCACTGCGCGCCCTGTCCGGACTCGAGGACATCGACGCCGGCTCGATCAAGGTCGACGGCGTCGAGGTCAGCCGGTCGGGCTCGATTCCCACGGGGCTCGTTATGCCCATCAGCTCTCGGGCGGTCAGCAGCAGCGGGTGGCGCTGGCGCGGGCACTGGCCGTACGCCCCCAGGTCCTGCTCCTCGACGAGCCCCTGTCGGCGCTGGACGCCAAGGTCCGCGTACAGCTCCGCGACGAGATCAAGCGCATCCAGTCCGAGATCGGCATCTCGGTACGCCGGAGGAGATCTATGCGAAGCCGTTGTCGGGGTTCGTTGCCGACTT
>CAZEVN010000057.1:19304-21402 GCA_964515145.1 uncultured Enemella sp.
TCGGTACGCCGGAGGAGATCTATGCGAAGCCGTTGTCGGGGTTCGTTGCCGACTTCATCGGTGTCACGAACGAGCTACCGGGGCAGGTGGTGGGGGATACCGCCACGGTCCTGGGGCAGCGCGTACCTCTGCTGGCGAACTCCGCGACCGGGGACGTGAAGGTGCTCGTCCGGCCCGAGAACATCCGTCTTGCTGCGGATCCGCAGGGGGATGGGGAGGTCGTGGTCGTGGCGTTCCTCGGGGCGCTGAGTCGCGTGCAGGTACGCCTCACCGACGGGTCCCTGATCAACGCGCAGGTTTCTGTCTCGGACGCCTCGGCGCTCGAGGTGGGGGAGCGTGTCAGCGTGGGGCTTGAGCCGGTCCCGGCTCTGGCGGTGTGACGGACTGCCCCACGGTAGCACTGCGTGCTACCGTGGTTTCATGACCAGTCAGCCTGAGATCAGCCAGCGCGATCTGCGACTGCGCTCGAAGGAGATCATGGACTCGGTCGAGCGTGGCCAGTCGTTCACCGTCACGCGCGACGGCCACCAGATCGGGCAGCTGATCCCGCTGGTCAAGCGACGCACGTTCATCGGCCGCGATGAGTTCGTTGCAGGCTGGCAGGCAGCTCGGGTCGATCCAGAACAACTCCGGGCGGATATCGACGACATCATCGACAACGCCATAGACGACCCTTATGAGCGATAGGCCACCCGGTCGGGCATTGGCCGACACCAACGTCATCATCCTGCGTGAATGGATTGATCCAGCGCTTCTCCCCGAGGAACTCGCCATCAGCGCGGTCACGTTGGGGGAATTGTCTGCCGGGCCCTCCGTTCGCGGAGAAGATCATGAAGCACGTGCTGAGCGCGCCCGCCGAACGCTCATCCTCCAGTGGGCGGAAAGCATGTTCGACCCGATTCCGTTCGATGCCGATGCCGCAAGGGTCTATGGCCAATTGGTTGGTGCCGTTCTTGACGCCGGACGGACTCCCAGACGAAGATCAGCCGATCTGCAAATTGCGGCCACGGCTGTCGTCAATGGACTCCCACTCGCGACCACCAATCCTGATGATTTCGCGGGCTTGAATGACTGGCTTGAGGTTGTTGCGATTGCGAGGCCTCCGACTCCCTGAGGAGTCCGTTTCGGCTGGGGTAAGTGCCCCGTCCGACAGGGCACTTACCGAGCATCCGGGTGAGAGAGTGAACCCATGCACCCGAACCGAAGCAGCAGCAGAATTCGCACGGCGGCGGTCCTGCTCCTGGTCCAGGGAATCCTCATGGAGCTGAGCGCCTTTGTGGCGCTCCCGATTCTTCTGCTGCTTCAGGCCGACTTGTCGATGATGGGGAACTATTTCCGGTTCATCGTTCCCTATTTCCAGGAGAACCTGTTTCTGCTGATGGGCATGAGCGGAATCTTCGGAGTTCTTCGAGTCATCGGCGCGGTGGCCATGTGGCGGGATCTCCTGTGGGGCCTCGCGCTGAGCGTTGTCATGTGCGCCGTGACCCTGGTGTTGATGATCTTCATGCTCCCCGCCGGAATCGCCGACGGGATCCTGTCCGGAGGCGCACTCATCCTGATCCTCCGCGCGTGGTTCGGCTCCGCCCGGATCAGCGATCATCTTCCCGACTAGAAGCGGGCTTGGCCACCGGCTCGAGCATGAGTTCGGTCATGAACTGATGCGGCCGAGCGGGAATCCGTCGCGTACGCCCGGTCGGGCGCCAGCGCTCTGCTTCGAGGAACCCGCGCAGGGGATCATCCTCGGCGACCCAGGCGCGGGCGCGCTCGATCGCAGCGGTACGCCAATGCCGATAGCCCTCGCCATAGAGCTCGGCGACCAAGTCGGAACCCCAGAGGTCGTCGCGCACCACGATCTGGCGCAGCTCATCGACCGTGTAGGTGACCCACCCCAGCCAGCCGCTGTCGTCCTCGGCGATCGTCACCGTGATCCAGGGATCGTTCAGGATCTGCTGCCACTCCTGCTTGCTGACCGCCCCGTTGAACGCCACCAGGGCGGAAATATCACCGAATCGAGCGTGCCGCATGTCCATGCGGGCACCCTAGCCCGGGGCTTTCATGGTGCGGGTGGGTGAGTCCGGCGGGTTGACGTAGAAAGTGC
>CAZEVN010000058.1:0-21317 GCA_964515145.1 uncultured Enemella sp.
GGGTGAGTGTCACGGGGTCACCATTCGGTCGATGTGAGTCCGAGGTCGGAGAGGCCGACGCCGGTGCTGGTGCCGGCGGCGGAGTTGCACCGGCGATGGGCGGGGCCCTTGATGTTCGCGGGCTCTTCGGCCAGGTGCGGATGGGTTGCGACGGGGAGTTCGTGGGCCATCGTGAACGCGTCGGGGTGATTGGGTTCGAGGCCGTAGTCGATGGGCTGGCCGCATTCGACGCAAGAAGCACCGGCGGTTGCGGCTTGGGCTTTGACGTTGGCGCGGATGGTGCGGGCCCGGCGGGTCGAGCGGCCGTAATGCCGTGACGTCATTCGCGGGGCCCCTTCCGTTGGGGGCGGCGGGTGCCAGTGCCCTACCCCTAGCCAAGCTGGCGACCCACCGCGCGGGGGCCCGGTGTCTGCGTTCAGGGTCGCGACATGGGCCTCGGGTGTCACAGTAGCGGTCCAGCCGATAGTTCACAAGATGAGCCGATAGTTCAGCGTGTCGAGACCCGATTCTATTCTGTTATTTCGCGCCCCGATTATTTGACAATGGAATAACAGGGCCTCTATAATAGAGACACATAGAGCAAGCCAACCCCACCCGAGAGGACCACCGTCATGAACGTCAACGCCCACACCACGGCCACCGCAGAGCAGGCCGCGATACTCAACGAGATCAGCAGCGTGAACCTCGAAGTCGCCCGCTACGCCCGCAGCCTTGCTGCAGGCGCGGCCCCGAGCGCCGGCAGTAACTACCTCACAACCCGGCGCGCCGAGCACACGGCCAAGATCGCCGCCGAACTGGCCAACCTGTGCCGCGACCGCGACGAGAAAACCCGCATCGCGCGGCACTACCTCGGCATCACCCAGGACCAGCTCGAGCAGGCCCTCGACCCGGACGCATGGTTCACCACCGCCGAATGACACCAGCCCGGCCGGGCGAAGACCGCGCCCGGCACCCACACACGAGAGGAACCCGACCATGACCACGATCGCCCAGATTGCCCGCGCGACCGGCAGCCAGCCCCACGAGATCGCCGCCCTGCTCGACCTCGGCCCGGTCGGCCACGACACCAGCCTCGACGACGCCCAGGTCGCCATCGTCGTCGCAGCCACGCTGAACGCGTACGCCGGGGACGACGACCGGGACAACATCTGGCAGGACGTCATTTACCGACTTCCCGGGTTCGACCAGCGAGCCACCGAACAGGCCGACCCCGACTTCCGCGGCGAGACCGTGATCCTCGAGAGCGGGTACCGGATCGAATGGGACCCCACAGGCTGGAAGGTCGACGGCCCGGCCGCCGAGGACTCTGAGGGCGGATTGGCGAGCACGGGGGTCGACCGATGAGCCTCAACCCGCGCATGACCACCGTGGCCGTGGGCGGCGGGGTCGATCGTGCAGCCGAGGCGCTCATCTCCGCCTTCCTGCCCATCGCCGAGCGTGCCGTCACCGCCCTGGAACGCTGGCTTGACGCCGCAGAGATCGGCATCGTCGACGACCAGCCCGTCATGGTCACCCACAAACGCCCCGACCAGACATGGGAGGAGGCCGTCACCGAAGCCGAGCAGAAAGCCGACGGGGTGAAGACGCCGTGGGTCACGCCGGAGTTGATCCAGGTGACTGTCGAGCGCTCACGCGGTGGCGACTCGCCAAAGCCGGTCACTGATCTACAGGGCACATCAGTGACCGACAGTGAGCCCGAGCCCGATGCAGTGACGTCCGCTGAGGGCCTGACCGTGGCCGAGCTCGACGCCCTGCCCGCGTGGTCGGTGGTGGATGCGACCGGGGGCGAGCGCTGGTTCGTCAAGTTCCTGGACGGCAGCTGGATTGCGGTCGGTGAGGACCACTCCACTCACCCCGAGGGACTCATCGCGGACGAGGGCCCGATCCGGCTCGAATGCCGCGCCCCTGGCCCCGACGAACTCGTCATCAAGCGCGAGTGGGATCCGGATTACCTGCGGGCGAGGGTGGCTGAGCTGGAGGTCTGCAGGCACAGGGCCGCCGCCGGGGTCGTGCGCACAGTCGCTGACGCCCTGGAGGCCGTCGAGTAGCGATAGGCCGTAGGAGCTACGAGGCCGCCCGGTTGCGGGCGGCCTCGCGGCGCTCGACGGCCCGGCCGATATCAGGCACGGCGACCAACAGCACATCCCAGGGCCACCACCACGATTCCCGCGACGGCGGCCGCGGATCCGCCGGGGTGAGTTTGCGGCGCTGTTTCCATTTCCGCAGCACAGCCGGATTCACCCCAAGGTGCCCGAACTCGGCGCAGATCAACGACGTCGGCATCGGGGAACGGCGCCGGTAGCGAGCCTCGAGGTCGGTGCGCTCCTGGTGGGGGCAGCGGTTGCAGGCGAGGACGGATCCACCCCAGCCGAGCTCCATGACGCCCCCGCATTTCGGGCACGAATAGCGCGGTTCGCGGCGGAGCCGGGCAGCAGCAGCGAGCGCACCATGAATGCCACGGATTTCGGTTTCGACCCATTCCCGATCGTCGAACGTCAGCACCTCGAGCGCGGTCGGCCATACGCGAGCGAGCCATTCCGCTTCGGTATCCCAGCGGAGACCGTCGACGGGCGGAGGGTGGGCCTGCCGTTGATCCCACGACAGGGAGGACCAGACCCGGCGGGAGCACTGGGCGAGCTGGACCAGCGGCCGGGCGGAGTGTTCTTCGTCGCGGCCCAGGTCGCGGACGGCGAGCAGGTCGAACACGGCCAGGTCGATCGGCGGCCGCGACGCGGGGGTCGATGAGCCGCGGCCGGATTCCTGCCCGGGATTGGGCGCGCCGAGGGTGAGCACGATCTCGATGACCAGGTCCGGGATTTGCCGGAGCCGTCCGAGTGTGGTCCGGGCCGGGGCCGTGTCGAACGCGAAAACGGGCAGGAACCGGGGAAGGGCCGGCGGCGGGCAGACATATCCGCCATCATCGGCCCACCGGTCGAGCCCGTCTACGTCATCGGTCACTCGCACCCCTCACCTTTTAGGAATACGGCCCAATGAGTCCCGGAGCGCAGCCCGGAGCGGTGCCCAAACAGCGGGACCTCCGGGGTCAGCGCGAGAACGTCGCGCAGCGGAACCTGGACCTCGGCCCATTTGAACACCAGGGTTCCACCGGGCCGCAGGACGCGGAAACACTCCGCGAACCCGGCTCGAAGGTCGTCGCGCCAGTCGGCGCCGAGTACGCCATAGCGGGCGGCGAGCCAGGACCGGCCGCCAGCGCGGACCAGGTGAGGCGGATCGAACACCACGAGCCGGAACTCGTGATCATCGAACGGCAGCGCACGGAAGTCGAGCACGACGTCAGGGTCGATCGTCAGCACCCGGGATCCGTCCGGGCGCCCGTGTGACCGATCGGTCACACGGACTTCCTCGCGGCGAATGTCGCCGAACACCGCGCGGGGATCGTGTTTGTCGAACCACATCGCCCGGGTCCCCGCAGTCGGGTCGAGAACCGGCCGGTTGGTCGCGGGCGGGCGGATGGTCATCGGTTGCTCCCAACGATCAGGCCGGACAGGGTGAACCGGCGGCTTTCGGGCCGGCGGAGAACGGCACCTTCGCCGATCACGTAGTCGTAGGCGGGCTGGTCTTCGGTGATTTCGAGGTCAGCGGCGGCAAAGATCAGGACGTCGCCGCGGGCGAACCGGACCGTGACCTCGGCATGACCGGCCCGTTCGAGCGGGCGGGGCTGGTCGAGCGGGTCGAGTGCCGCATGAAACCCGGGCTGGCTGGTCGGCGAGAGGATTCCGCCGGGACGGAACCGGGGCCGTTGTTTGCGGGCGGCCCATCCGCCAGTACGGCGACTCACAGCGGCCTCCACCGGACGAGGTCGACCGCGAGTCGTTTTCCACGGCCACAGTCGTTGCAAATGCAAACCCCGCGGGTGCGAGCCAGCCAGCGCTGGAATTCGGCCCGGTGCCGGTTGCAGAGGATCGCGGACACCCCGCAGAACACGCAGGACGCAACCCACAGCGCGGTTCGTTCGCACTTGACGCAGGAAACCTCGGCGTCGAGGTCGACCGGGACCGGGATCGTGCCGGGCCGGGTGTCGGTGTCGGTGGTGATAGTCGGGGCGGTCACAATTCCCCTTCGGGGTCGAGTTCGTCGGCGAGCATCAGCCCGTACGTGATCCGGCGTCGGTCGAGTTCGTACCGGCAGACCTTCGCCCGGCCGGCGCAGGCGGAGGCGGCGCCGTCGAGGGCTTGCGCGCCGGCGATACCGAACCCGACCGCCGCCCAGGCCGGCCAGCTATCGAATGCGACGGCCAGGGCGAGGGTGAACCACAGCACGATCACCGCGGCCCACCGGTAGCCGGTCGCGGCACGTTCGTTCACGCGGGCGACGTCGAGCAGGTCAGCATCCCGGCCTTGCCGAACGTCAGCACGGAACGCCCTGTCGGGGTCAGGCATCGGTCTCCCTCCGTTCGTCGATCGTGATGCGGCGGATCTGGCCGGACCAGCCGACCCGGACGGTGACCGGGGTCGTGGGGTCGAGGTCTTCGCGGAGGGCGCGCTGCACGAACGATCCGAGTTCGGCGAGGGTGAGCCCTCGGCGCGGGTCGGCCGCGTTCAGGCCAATCGAGACGGTTGTCATGGTCGCTTTCCCCGATCGGTGACAGGCCCCAGGAGCAGCGAGAATCCGACGAAGGCGACCGCGAACCAGGAGATGGGCCCCATAGCCCTGGTCCCGGCGAGTTCGCCGGCAGCGAGGACGGCCACGGCGAGGATGACCGCAGAACGTTCCGTCACCGGTCGGCCTCCCCGGTGATGTGGGCGACCGCAGCGCGGACGGCAGCCTTCCTGCCCTCGACAGACAGCCCCAGAGGCACCCCGTCAACGACAACAGACCCCGCAGGCGGCTCCCACGCGAGCAGCGCGTCGATGGGCACCGACACGACACGGATCGAACTAGGAACGGCGTAGTACAGCAGCGAATTGCTCGTGTACCGGCCTCCCACGGGGCCAGCCTCAAACCAGTCATAGCGGTGGTGCTCGACACGGACAACGAAGTGCTCGCGCGCAGTACTGCCCACCTCGCGCCACCCGACCACGGTCCCCTCGGGCAGCGCGTCGAGACGTTCAGCAGTCCAGCTCATGAGTCCTCCTGCGCCGGCCAGCGAAGAACGTCCTGCACGAGCCCGCGCACCTTCTCGAGGTCAGCCTTCAGTTCGACCGCGATTTCCGGCGAGCCGGCGACGACGCTTCTGACGGTGCGAGCCGCGAGCGGGATGGAGACCTCCCCGAGGTTCACCTCGCTGTCGTCGATCCGGAGGACGAGCATGCCGCGAATGTGACCGACGGTCTTCATGCGTCGGCCCCCGCGTTCGCGTTGAGCCAGTCCGCCAGGGCGAGCGCCTCGTCCGGGGCGAGGTTCCGGCCGATGCAGCCGCCGGATATCGCGATGCGGAGCTGCACACCTCCGGCGGGAAGGGCAACAGCGAGCAGGCCGACCTCGGCAGCCTGGTCGTCGGTGACCGCGAACTCGGTCGGGGCAGTGGTGGTCTTCATCGGGTAGGTCCTTTCAGGTTGGCCCGCATTTCGGCGATGCGGGTCCGGGCTTCGTCAGCAGGCAGAGGGTCAGCGACCCGGAATTCACCGGGCCGCGTGCGCGCCGGTTGCGGCGGAACCGCCCGGCCCGGGTGCGGTTGGCGCCACACCTCGTCAAAGGTCAGCGCGCGCGGGGTCGCAGCCGCGGGGTCGAGCGCGACGCAAATGGCGCGGTAGGCGATGGTTTCGATGCTGGCCCGGTCGCGAACTTCGCCGAGCGCGTCGAGGGTGGCCCGCGCATCCCACGCCGGCCGCAGGGTGCGGAGCAGGTCGACCAGGGCCGCAGCGAACTCGCGGGTCATGGGTTCGTCGGTCACAGCGAACCACCCCCAACGGCCCGAGCAACAGACCCGAAACCGGGCCCCGACTCGCGCGTTACAGACGAGAGCAGTTCAGCCAACGCAACCAAAACACCCAACCCAAAACAGTCTGGAGTGAGGGCAGGGAGTCGCCATAGCGCTCTATCTCTATCTCTATCTCTACGGTCTGCGACAGTGGGAGCGACCCAGCAGCGAACGCTAGAGCGGTCGCTATAGCGACTCCCGAACCCATTGGGCGCGGGCTTCGACCCCCGATTATGCGCCCAGTGAGATAACCCAAAACGCATCCTTGCGTTACCAACTACCGCGCAAATTCCGATCACAGAATGGTAACGACCCCCATTCGAGCACCCCCGACCCCAGTCGCTACCCCGTTCGCTACAGCGACCAGGACAGCGAACGAGGTAGCGGTCGCTATAGCGACCAGTCCAGCGAACGAACGAGCGAGTCATGCCGACCTCGCCCCCGCGATCGCCCCAGGGCACAACGGGCACTCCGGATCAGCGACCACGTGACGTCCCTGTTTGTGATTGGCCTTGATCGCACCCAGCCGGTTCTTCGCCCGGTCCGCAGCCTTTTCAGCCTCCGACGCGTTCCATTTCAGCCACGACCGACACAGCCAGCCACCAGGCGCCACCGTCCACAAGTTCGCCGCGACCAGAGCAGCAACCGACTTCTCCGGGCTCCGTAACCCCACCGCAACGACCGGCAAGTCATACGACGGAATGACCCCGTCAGTTTCAGCGCCCTTCAGGTAGATGAGCCCCCGCACATACAACAACTCAGCGTCAGGCCCGGCCTGCCGGATAGCCGGGTCTCGCGGCAGCCGCAGATCGAGCGGGACGAATTCGCCGGGAATCCGCCGGGCCATCACCGCACCCCCAGCCGGCGCGCCCGGTTCGCAGCCCGGACTTCCCGCACGAGAACGCGCTGGCGAGCACGCCCCGCAGCGACTTCGTCCGCATCAGAGCCCCGGGCCGGGGCGACCGTCGGCCACCACCCGGACCCGTACCGTTCAGCATGGAGCGCGGCGAGAACCGCGTCACGATCAGCCATGATCACCCTTCCACAGGACTATCGGGTCACCCGTTAACCTAATAGTTCAGCCTATATTCGCGCAACCGGGACACGGATCAGACAGCACGCCATTCCGTGCCGAACCCGACCCGCACCCCACACCGCACGCACGCATTCCCCAGCGCCGCATGGGTCGGCAGCACCACGTCCTCGAGATAACGACGGTGCCGGTCACACATCGGCGCCCGGCCCAGCGCGCCACAGCCCCCGCAGGCCATCACCCAGCGCGCCGGAGCATCACACCCAGGCCCGTTACACGCGGGCTCGAAGTCCAAGCAGGCTCGGCCGGCGGGAACCGGGCCCGCGCCCGGTTCCCGCTCGACCGTCACGACGGCAACTCCGGGATGCGAAGGAAGTCGACCAGGCCCGTCATGCGGTCGGCTCGTTCTCGACGACCTCGGCATCGTGAACCTCGCCGGTGACAGGATCGACACCGTCGGGAACGCCGGCAGATTCCAGCCGATCGGTGACTCCAGCACCGGCGGAGATGGCCTCGGGGACCTTGTGAGCAGCTAGATCGGCGCCGCGGGTTTCGTCGACAGCCACCGCGTTCTGCAGCATGGTCGACTTGGGCAGCATTTTGACGAGCTGCCGAATCATGGTCTTTCGTTCCATCCAGCGCATAGGGTCAGGCACGTCGCCGTTCGAGCCGACCCGGCCGCGTCGAATCTCCTTCACCTCGTCCGCGGAGGCGACCAGAAACACCTTTGCGCCAGTGGTCAGCGAGGCCACCGCGTAATAGGCGATGACATCGCCGCGGTCGCCGAAGGCCGGCTTGTGGGAGAGATAAGGGTCGAGCCCGTAGGCGTAGTCGAAGTCGTCTCGTTCGTAGACGGCCTGCGCGTCGATGTGCTTCGCGAGCGGGTGCTGCCAAAACAGTTTTACCATGCCCTGATAGCCGATGATGAGCTGACATTCGCGGCCGTAGGGAACCAGGTAAGTTTCGCCGTTCAGCCCGGGTTCGAGGCCGAGCGCGGCCGCGGTGAGCAGCGCCCCACAAAACGATTCCGGGGTGCAGTCGGCCAGCTTCGGGTTTTGCCGGATGGCGGTGAGCGCCAGACGAGACATGCGGTCGGCGTCCATGTGCTTCGGCAGCGCCCGGGCGATTTCCGGTTGCATCCGCTGCACGACCTGCACGAGCGTCGGTCGAGCCGCCTGCTGCTGATGCGCTTTCGTGATGCTAGTTCCCATTGGTCAGACCCTTTCGTCGTTTGTAGTCGCGCGAGGCTTCGGCCCTGCACGCCCGACAGCCGCGCCAGCCGCGGCGGTCGTGATAGGTGTTCAGTTCGTCGTAGGGGTGCCCCTTCGGGCAGAATTCCCGCGCGAGGTTGTACCTCGACGGGCCCGACCCGCGGCGCAGATTCTCGGCGCGGGTGACAGGTTCGAGATGATCCGGGTTCACGCATTTGCGATTACGGCACAGATGGTCAACGTCCAGGCCCTCGACGACAGGCCCGACCAGCAGCAAATAGGCGGCCCGGTGAGCACTGAGCCGACGCCCGTTGAGGGTCATCTGCCCATAGCCGGACCGAGTGACGAACCCCGTCCATTCCCAACAGCCACTCGGCGCGACTTCGTACTGCGCGCGCAGCCGCTCCGTCGGCGTCATCCGTGCGAAAAGACCGGTCATGTCGCGGCCACCGCTTTCCGGTCAACCTGCAGATACGGGGTCCCCGGAGACCCGTCCTTCTTCGCCCGCGCCGTCCGATAGGCGACCCGGACGTCGAACTCGTCAACGCCGTGATGACCGTCCCCCATCGCGTCCAGGACCACGGACTTCGCGAGCGTGTGCCGTTCGGCGGCCGCGTCCAGGGCCCGCCGGGAGGCGAGCAGTTCCGCGGCCATCTCCGCGCCGAGAGTGACCCGGGTTCCCCGGTCGATTTCGGGATGGAGTTCCCGCACGGCTTGATAGGTGATGTCGGATGAATCAATGTCTGGACGTTCCCCAGCCGCGAGGGAGTCGAGGAACGCCCGGCCGGCGGACACCATGAGCTCGAGGTCGTCAGCGTTCTGCCGGATCACGTACTCCCGATAATCGCCACCGCCGATGAGGACGGCCAGGTGCGCGACCTCGGCGTCGAGGATCCCGAGATACCAGCGCACCTGGGTCAAGTAGTAGACGGGGACCTGGTCGGTTCCGGGTTCGCCCCAGTCGGCATCGTTATGGGCGGTCTTGATTTCGAGCGGTTCGACCCGACGCGACCCGCGCCGCAGACGAGGCAGCCCGTCCGGCGAGGCAAGCCGCCAGCCATCGGCGAGGAACGTCCGCCCGAGCCGCGGCCGCGTGTGCGTCGCAGCGTGTTCGTCGACCCACTTCTGCCGGACAGCGGACTCGAGGCGCCGGCCCCACTCCATCTCCGGCCGGTCAGGGGTCGGCGCGAGCAACCCAGCCTTGCGGTGCCACAGCGCGAACGGCGACTCGAACGGGGAGATCCCCAGGACGGCAGCAACCTCCGAGCCCCCGAGCGCGGTCCGGCGCTGTGCGTGCCAAGCGTCGGAACCGGGTTCGTACGTGTCGAGCAGTTCCGCAGTCATATGGCAGCACCGGGCCCGAGGTCGAAGGTTCGGCAGTCCACCCGCACCTTGCAGCCGGCACACACCGGCTCGCGGTCACGCGCCGGCCGGTAGGCGAACGCTTTATCGCGCCGGCAGGCGCCCTTTTTCGCGACCCGCAGCACGACCGGCCAGGTGTCGGGTTCAGCGTCGAACAGGGTCATCCGTACGCCTCCCCACGTTCGATCGCGTCCCAATGCAGCGGCACGACCCGCGGGCGATAGGCCCGGGCCTGGACCGACCGCACACCGATCACCGCGGCCGCGAGCTCGTGGGAGAGGATGATCCAGCCGGGCTCAGACCCGATGGCCTCGGCGGTCGCGTGCAAGTCCGCACGAGAGCGGCCGGTCACCGTTTTGTCCGTCCGCAGTGACCACACCGGTCCAGCCTGTTCCCGTCGGCGTCGCGATAGCGGTGCCCGGGGAACATGAACCGGCCGTCGGGATCTTTCCCCGCGCCGTGGAGCACGACCAGGGCGGGACAAGCGGCGGCCTTGTCATAGATCACCGGAGCGCCTTTCGTTTCAGGGACCGCACAGCGGCCCGATCGCGGGACCGGTCGCGCCGGGTAGCGCGATCGGTTGAGGGAGCGCAACAGACCGCGAGCGCGCACATGGCATCGACCGCGGCGGGTGAATCCGCCAGGACGGTCCCGAGCCAGGACACGTAACGGCCGGGCATCACAGTTCGCCCGGCTCGTCGGAGCAGTGATGGTGGGCCCAGCCGAATCGGGTCATCACGATGAGTTCCCCGACCCGGATCGGGCGGGTGCAGCGGTCGCAGGTCTGACCGGGCAGGTTCGCCCGGGTCGCATGCGAGTCGATCCGGCGCCCCCGCTTCACGACCGGCCCTGTTCTTCGATGGCATCCGCCACGGCCTCGACCACGGACGCCGCAGACGGATTCCCCTGCCTTCGGATGTTCGCAGCCCAGATCCACAAATAGTCCGGATGCCAGCACCGCGCGACCCGCACAAGGACTTCGCCGGCCTCGAGAGCCCGCGGAGGCCGCAACGTCAGCGGCCCGTCCTGCGTAGGAATCTCGACCAGTTCTGGCCGGGTCCACGGTTTCCGCGGCGGGCTGGATTCCGAGTCGGCGTAGTCGTCGGGGTCGTCGATGATCCCGAGTTCAGCGCGGTCCAGGTGACCGGTGATCGCAGCGGCCAGGGCATTCGCGGCCCCGGTGATCGCAGCGGCCAGGGCATTCGCGGCCCGTTCGATCGCGTCAGCGAGGATCTCGGCTTGGGTCGTCACCGCACACCGTCCCCATACCCGACCAGGACGAAATCGTCCTGCCGAGCAGCAGCGGCCCCGACGAGGACCTGCGGCAGCAGATAGCCGGCGCGCCGAATGCAGGCAAAGCCATCGATGAGCGCGTCGCCGAACGCGACCGAATAGGCACCGACAGGCTTCGGCCAGCAGGCCACGGCCCATTCCAGCGCAGCCGCGAACGACCGGGCCTCGAACCGTTCGACGATCAGCGGCCCGTCCACGTCCAGCGACGGGCGCCGGGCATGCCAGGACGCGCCGGCCTTCCACACGCGGGATTTATAAAGAGGGGTCGACACAACAAATGCTCCTTCCAGAGGGCAGGGAAAACACGGTGACGGCGAGGTCGCCCCGCGCCCGGGGAGGGAGAGAACTCCCCGGGCGCAGAGTCACCCAGCCGCTCGGGGGCGCGGGGGCGAGCCGGTGAGCCGGTCGGCGTAGACCGTCCCCAGGACCGGGACGACCTGGGCGAGTTCGACGAACGGCAGGATTTCGGGACGTTCGCGGGGCACATGCCAGCCCCGACGGACCAGCCCGGAGTTCTGCAGGAACCGAACCTGGGTCGCGAGCAGAACCGCCAGAGCGTCGGCGACCAGCGGCACGAACTCAACCGGCACCACCACCCCGGATTCGAGGCCCGTCCCCGCTTCACCCACAGCCACAGGCCGGGCGGCCGGCACGCCGGGCGGAGGACCGGGCTTCGGCCCCGTCACGGCCGACCGACCCGAACAGCAGCCGGAACCCGGCCCTCGTTCAGGCCCCCGGCGAGCTGCTCGAGGACGGTCTCCCACGCGGAATCCTCCACGTCGTCGGCCCGGTCCAGTTTGAACCCGAGCCGTATCTGCTCCCCGGCCAGCCGATACCGGAACCGTGCGGTCACCCGGTACGCGTCGCCACCCTTGAACGGGCGCAGCGCGAGCGTGAACGACGACGGCACAGGCAGCTCACCGCGGGCCCCAGCCTTCGCCGTGATCGTTTCGACATAGCCGAGCCCGATCTGCCCGTCGGCCAGGCGGTGCGCCGACAGCCACTCGACGGAGGTCTTGCCCTCCAACGACTGGGCGATTTCGAGCATCCGGGCCCCGTCAGGTTCGACGATTTGCGGCAGATGGTCCTCGAGGAACTCGGCGAACTCGGCCTGTCCGAGCAGGGACCCGGACGCGCGAACCCAGTCTTTCCAGTCATCGGTTTTCACCGGGTCGAGCACGATCCGGTGCCGGCCCCAACCGAGGTCTGCAGAGTCGACCTCCATCAGCGGGTTCCGCGCATCGAAGATCCCGACCACGCGGCGCTGGACGGGGTCGGCCCACACCTCGGGCCACGTGTTCACCATCGCCCACCGTTCCCAGTAGTCGAGGAACGAACGGACGTCGACCACCGACACGTTCCGGGCCCCGCCACGGGGCCCGAATTGGTCGTATTCGTACGTGGACAGCACCCGGGCCTGTCCGTCCTCCCGCACGAGGTACAGCGCGCCGGGTTCGACCTCCTGGATGGTCGCCTCAGCGTTGTTGTCGAGCCAGTCGAGCAGGGCCTCGGTGTCGGACGTGTATTCACCCATTGTTCAGCTCCTTGAGATTCTGGGGGTCGGTGTCGGAAACGGGGACGGCGCGGAGCCCGTCGAGTTCGGGCTGTTGCGGATTTTGGCGGGACAGGTTGCCGTTCCGGTCGACCCAGAAAAACGCCCCGGGTCGTTCGTGTTCGGGGAGTTTCAACTTGATTTCGTCGGAGACAACCAGGACCCCACCAGCCTTCTTGTCGATTTCGACGTGAACGGTGAGCTGCAGCGAGCCCTTCTTGCCGGTGTCCCGGACGCGGGAGACCAGGTCCCACAGGCCCTCGGACAGTTCGTCATGGGTCCGAGACCGGCCCTGCAGGAACACCACGAACGGCAGAATCTCGGGGTCGTGGATGACTTCGCCGGTGACCGGGTCGATGCACGAGCGTTCAGTCATCGCAGTTCACCCCGTCCTCGGTGTCGACCAGGCCATTGGTCACACCCCCGTCGCGGCGAGACCGCCGGAGCGGTCCTTGTCGGCCGGAGCCGGGGAATCCGCCACGGTCGGGTCCGGGTCGGTGGTCGGGGAGACCGACGGATCGGCGGTCGGCACGCTCGTCGGGGACTCCCCCGGTGTCGTCGGCGCCGGGGTCGGCGTCGAGCAGGCCGGGACGTCGACCTCGGAGATCTGCACCTCGGAGTTCGTCGCGGTGCCGAGCACCACCCGATAGGTCCCGGGTTCGACCGGGATCGAGCCGCGGTAGAGGCCCTCATGGACTGGCGCGCCGGAATGCGCCGGGATCCGGCGCTCGTTCACGGTGAGCGTGAACGTTTCGCCGGGCCAGTTCACCGACAACGCCAGGAACGCCGACACGGTCCGATCGTCCGGCCGCGGAGCGAGCGGGTCCGGCGTCGAGCCGGGCTCGGCGGTCGGGGGCGGGGTCCCAACCCAACCACAGCCGCCCGGGGTGACGCGGAACTCCACGGGCGCCGGGTACGGCGTCGCGGTGACGACCGGCGACGCGACCGGGTCCGGGGTCGGGTCCGCGGTAGCGGTCATGGGCGTGCAGGACACGGCCCCGACGAGAACGCCGGCAGCACAAGCCGCCAGGATGAGAGGGATTCGACGCATGATGGTTAACCTCCGTAGTTGCCGATTGGCGGGGTGGATGGTGGAGCGAACGGGGACCGGGTCGGATTGACCCGGGTCGGAGAGTCGTCGGAAACTTCGACGGCCGAGGCCTCCGGTTCGTGCGGATAGCGGAGCGCGGACAAGACCGCGACAGCGAGCGCGTCAGTGATCGGCCAGACCACACCGGACAGCGGGTCGACCAGCTCGACCAGGGCCGCGCCGCTCGGTTGTTCGGTTCGCTGGATGCGGAGACCGTCGGCCTCCCACCACGACTGGCGGGACACGATTTCGCCGGTTGGCGGTTCCCAGCGATAGCGCGACATAGAGCGGGTCCTTTCCGGGGGGCAGCGGAGACGAAAGCGGTTAGCCGGGGTCGCGTTCGGTGAACGTGAACGTGAACCGGACGAAATCGGGGTCGAGTGAGGGATCGACGCCTTCGCGCAGATCCGGCCCGGTCAGGTAGCGGCCGGAGTCGTCGGCGAGGATTCGGTGAAGCCACACCGCGCCGGAGGGATGTCCGCCAGGGCCGGACACCATGCCGTCGACCAGCGCCTTCGCCGATGGCATCCAGTTGTGAACGTCCCTGCGGGCGGCCCGGCCGAACTCGACGAGGCACACACAGTCAGCAGCCATTAGCTGCAGTTCGCGGGCGTGGCGTAGTTTCGCGTAGGCGGCCAGGGTGCGGAGGTCCGCAGTTTTCACAGCAGCGGCGCGCCAGTGTTCCCGGTCGTTCGCGGTCACCACGATCGACCTGGGCACTTCCACAGGGACCACGACCTCGAGCCCGGTCACGAAGCGGCCGCTTCCAGGTAGAGCCGGCGGGACTCGCGCCACAGGTCCCGCAGCAGTGCCTTCATCGCAACCCGCTTACCGTCGGCGAGCGAGTGCGCCGGCGACCAGTCAGGCCGGGTTACCGCGGTGTGCTGCCGCCGTTCGTCGACAACCCGACGGTAAGGCGAGCAGCCACACTCGGCGGTGTGATAGCCGAGCCCGTCCGAGAACAGACACGTCGACCGGTCAATCTGCTTCATGCAGGAATCGACGATGTTCCACACCCGAGTTTTCGCGGTCGTGGACCAGTTCGCCTTTTCCCCGCGACGACGACGAGCAGCAACCCCAGCGCCGGTTCGATGGGCTTCGGCGCGGGCATGGCCGGAATTGCTGCCCGAACTAACACCAACCGGGCCGCTCACTTCCTGGGCGTCGTTCCGCTTGTGGGCCCGGTCGGTTGAATGTGGAGCGGGCACCACGTGCAGCCCGCAATAAGCCCAGAGCTGCGAAACCGTCCGCGGACGCATCACGTCACCGGAGTCGTTGACGAACGGGTCCCGGATCGCCGCGAGCAGCCGCGCAGCCTGCTTGTCCCCGACACCCCTCTGGGCCTTCACCCACGGCCCGAGCGGGTGCGCCCGCATCAGCCGCGACAAGTTCAGGACGGCCTGGTGTTCGAGCTCGTCCACACCGTCGACCAAGCCAGACAGAAACCGGACCTGCGGATCGTGTGTGGCCAGCTCCCCGAGGTCGCGCTCGAGCGCACCAAGCCGGTTCGCGTTCGCCTTCCGCATGCCCTCGAGGTCGTCGACCACCGCCGCGGCCGTCCCGAGACGATCGTCGAGCAGCAGCGGCCACCCGAGCCTGGCCACGAAACCGGCCAGATCAACCCCCTGCCCCGGCGCCGTCGACGCGGGTGCCGAGTCGGATACGGCCGGGGCAGGGGGAAACAAACCACCAACGTGGTCGACGGGGGCATCGAAGGGCCTATGGCTGTTGGTGGAGTCAGGAGAGCCCCCCGCGCCCGGGCCAGCGTTGGGCTTCGATTCGGAAACGGGGCGCGGGGGAACAGAGGACCCAGCCAGCGCACATATCCAGGGCGTCGAGTCATGTGAGGCTGGCTGGGAATCAATGGGGAGAAGGGACACGGCAGGGCTCCGTTCAGGGTCAGGGCAGGAGGTCGGCCACGGTTGGGACACCGCGGCGGAGCATTTCGGCGTGGAGTTCGTCGAGCTGGTCGGCCTTCGCCGTCGAGGACGCGGCCAGCGCCCGCAGCCCGGCCGACACGTAGGCGAGATCGTCGGCGGTCATTTCCCCGAGCCGCTTCTGCCCGGTTTCGGTCCGGTACATCTGCTCGAGGTCGGCCCGGAGCGCAGCAACCCGGGCAGAGACCCGGCGCGCACGACCAGCAGCGCCCGACGAAGCACCAGCCGGGGCCGGCGCGGACGGTGGCGGGAAGTCGGCCGGGGCCGGGATGGGGCGCCGGCCGGCGCGGATCACGTCACCGATGACCAGCGGCATGACCTCGGCCAGCGCGACAGCCGGGTCGGGGATCTGGCGCAGCACGCGCCGCGCGATGTCGGCGAAATCGACCGGGGTCGCGGCGACCTCAAGCTCGGCGCGGACCAGATCGCGCAGGGACACAACGGCGGCGGTCACGACCGGTCCTCTTCGAGCAGTGGCGCCGAGGTTCCGCGGTCCAGGAGCTGATCGACCGGCACGCCCAGGTGAGCAGCGACGTCGATGATTTCGTCGACGTTGAACGCGACCACGCCGCGCAGCCGAGCGGACACAGCAGGCTGAGAGATCCCGAGCACCGCAGCGAGGTCGGTCTGGGTCATGCCAACGCGGGCCATCGCCACGCGAACGTTCGCGCCGATTGCAGCGCTCGGATTATCAGCCATACGGAGAACCTAACGGTTCAGCCGATATTTGGTCAACCGATACGCGCAAACCTCAGCGAATATTTTTCGCCTTCCAGGCGGTCTGGAACCCCGTGGTACCTCATTGTCAAGTCCCCGCGTAGGGGGGCCTGTACCTCACATGGTTTTTCCCCGCGTAATGGTGGTTAGGAGGCGCGGGTTTTCAGGCCGGCGGGGACTATGTATGAGGTTCGTCGCGCCCTCGACGCCGAACGCTGCATCCGCTAAGCTGGCCGACGCGCGGGACGAATGCCCCACCGCTGCGGGAGTGGCGCACCGCAGACAGCAGGGCTATCTGCTGTGGTGGGGTGCCAACTCTGCTCTGCTGCTGATGATGGGCTGGGCCGAAGATCGGAGGTGGCCCCGCGGTCAATGCGTGATGGGCGTCCGGTTCGCCGCGCTCTGCGACGAGCCCGGCTGCACCGAGACCGTCGCGTCCGGCTGGGGCGACCCCTACCGCTGGACCTGCTCATACCACTTCACCCCCCAGGAGACGACATGACGCCCGTGAGGCCGCCGTTCGCCTACTACGGCGGCAAGACGACGCTGGCGCCGCGTATCGCCGAACTGCTGCCGCCACACGAGCATTACGTGGAGCCGTTCGCCGGGTCGCTGGCTGTTCTGCTCGCCAAGAAGCCGTCCCGCGCCGAAACCGTCAACGACCTGGACGGCGACCTGATGACGTTCTGGCGCGTCCTCCGCGACCAGCCGGAGGAGTTGGAGCGAGTCTGTGCGCTGACGCCTCACAGCCGCGCAGAACTGGCGCTGGCAGCAAGCCTGGACGTGGAGGACGAAGTTGAGCGGGCCCGGCGTGTGTTCGTTCGGCTCACACAGTCACGGTCACACTCAATGAAACAGACCGGCTGGTGGTACGGGCGCAACCCTTTGGGGCGACACCAGACCCATCTTGAAAGCGTCCGCGGGTTCGCTGCTCGCCTCCCCACCGTCGCCGGAAGGCTTGCCAGTGTCACCCTCGAATCGCGTGACGCCCTCGGCGTGATGCGCGACTACGGCACCGAGCCGACCGCCTGCCTCTACGTTGACCCGCCCTATCTCGGCGAAACCCGCGCCACTAATTACCGCGTGGAAATGCTCGCCGGCGATGCACATGTCGCACTCGCCGACGCGCTCAACGAGTGCAAGGCGTCCGTCGTCCTGTCCGGCTACGACTCGCCGCTGTACGCCGAACTATTCGACGGATGGCACCGCATGAACCTGCAAGGCGCAACCACACTGTCTGGCGATACCGACCGCGTGGAAGTGCTGTGGTCGAACGTGCCACTCGCTGAGCCGTCGCTGTTCGACGACCCCGACACCACCCCCCAGGAGACGACATGACCCACCCCCGCAGAGCGCCCTGATGCAGGAGCCCCGACCATCACGGTCGGGGCCCAACTGTTTCAGCGTGAGCGGCCAGCCTCGGCCCAGTCCCGGATCACATCGGACCGGGTCGTGTTCAGCCGGTCCGCTTCGGCGTCGGCGGCCGCGATGAGCTCGTCGGGCAGGACGACGCGGACCAGGCCCCCGATCCGAGGCTTGCCTGGGCGCCGCTTCGGCGCGAACCACGTGGAGAGCGCCCGGGCCCGTTCGGCAGACTCCGGCATCCGCTCGAGCGCAGCACGCGCCTGTTCGGCAGTCAGCCACACCGGCGCGATTTCGCCGGCAGCGCCGGGCCGTTCGGAGACGTACCGGCCCCCCGGGGTGCGGTAGAGCGCGGCATGCCCGTCGCGGACCAGCTCGCACTGGTCGGGGTCGAACCAGCCCCGATCCGGGGTGCCGTCGAGGGTGAGATCGACCCACGTCCTCATGCCGCGCCCAGCTCGCCGGAGAACAGCTCGGTCAGGTGCTCGTTGAACGCGCGCACGAGCGGATAGGGCTCGTCCACGAACCAGGTGCGCCGGTCGGCGGAGTACCGGACCTGCACCCGCAGATCGGACGCAACCTCGCGGATCGCGGACCGGGGGACGCCGTGGATTCGAGCCAGGGCCTTGACGCTGTCGGTGATTTTCTCCATGCCCTAATAATACGGTCCCCTAACCCTGGAGTCCAGTTAAACGGCCCAGTTATTCAGGCATGGAACAGCAAAGGGCGGGCGCCCCCGCGCCAGCCCCCGAACAGGGCCGGCGCGAGGACGCCCTCGCAGCGGAGACGAAACCGTCAGGCAGAGCCCTCCGGGGTCGATCCGTCGGCCGGAGCCGCGGGCACACCCTCGACCACGCCGCCCTCGGGAGCAGCCGGGTCTGCCGGAGCCGCCGGCGCCGGGTCGGTCACCGGGTCAGCGGGAGCAGGATCCACCGGATCGACCGGCGCCGGGTCGTCGACGACCGGGCCGTCAGGCAGTGTTCCCTCACCGTCGACGTCGGCCGGCGGGACCTCGACGTCACCGTCAGCAGGCGGCGCGTCGTCGCCCGGGGCGGGCGCGTCCAGGTGGTCATCGGAATCCAGGACACCGGCGACCTTGTCGAGCTGGGCCT
The DNA here is from genome assembly GCA_964515145.1 of uncultured Enemella sp. Classification (GTDB taxonomy): domain Bacteria; phylum Actinomycetota; class Actinomycetes; order Propionibacteriales; family Propionibacteriaceae; genus Enemella. The sequence continues at coordinate 18,551 of CAZEVN010000058.1, forward strand.
GCAGCGATTCCGCGTGAGCGACCGCGGCCTGCTTCGCCGAGATCGCCTGGAGCGATTCGGCCTGCAGGTTGTCGATCAGCGCGCGGTTTTCCGCGGCAGCCTCGACCAGGGCCGCGACCTTTTCGCGGAGCGCGGTCGTCTGTTCGAGCTGGCGACGGGCAGCCGCCAGAGCGCGACCGTTCTCGTTGGTGATTTCGGACATGAGAACCTCCAAGGTGGTATGAGCGATCACCGCGCCGATGGCGGCGCGGTGCAGGGTTTCGGTCGAGCCCAGGACGGACTCGGCATCGAACGATTCAGACATGCAGGAACCCCCGCAGGGTCGAAGGAATAAAAGGACAGGGGACGCGGCCGGGGCCACGACATGGGTCAGGCGGGAAGGACCTCCGCGCATCAGGGGATGGTGGTGGGGTCGGTGTGGGTGTCGCCGTAGTAGCGGCCCCCGGCGGTGAGGACTTCGCGCTGATAGAGCGCATAGTCGAGGTCGCGGACCTGGGCGTAGGTCCTCCCGGACGCGGTCAGGTCTTCGATGTAGAACCGATAGACGACCTGTGATCCGCAAGATTGGTAGTTGCTAGGCGAACCGCCCTGGACCTTGAAAGAACTTCCGGCGTTAGAGGTCGCCACGGCGCCTGAGGCTTGCACCGCGTGTTTCCATGCCGAGGCAGTCGAGTAGTTGACAGCCCCTGCCGACGCGCCGCCTCCCCCCCAGGCGCCAGTCACGCCCTGGTTGGCCCCATCGCCGGGCAAGGACGACTCTTTCCCGGCTGTGGCCGTGTACCAGCCGGACGGCATCCCGATGGATCGGAACACCGGGCTGGGCACTGTCGGTGCTGCGGCCGGATCGAATAGAAACCCGAGATTCGATCCAGAGTAGGGCCGCTGTGCCCAAGCATTGGTCCCGGATTTCGTGTTCTCAAACGAGAATGCGAACGAGTTGGTTTGCTGCCCGTTGCCGTTGACGGTGAACATCATGTCGTCCAAGGTTGGCGGGCGCCGAGTGATCCGCCCCCAGAACGAGGCGTAATAGGACCGAAGTCGGTTCTTCATGAGGTAGTGGACGACCTTCGCGGGCACCATGACAGCGAAGCCGCCCTGGACAGCGGCCGACTGGGAGATGATGCCGTGAATCCCCCCGCTGCCGGTCCGTTCGATCTTCCCCGCGGCGCCGGACACGTTGCCCTGGAGCACGAACCCGAGGTCCATCTGATCTGCTGTCGCGCCCTCGCCATAGAGCCCAGCGGCGTTCACACGAGCAAGGTTCTTCACGACCGACCCATCAGTCGGAATGCCTGACCCGAACTCCTGCATCGGATGCGTGACGTCGAACAGCGCCAATGTCCCCGCAGATTCCAGCTCGTCATAGACCCGCAATCGGGGAGCGTCCAGATTTGACAACTTCTCCCCGGTCAACACGATCTTCTTACCCATCAAACCCACCCCAATTCTCGGAGCCGAAGCTCCACCTGGGCCGCGGTTACGGCCTTTCCATCGTTGTTTTGGTGTATCGAATCCGACCGCAGCGACAACGGGATGACGTCGTCCGCGATGTCGGCGTTGTCCTGCGAGGTTGGCGTGATCCCGCGATCGGCGAGGCCGTAGTCGATGAGGTATCGGCGCAAATTGAGAAACCGGCGCCCGTACTCGGCCAGCATCTGCGCCTCGGCTGATTTCACCCCGAGATAGTTCGCATTCTGAGACGTCAAGGTGTCCGTAGCGCTGTTCAGCGGCCCCACAACCAGGAATCGTTTGTCCAGCGCCCGAAGAACCCCGGCCATGGCGCGCACATCAGCTAGGACCCGGTCGGGATCGGACCGATTATTGCTCCCGGCCCAGAACACCGCGATATCGGACGCCCGAGCTGCGCCGTTGTCCCAATAGAACGGTGACGGCCGATCGCACGCAACAACCGCGCCAGCGGACGAGCGAGTGAACACGTAAAGGTCATCGTTACCGTGATTCGGAAGCGGGGTCGCGCCCTTGACGAGGGTCAGCCGGCCGGACACGCCGCACAGCACGCCGTCCGCGTATCCGTTCGCGGTCCCCGCGCCCTGGAGCAGCGGCCAAGAGACACCACCCCCCGACGATGTGAGGGTCACATCGACAGGGCCGGAAGCGGGAATGGACCCGCCGGCAGCGACCATCAGATAAGGCATTCCCCCTTGGCGCGCCGCGATTCCGGCCGACGTCTCGCCCCCGACACCGCAGCGCCTCACCGTGCGACCGGTCGCGGCACTCAGCAGCGAATCCCACCCCCCGGCACCGGTCAGCGAATCGCCCCACAGGACAATATCCGGGCCGGATACCAGCGGAGTCGTCACGGTCTCATAGGGCGCCCGGTAGAACGACGCGGTCGGGGTCACCCGCGAACTGATCGAGACCATCGCGCGATCCGTGAAACGCCCATCCCGGCCCAACTCGATATCGGTGACTCGCTCGTCCTCGTCTACGACGGCATAGATCACCCCTGTGGCGTCGCCCGAGAGGTTGGGGGCACTCATGGCTGCCTCGATCGCGGTCTGTCCCTGAATGATGACGCGCGATGTCAGTCCAGTGACAACGCGATCGGTCAGAGTCCCGTCCTGGCCGAGCTCGAGATCAGTGCGTCGACCATCTTCGTCGGTGATCGCGAACAGGATCTCCGGCTCGGAGATGATGTCATCGGTGATCTCCGACGCATCATGACGGTGCGGCAACGCCGGGAATTCCGACGGCTTGCCGGTGACCTCGGTCCACGCGACCGACGTGATGGTGCCGCCGGAGCTGG
>CAZEVN010000059.1:0-1089 GCA_964515145.1 uncultured Enemella sp.
CGTGGTGAAAGTCACTGTTATTCCCACGGCATGAGGATGGTTTTTATGCTTGATCCGGTCGACCGACTCATTCTCGACGAGTCGCCGGAGCCGACCGGGGGGGTGCTCGTGATCGACGCTCCCGCGCTCGCAACCGAAGCCGGAGCGCGGGGGTGGGAGGTGGTGGCGTACTGCGATTCTCTCCTCGACGAACGGCTTCTCACTGTGCCGGTCGTGGAAGAACTCACGGTGGGGGCGTTGGCCGGGGTGGACCTGGTGTTGATGCGGTTGCCGAAGGCGGTGGCCGCCCTGGAGGAGTACGCCCAGCGGCTCGCTCTCGTGCCCGGCGTACGCCTGGTGGCCGGAGGTCGCGTGAAGCACATGACGCGTTCGATGAACGAGGCGCTCGCCCAGCGGTTCGGGGAGGTCTCCGCCAGCCTGGGTCGGCAGAAGTCACGGGTCCTCCATGCTCGTGATCCGCAGCCCGGGGGAATCGATTTTCCACGGACCGCTCATCAGGGGGATCTCGACCTGACTCTTGCCGCGCACGGGGGCACGTTCGCCGGGACCCGGGTCGATCCCGGCACGCGACTGCTCGTGAATGTGCTCGATCAGGTTGTCGTCCCGGATGGGACGACCATCGACCTCGGCTCCGGAAACGGAACCCTGAGCGCCCTCCTGGCCCGCGCCGGACACCGCGTACTCGCCCTCGACGAATCCCGCGCCGCCTGTCTCGCCACTGCGGCGACGGCTGCGGCGAATGGGGTTTCGGTCGAGGTACGCCGGGCCGACGCGCTGGAGACTGTGCCTGCGGGCTCGGCGCCGTTGATCGTGTGCAATCCGCCCTTCCACGTGGGGACCACAAAGGATTCCGCGGTCGGGCTGGCGATGATCGACGATGCCGCGCGGGCCCTCGCACCGGGCGGGGAGCTGTGGTTGGTCTTCAACGCGCATCTGCCCTATCTCCCCCGCCTGCGGCAGCGGATCGGGAGTAACGACATCGTCGCACGCAACCCGAAGTTCATCGTCACGCGGAGCGTGCGTCGGGGGTGAGGCGTCACGCGGAGCGTGCGTCGGGGGTGAGGCGTCACGCGGAGCGTGCGTCGGGGG
>CAZEVN010000059.1:1189-21270 GCA_964515145.1 uncultured Enemella sp.
CGTCACGCGGAGCGTGCGTCGGGGGTGAGGCGTCACGCGGAGCGTGCGTCGGGGGTGAGGCGTGACGTGGAAGGTGGCGGGGCGCTACGGAATTGCGTCCGCTGCGGAAGCGGTGGTTGGCGGCGGCGGTCGACTCCCTCCACTTCGCCCGCGACACCGCGCACCCAACTTGAACTCGTGCCACCTGGCACGACTTCGCTCGCGACACCGCGCGCCTCACTTGAACTCGTGCCACTGGCACATCTTCCCAAGAGGGCCGGCATGCCGCGAGCGATGAGGCGTCCTCAGTTGTTGGCGACGAAGTCGATGACCAACCGGTTGAACTCATCGGCGTGCTCGATCATCGCCCAGTGGCCGCACTGATTGAGCAGGACCGCACGGCTGTTGGGCACGTTCGCCAGGAGCCACAGGCTGTTCTCGAACGGCACGACCCGGTCGTCCTTGCCATGGATGAACAAGGACGGAATCCGGATGCCACTGACCTTTTCGCGGTCGACCCATACGGGGATGGGTGAGCCCTTGGGCAGGCCCTCGACATAGTTCTTCACATGCTCGGGCACGGCGTTGGTGGCTTCGGTGCGAGCGGCGATCAACTCAGGCGTGGCGAAGCGTGCATTGTCGAAGGTCATCACCTCGACCAGCCTCTTCATGTTCTCCTCGGTCGGCGACACATACGTCTCGATGAGCACCTTCAGACCCTCGCTGAGGCCCGAAACCCCGTTCAGCGACGGCACCTTCCCCAGGGGCGGGCCCATCGTCATGAGATGGGAGATCCGATCCGGATGCAGGGTGGCGAACCGGATCGACGTATGACCGCCCATCGAGTTGCCGACGAACGCGGCCTTCTCGATGCCCATCGCATCAAGGAATTCGAGCGCAGAGGCCACATGGTCGAGCTCATCGGTCGCGACCGGATCCGACGCTCCCCAGCCCGGCATATCCGGCGCGATGACCCGGAAGCCGGCATCGCCGATCTGCTTGATGTTGCCGCTGAAGTTGGACCAGCCGGTCGCCCCGGGCCCGGAGCCGTGCAGCAGCAGGACGGGATATCCGTGGCCGGGGCCATATTCGTAATACCGAATCCGCGTGCCCGAAGGCAGCGTGATGTCGTGGGAGATGGCGGATTTGTCGAGGCTCATTTGTCACTCTTTTCGGCAGGGTCGGCAGCATCGGTGTCGGAAGGATGGGCGCCACTGGTCGCGCCAACGAGTTCGGAAACAACGTGGGTGGGCTGATGGCCCCAGCTGTGCAAAGCGTCCAGGGTGGTGACTTCCCAGGTGGCCTCATCGATGAGGCGACCACCGCAGCCGTATTCGACCGAGAACCCCGACGGCGTCACGACATAGAAGCTGAACATCTGGTCGTTCGGGTGCATGCCCAGATGCATTTCCAGGGGCTGTCCGGCGGCCAGGCAACGTTCATAGGCCCGGCCCACATCCACGATGTCGGCGACCTCGACCATGAAGTGATGCGTACGCTTCGGCGACGGCAGGTCACCGAACGCCACGGTGTGATGCCGCGGATTGCAGTGCAGGAAAATCAGGTCGGCCACGATGCCCGGAGCGAGTTCTTCGATGATGATGTCGGAGATCCGGAACCCCAACAGGTCGCGATAGAACGCCAGATAGTCCTCGCGTGCCACGCCCTTGGCAACCAGCACCTGGTGGCCCGCTCCCCCGATTCCGGTGACGAACGCCCCGTCCAGGACATCACTGGCAAAAGGTGCAGCAGCGTCCGGGACTTCCTCCACGAGCTCGATCGCGTTGCCCATCGGGTCCACAGTCGTGAAGATCCGATCGACACCCCGAGCCGCAGCCAGTTCGGCGCCGCCCTCGGCGACCTCCACGCCCCCGCCGCGCAACTTGTCCACCAACGCATCGAGCTCCGCCACGACATAGCCCGAACGGGCGAGGTCATCGGCCGGCCCTTCGACGATGATCCAGCGATACGCCTTGTCATCCATGCGTAGCGTGAAGCCACCCTCGAAACGCTCCCCGACCTGCGTTCCCAGAAGGTCGACGCCGAACTTCTCCCACGCCGCGAGGTCGGAGACCTCATAGACGACATACCCCAGTTCTCTGACTCCGGTCATGTCCATTTCTCCGTTTCTCATTTTTCCCACAGGGCCGGAACGGCCAGCTGCTGCCGGTCGGACGAGGCCACGAACTTGTCGGGGCGGACGGCGATCGCGCGTACGCCATAGCGATCCATGAAGGCGCCGATCGCGCCCTCGAGATCGATGAGGTCGGCGCCGGACTGGCTGAAGGCGTTCTGCGGCCGCACGGCGATATAGCGCGCGCCGAGCTCGTCCCATTTCGCCTTGTCCTCGGCCGACAACAACTCAGCCGGATCCAGATCCCGCCCCAACACAACGAAGCCCTCGCCCAGGACTTCGTCGAGTCGGCCCATCTTGCCGATGGCATCGCCCATCAGCGGCTGCGGCAGATAGCGGCCGATGATCGAGTCATCGTCGACCGGCCCGGCCAGCCAGCCCGCCTCGAGTGTCGGGGGCGCATTGAGCGGCGGCTCCCACGGCGTGACGAGATTCTCGGGCACATGGTTCATCGCCTCGACCTCCTCGGGCGTGGCTTCCTGCTTGATCACTCGGCCGAGGCCGACCGCGAGCTGCGTGAAGAAGTCCACATTCGGTCGGCGCTCGATCTCATAGGTGTCGAGCCAGGCCTCCGGCAGGCGCTCGGCCAGGACTTCTCCGAGCTTCCAGCCCAGGTTGTGGGCATCGCGCATGCCGGACTGCATGCCCGCACCGGCCCACGGCGGCATCAGGTGGGCGGCGTCACCGGCGAGGAAAACGCGGCCCTGACGCCAGGTGTTGGCGCTGCGCACGTGGTGGCGATAGAACGCCCACTGGTGGATCTCGACGTCGTCGGTCGTCTTGCCGAGCGCATTGAGCAGCGGCCAGACCTGCTCCTCGGTCTGATAGTCGGCCTCCGACTCGTCGGCGGCCAGCGGAATCTCCCAACGGTGGTTGCCGGCTGACAGTGCGATATCGACGACGGGGCGCTTCGAGTCGGTCCAGAATGTCAGGAAGTCGCGGTCGGGCCACCAGCGCTTCACCCGGCAGTCGATCACGATCCACTGCGTGTTGACGGTGTCGCCGTCGAGTGAAATGCCGAGGCGCTCGCGGGTGGCAGAGGAACCGCCATCGGCACCGATCACATATTCGGATCGGATCTGGCGGGTCTCCCCGGTCGCGGTGTCACGGATGCCGACCGTGGCACTGTCGTCGTCCTGCCCGATCGCGGTCGCTTCCTGGCCGAAGTGCACGGTGACCCGGTCCCCGTATTCCTCGACGCACTTCCGCAGCTCTGCCTCCATCGTGGGCTGATAGATGTTGTAGAACCGCGGCCTGCTGTTGCGCGTGCCAAGCGTCGATGCGGGGTGTTCGACCCGCATGACCTCCTGGCCGGCGTACGTCACCCAGCGCAGCGCTCGCTGGGGTTCGATCACGGCCTCGATCCGGTCGTCAATACCCAGGGCCTGGAAGATCCGCATCGTCCAGTCATTGACCGTGACCGCGCGGGCTCGCGCATAGATGTCGGAGTCGCGCTCGATCACCGTCACGCGTACGCCGGCTTTGGCGAGGGTCAGGGCCGCCGTGATTCCGGTTGGGCCATAACCGACGACGGTGACGTCGCTGTCGAAGTTAGTCGTCATCTGGTGCTCCTCATTGAGTACGTTTTGTACCGAACGTTCGGTACATTAATACCAAGGTCGCACGACGTTGTGGGCCTGTCAAGCAGAGCCGGGAAGGCTCACAGGGAAGGGACGGTGGCTACAGTGCTGCCCGTGGACGAACCGAAACGGACGCTCAACAAGCGGGGTCGCCGCTCCCGCGAAGAGATCCTCGAGGTGGCCGCGCGACTGATGGCCGAGCGCGGCTATGCGGCCACGACCCTCTCGGCCCTGGCTACCGAGACCCACCTGCCGAAGTCGGCGATCTATCACCACTTCGAGTCGAAGGCCGGGCTGCTCTCGGCCGTGATGGCCCATGGGGCGCACGGCTTCTTCGAAGCCCTGAACGAGATCGAACCCAGCATTCCCACCACCGGTTCGGTGCGCGACAAGCTCGGTTTCGCCCTGCAGCAGATCGCCGAGAGCTTCAGCACGCGATCCGACTTCCTGCGTCTCCACTTCGTGCTGCTCATGAGCACCGACTCGGCCGAGAGTCCCGAGATCGAGGACGAGCTGCTTCGCGTACGCGTCGATGGCCGGAAACCCCTGATCCGGATGCTCGAACGGGCCTTCGCCGCCTATGGCGAGGAAGCCGCGACGAAGGCCGCCAACGACCTCATCCACTTCGCCATCGCTGGCTTCGACGGGGCCTTCGTGGGTGCCCGGGCCGAGCCGGATCTCTCGATCGCGCAGCGGCTGGAACTGCTGGCAGATGCGCTTGATGCGCTGGGCAAGAAGTACGCCTGACAAGGACCCGCTCGAATCGGCCAAGGGCACGATCCTCGGCATGCCCGAGCGCGTCTTCCCCGTGTTCTGAGCCGGTCGGCATTAATCACGGATCTCGGCGTACTATTTCGCCATGAGCACCACCCATCCCGTTCGACCAGCCCTTGCCCGCCCCAAAAAGCGCGGCAAGAAGCACGGTCAGACCGGGTGGGTGCCCAACCAGCACGGTGCCTGGGCGATGCTCATCGCGCCCTTCTGGCTCGGCGCGATCCTGCGGACGCAGGAGGTTGGTTGGGTGTGGTGGCCGATTCCCCTTTTTGTGGCCTGGCTGGTGGGCTATCTCGCCTTCGCCGCCGGATCGCTGTGGATCAAGGCACGGCGGAAGCCGAAGTTCCGCAAGCCGATGCTGGTGTACGCCGGGATCGCCGGTCTCGCAGGTCTGCTCGCTCTGGCTCTCGCCGGACCGTCTCTGGCCTTGTGGGGCCTGGCCTATGTCCCGTTGACCGGTGCCACCCTCTGGCTCGTCGCCCATCGCCAGGAGCGCTCGACCCTGTCGGGGGCGCTCACGATCCTCGCGGCGGCGCTGATGGCCGTGACCGTGCGTTATCCGAATCCGCTGGAGGCTCTCGAGGCCCTGGGGCAGGGTCCGGCCGCTGGCTGGTGGCTCGGGGCGATCTGCTTCTTCTATTTCTTCGGCACCGTCCCCTATGTGAAGACCCTGATCCGCGAACGCGGGCACCTCGCCTGGGTGGTTGGCTCGGTCGCCTTCCACGTCGTGGCGACGGGGTTGGCTGCCGTTGCCGCCGCCTTCGGCCACATCGCCTGGACCTGGACGGGATTCTTCGCGCTCACCACCGTGCGGGCGTTGCTCGTGCCGGTGCTGGGGCCGCTCTCGGGGCGTACCGTCACCCCCAAGGCCGCCGGTTTCGGCGAAATCGCCTTCACGCTCCTGCTCACCGCACTGGTGCTCATCGGCCTCTGACCTTCGGGATTCGGGTTGAAGGATTTTCATCGTCTGGACGCCAAAATCCTTCATCGAAATGTCTCCCTCGAGACGGGGCGCCGGGGCCCGGGGGCTTAGGAATGAGGGCGGCGCACTATGCAGTTGCTTCCGGAACGGAAGCGCTTCCGCAGCGGAAGCAGTTGCATAGCGCCCTCCACCCATCCCTGCGGCCCTCCCCTCATCCCCGGTCCTAGTAGCGTTCGGCCCATGATTCCCGCGCGTGCCGGACTCGTGAGTGCCGAGACCATCCCTGACCAGTTGCTCGACCAGGTGCATGCGCTGCTGCCGCGCTCCATCGCGAGTACGCCCACCACCCCCGGCTTCGACGCCGTCGCCTTCACCACCACGATCGACGAGGGGGCCGGACGGGGTTTGCGTACGCGCATCCGCGAGCTCGCCGACGCCCACGGGGTCGACGCAGGCCTCACCTGGGGGCCTCTGGCCGCCGAGGGGCCCGGCCTGATCGTCATGGACGTCGACTCCACCCTCATCACCGCCGAGGTCATCGAACTCGTGGCCGCCCACGCCGGCACCGAGGCCAAGGTCGCCGATATCACCGAGCGCGCGATGCAGGGTGAGCTCGACTTCGCGGCCTCGCTGGTCGAGCGCGTGGCCACGCTGGAAGGCCTACCCGAGTCGGTGCTCGCCGAGGTCGCCGCGGAGGTCAGGCTCTCCAACGGCGCTGCCGACCTGATCACGGCCTGCCATGAAAACGGCATCGGCGTCGGCCTCGTCTCCGGTGGCTTCCACGAGATCGTGGACCCCCTCGCGGCGAGCCTGGGCGTGGAGCTGGTCAGGGCCAACCGATTCGAAATCCGCGACGGGCGCCTGACCGGGCGCACGCACGGCGCGATCGTCGACCGGGCGGCGAAACGGGCGCATCTGTTGGAGTACGCCGGAATGCTGGGCATCACCTCCGACCGCGTGATCGCCATCGGCGACGGAGCCAACGACCTCGACATGCTGGCGGAGGCCGGCCTCGGCGTCGCCTATTGCGCCAAGCCGATCACGCGGGACGCGGCCAATGCATCGGTCTCGTTCCCCCATCTCGACGCGGTCCGCGTCTTCGCCGGCATCTGAGGAGCCACCGTGTTCGAACGACTGGAGGACGGCCACCACGGCCTGAGCATCGTCCGCGGCACGACCCCGGACGGGGGCCGCTTCACCGTGCACGAGCAGGGTGCGCACATCACCGAATGGACTCCGGCGGGTGAGGAGCCGGTGCTGTTCACGAGCGCATACGCCCGGTATGAGCCCCGGGTCGCGATCCGCGGTGGCATCCCGATCTGTTTCCCGTGGTTCGCGAACGGCCGCAAGGACAACAAGTCCCCCGCGCACGGGTTTGCGCGCCTGGCGACCTGGCAGCTGGTCGAGGGCCGCGAGAACAACGGCGTCACAACGCTGCAGTGGCGGCTCGACCCGACGATGATCCCGCGGATGGACGGCATCGACCCCGACCGCAACCGGTTCCAGCTGACGTGCACCCAGACGTTCGGGGCTGACCTGCACGTCTCACTCCGCATCCACAACACCGATGAGGTGCCGCTCGTGGTCGAGGAGGCGCTGCACACCTATCTGCGCGTCGGGGACGTGCGTCAGGCTTCCGTCCTGGGGCTGGCCGGAACCGAATATCTCTCCCGCCGGACCGGCACCTGGGACACCCAGATCGGGCCGGTCACCTTCGCCGAGGAGGTCGATCAGACCCATTGGGTCGACAGCGCCGTGACCGAGATCCACGATCCGGCGCTCGGGCGGCGCATCATCCAGACGACCGGCAACTCCGCCAACACCGTCGTCTGGAATCCGTGGGCCGAGAACGCGGCCGAGCTGGGTGACCTCGGCGATGACGAGTGGACCGAGTTCGTGTGTGTCGAGACCGCCAACGTGCGCAACAAGGCCATCCATCTCAACCCCGGCCAGGCCCACGAGCTCGACCTCACCATCGCCGTGGCTCCGTTGTGACGAAAACCAGGGCGGCCTGGCTGGCGTACATTCTCGTCGGCCTGATCCAGGTGACCTCCCTCGCGCTGAACATCCGCGAGGTCAGCATCCCGGCGCAGGTCGTGCTGATGCCGACGCTGGCGCTGGTCGCGCTGACCGCTCCACGCGGCCGGCTGCGGACCTGGACCGTCGTGGCGCTGTTCTTCTCGTCCCTGGGCGACATGCTCCCGCAGGTGGTGTCCGAGCCGTGGAAGCTGCCGCTGATGCTGGGGTCGTTCTTCCTGGCCCACGTGGCGTGGGTGACGGGCTTCTGGGGCGTACGCAAGGAGTCGGCGCTGTGGCGTCGACCCTGGGCGCTATTGCCCTATCTGGCGATCGGGGTCGCGATGGTGGTGTGGTGCTGGCCGGGGGCAGGAACGCTCGCTCCTGCCGTCGCCGTCTATGCCCTGGCCCTGCTCACGACGGCCTGCCTGGCCACTGCCCTGGGGCGCGCGGGCTGGCTGGGCGGTGCGCTGTTCATCCTGTCGGACGGGCTGATCGCTGCGCGCTCGTTCGCGGGGTTCGACCTGCCACAGCAGGACGTGGCGGTGATGGCGACCTACATCGTCGCGCACGGCCTGTTGGTCCTCGGTGTGATCCGCTTCCTGCAGGCTCGTCGCTCCCGGATCTGACTGGCGTTCAGTGGCACGATGGGGGCGTGCCGCAGCCCACTTCCCCGTCTTTCCGCGCGCTCCGTCTGTTGGTGGCGGTGGTGCTGGGGTGGGGATTGTTGGTGGGTACGCCGGCGCTGACGCGCCCGGCCGCCGCCCTCACCCCGACCGAGATCGAGATCGCGATGGAGCGCCCGGTCTGGACGCTGCACGAGCGCATGGTGGTGACCGGGCGGCTGACCTCCGGCGGTGCCCCCGTGGCCGGGGCTGAGATCCGCGTCGCCGTGGACGGCAATATCGACGAGACGCCCTATCTGGCGACGACAGGAGCTGACGGCACCTATCGGTCGGAGTTCTGGGTCGAGGATTGGTGGGGCTTCGGCGGACATTCACTGACGGCCCTGTTCGAGGGCAACGAGGCCCACGGACCCAGCCAGCTGACCACCATCTTCCAGGTCGCGCCCGATCAGGTGGGTCCCGTGAGACTGGTCATCGATCCCGTGTCGCCGGAACCCGTCGTGCCCGGACAGCACATCATCGTCACCGGGACCCTCCACAACGACCGCAACGAGCCGGCCGAAGGGCACTCGATCGTGGCAGTGCTCGATGCCGGGACCGATGCCCGGGCCTTCGCGAAGGTCGGTGACGATGCGCGGTGGTCGCTCGATGTCGTCGTGCCGAGCACGCCGGGCGAATGGAGCCGCACCTTCCCGGCGTACCACGTTCCCATCATCTTCGAGGGCGACTGGTGGCTCGCGCCGGCCCAGCAGGAGATCGTCCTGACGTTGGCTCGTGAGCCGGGTTCTTCGGAGAGTACGCCGACCCCCTCGGCCACGCCGACAGCGACGGCCACTGCGTCGGCGAGCGTTACGCCGAGTGTGTCCGCCAGTCCGGTGCCGGTGGCGGACGCAAAGCCGTTCTCCTGGTGGCCGGGATGGGCTCCGGCCTGGGCCGCGTCTCCGGTGTTCCTGATCGCGGTGGTCGGCGGCCTGGCGTTGTTGGTCGGTGCCGCGTTCATCTCCCATGCCCGCCAGCCGCGCTGAGCGGGCTCACAAAGATTCCGTCGAATCCGGGGAACATCCGCCGGGGGTAGGTGCTCTTAGGGGGCACAAGAGCAAAACACCAGATCCCCTCAGTGCGGAAGGCAGATAGACATGACCGAAATCGAGTTCAGCGACGGCACCACCGGAACCGGCTTCGACACCGACAACGACGGCCAGATCGACGTCATCGCCGTTGATCTCGACGGCGACGGGCGGGCGGAGACGACCCTGCACGACCTGGACAGCGATGGCACCATCGACGTAATCGCGACCGACGCGGACGGCGACGGGCTCGAGGAGACTGTGGCGGTCGATGCCGACGGCAACGGGACCTTCGAGCGCATCCTGATCGATGAGGACCAGGACGGTGAGTTCGAGGCAGCGCTGGTCGACCAGGACGACAATGGCACCTTCGAGACCCTGCTTGTCGACAGCGACCAGAACGGTGCTTGGGATGCGGCCCTGGTCGACACCGACGAGGACGGCCGATTCGACGTCGGGCTGGTTGATGCCAACGAGGACGGCTCTGCGGAGACCGTGCTGATCGACCGCGACGGCGACGGGAATGTCGACGAGATCCTGCGCGATACCGATGGCGATGGCCGCATCGACAGTCGCACGACCTCTGGTCAGCGGAGCGGAACCTCGTCTGCGGGCGTACCTGATCTCGCCTGACCGATATGACCTGACGCAGCTGCCCCGATCACCGCACGCCGGTGGTCGGGGCGGTCTCGTGTTCCTCGGGCGGGATGGCCGACCAACGCCGGGCCAGCTGGGCACAGACCATCAGCTGGATCTGGTGGAACAGCATGAGCGGCAGGACGAGGATGCCGACCGTCGCGGCGGGGAAGATGACCTGGGCCATGGGCAGTCCGGAGGCCATGGACTTCTTGGAGCCGGCGAAGATGATGGCGGTGCGGTCATGCCAGGAGAAGCCGAACGCCTTGCTGATGATCATGGTGGCGGCGATGACGATGGCGAGAAGGATGCAGCAGGCGGCCAGGAGCGCGACGAGCTGCACGGCGGAGAGCTTGCCGAACATGTCCCCGCGCATGCCGGCGGAGAATGCCGAATAGACCACCAGCAGGATCGCGCCGCGGTCGAACTTGGAGATGATCTGCTTGTTGCGGGTGAGGAATCCGCCGAGCCAGCGATGCATCAACTGGCCGATGATGAACGGCAGCACCAGCTTGAGGAACAAGCTCTGGATCGTGCCCAGATCGATGCCCGCGGCGGCGCCCATGGTCAGCAGCACCAGGAGCGGCGTGATCACCACACCGAGCAGGTTCGACACCGAGGCCGCGACGATCGATGCCGCGACATTGCCGTGGGCGATCGAGGTGAACGCCACGGACGACTGCACCGTCGACGGGAGCAGACAGAGAAAGAGCATGCCCGCCGCCAGGTCGGGCCCCAGGACCGGTCGGGCCGCGAACGACGCAACCACCCCCAGGATCGGGAACATCACATAGGTGAACGCGAGCACCAGGGAGTGCAGCCGCCAGTGCTTGATGCCCTGCAGGGTCTGATCCGCCGACAACCGAGCGCCATACAGAAAGAACAGGAACGCCACAGCTAGGTCGGTCGCAATCCCGACCGGGCGTACCGCCGCGCCGGTCGCCGGCAAGACCGCCGCCAGCGCAACCATCCCGAACAGAAGCAGGACGTACGGGTCCACCCAGCCCTTGGCCTTCGTCCACGCGCGTTTCACCCGGGGATGCTAACCCCCGGGTGAGGGCGGTTGGTTTCGACAAGCTCAACCGACCACTACTTGGTGTCAGCGAGATCTCCGGCGAGGTAGGCGGCGAAGGCCGGCAGGTCGAGCTGACCGTGACCGGACAAGCCGATCACGATGCTCGCAGAATCCTCGGCCGCGGTCCGCTGCTTCGCATCGGCGATGGCGGCTGCGATCGCGTGCGATGACTCGGGCGCGGGAACCAGGCCCTCGGCCCGGGCGAACAGGACCGCGGCTTCGAACGCCTCGTTCTGTCCCACGGCCGTGGCCTCGACCAGCCCGGTGTGCACGGTGTGGGACAGCAGCGGCGCCATGCCGTGATAGCGCAGGCCACCGGCATGGATGGGGTCGGGGACGAAGTCGCTGCCGAGGGTATACATCTTCAGCAGCGGCGTCAGGCCCGCCACATCGCCGTGGTCATAGTCATAACGACCCTGCGTCAGGGACGGGCAGGCCGTGGGCTCGGCCGCGACGAACCGCGTGGTGGTACGCCCGGCCAGGTTCTCCTTGAGCATCGGGAACGCCAGCCCCGCGAGGTTGGAGCCACCACCGGCGCAGCCATAGACGACATCGGCCTGCTCCTCACCGAACATCGCGAGCTGCTTCAGCACCTCCTGGCCGATCACCGACTGGTGCAGCACGACATGGTTGAGGACCGAGCCGAGGGCGTACTTCGCGTCGCCATAACCCACCGCCGCCTCGATCGCCTCGCTGACGGCCATGCCGAGGCTGCCGGAGGTGTCGGGGAAGTCCTCACGCATCTTGCGGCCGGCCTGGGTGAGCTCGGACGGGCTGGAGTGCACGGTCGCGCCGAAGGTCTCCATGAGCATGCGGCGATAGGGCTTGCCCTCGAACGACGCCCGCACCTGCCAGACCTCGCAACCGAGCCCGAACGCCGTGCACGCGAACGCCAGCGCGCTGCCCCACTGGCCGGCACCGGTCTCGGTGGTGAGGCGCTTCACACCCTCCAGGGCATTGAAGTACGCCTGCGGCACCGAGCTGTTCGCCTTGTGCGAGCCGATCGGGCTGACGCCCTCATACTTGTAGTAGACCCGCGCCGACGTCCCCAGCGCCTTCTCCAGCCGCCGGGCCCGGATCAGCGGCGACGGGCGCCAGATGCGATAGACCTCGCGTACCGCCTCGGGGATGTCGATCCAGCGCTCGGTCGACAGTTCCTGCTCGGCCAGGCTGCGGGGGAAGATGCCGAGCATGTCCTCGACCGTCAGCGGCTCTCGCGTGCCCGGGTGCAGGTGCGGCGGCGGGGCCTCGGGCAGGTCGGCCACGATGTTGTACCACTGCGTGGGCAGCTCCGACTCCGGCAGCACGGCCTTCGTGAGGCCCTCGGTTTCTGTCGACGTCATCGTCGATCCTTTCTCCCCCGGCGCGTACGCCGACCCTTCAGTCGAGTGGAGCCTAGCGATGATCACGGCGGACTCAGCGGAGTCCCGGCCGACAGTCGTACGCCTGTCGACACCCCGGCCGCCTAGCGTCGCGCACGTGGATTCCGTGACCCCGCTCCAGTCCCTCCATCGACTCGTCGCCCGGATGGGCGTACTCGCGACCAACTCCGCCGCCCTGTTGTCCTATAGCGACTCCGGCACCGCCCGGCTCATCCCCGATGGCATCGCCTATGACGACGCGGGCATGGGAGACATCTTCATCGTGCGGAGACCGGACGGGCCGGACGGCGAGCGCTGGGTGCTGTTCGGCGGGGATTGGGATCTTTTCGGCGAGATCGACCTGGACGAGGATGCCAACGCCTTCTTCCGCGCCGGGGAGCGCGGGCCGGGCGTACCACTGGCCCAGATTCACCAAGTGGTCAGGCTCTGGACCGAAGCAGCGGCGGCGGAAACCGCCGCGGAGATTCCGGATCAGGAGCGTCGGTCCTATCTCTATCCCTTCGGCCTGTACGCCAGGACCTCCGCCGGCGAGGTCCGGCTCTTCGGGGAGCGGCCCGATCGACTCGTGTTGGTCCGGGCCGAACCGGAACCGGCGGAGAGGCGGCGACGGGCGGTACCCGTCACCGCGGGGCCGGTGGCGTACGCGCGAGGTGGGCCGGGTGCCGGAGAAGGTCTGGCCGGACGAGTGGCAGGTGGCGGACGGGCAGGCTGGGCCCGAGGGCGTACTCGCAGCGACGGCTGCGCTCCGGCCGAAGACCGGTCTGTTCGGCCGTCGGCGGTCGGGGGGTGACGAGGCGGACGGCGTACGCCGGGCGGTGGAGGCGTTCCTGAGCGGGCAGGGCGTACTCGCCGAGGGATCGCCCGCTCGCTATCCGCAGGAGATCGCGGTCGAGCCGGTCGCGCGGCAGTACGCCCGAGCCATGGCCATCATCGAGCTGCATCACCGACTCACCCGGCATGGCGCGGCCGCGGCGATCGGGATGGTGCTGGGCGTCGACATCCCGGCGCCCCGACTGCCGTCCCGGGGCATCGAGGTCTTTGGATCCGAGGACCTACCTGTCGATGACGGGGACGAGGCGGCCTTGGCGGCGCGGCTCGCGGAGGCACTGGGGTGCCCGGAGAGCGAGGTACGCATGCGCCTGCGGTCGCAGTTGAATGCACTCCAGTATGCCAAACCCCACAACCCCGGTGGTCGACCGGCACGTGAGGCGCTGAAGGCGATGGGGCACTTTCTGGGCGTACCCATCGACAATGACCGCCTCGCCGCCGCCTGTCGCCTCTCCGCCGAATGTGGCTGCTGGCCCCAACTCGACCATCGAAAAACTTTCGATGGTTCGGGTGTCGCTGCGCGATGGCAGCACACGTCTGATCTTCTCTGTCGGCGACGCCCAGGCCATTGTTGATCCGTTCGCGGACCTCGTGGACAGGGATTTTTCGACCATCGTCAGTGGCATGGCCAGCGGCGAACGTCCGCAAGGCGTTCCTGATTCCGTGGCAGAGGCCGTCGACAGATTGGTGGTCGGACTCGGCGCAGCTGCAACGGTCGTTAGTATCCACGTGCCCGGGCACGGCACCACGACACTGCGGACCAAGAATCTCACCCGCGTGCCATGGCAACGTCGAGAAGGACACGTCGATGAGGCACGTCTGCACGGGACCCTTGAGATGGTGGACCTTCGCAGCAGCAACTTCCGCCTGCGCGATTCGGTGGGAAACGCCATCGACCTGATGGATGTGCTGGATCCCGATGACGCGGCGCACTTGGTGGGAAAACGCGTAACCGTATCCGGGTTCCTCTCGGTCGGCATATGCACCCATCGCCATCGGATGGAGAACCCGCGAATCGTGGCGGAGGAGAGTGTCGCCCCCCCAAGCTGGACATGCCACCAGCCCCCGAACTGACCGAGTTGATTGCGAATGCGCGAAACGCGGCTACACCGTCCTCAATCGACCTCTCCGATGACGAGTTCGCGGCATTCATGGCAGTGATCCGTGGTTGACGATCTGGTGACCTGCGTGTCTCTGCCCGGTTCTCGGGAATTGGATAGACGCGGCAATACAGTGCAACGCGTGGACCCGATCAACAATCCGTATGCCCCTGGCGCTGGCCAGCGTCCCCCCGAGCTCGCCGGCCGCGACGAGCAGTTGCGCACGTTCGAGGTCGTGCTCGAGCGCATCGCGAAGGGGCGGCCGGAGCGTTCGATTGTCCTGACCGGGCTGCGGGGGGTCGGCAAGACGGTGCTGTTGAACACGCTGCGGTCGGCGGCGGTACGTCGGGGCTGGGGTTCCGGCAAGTTCGAGGCGCGACCCGACCAGGGGCTGCGACGACCTGTGTCCGCGGCGCTGCACACGGCGGTGCGGGAGCTGGGTCATCCGAGCGGCGACGACGTCGAGCAGGTGCTCGGGGTGATCAAGTCGTTCGCGCTGCGCGATGCGGCGCCGAATGCGAAGATCCGCGATCGCTGGCAGCCGGGGATCGACGTGCCGGCCGTGCCCGGGCGGGCCGATTCGGGTGACATCGAGATCGACCTGGTGGAGGTGCTGACCGATGTCGGCGGGCTCGCCCAGGATGTCGGCAAAGGCGTCGCGATCTTCATCGACGAGATCCAGGACCTGCGGGCGGAGGACGTCTCTGCGGTCTGCGCGGCGTGTCATGAGATCTCCCAGAACGGGCTGCCAGTGATCGTGGTGGGGGCGGGCCTGCCGCACGTGCCGGCGGTGTTCTCGGCGTCGAAGTCGTATTCGGAGCGATTGTTCCGCTATTCGCGCATTGATCGTCTGGACCCGCAGGCAGCGACCCAGGCGCTCCAGGCGCCGGCCGAGGACGAGGATGCCGAGTGGGACGCGGATGCGCTGGCCGCGATGTATGACGCCACCGGCGGTTATCCCTATTTCATCCAGGCCTACGGCAAGGTCGCCTGGGACCTGGCGCCGAGGTCGCCGATCACGGTCGAAGACGTACGCATGGCCGCCCCCGAGGCCGAGGCCGAATTGGCGATCGGCTTTTTCGGGTCGAGGTTCGAGCGGGCCACCCCGGGCGAGCGCGAATATCTCCGGGCGATGGCGGACCTGGCGTACGACTCGAGCGAAGGCGACCAGCCCGTCGAGGCGGTGCCCACCTCCGATGTGGCGAAGCACCTCAACCGCAAGCCCCAGTCGCTGTCCCCCGCGCGGGACTCGCTGATGAAGAAGGGTCTGATCTATTCGGGCGAACGGGGGCTGATCGCGTTCACAGTCCCGCACTTCGGGCGGTACTTGCGCGCTCAGACCGAATAGCCACCCCGGGTGTCAACGGCGAGTCAGTTTGAGACTTACCCGCCCGGCCTCTCACTGATTGGCCTATGGCTCGATAGGTTCGCCCAATAGGGCTAGCATGTCCCCGCCGATCGGGATGATCTTCCAGCAGTTCAACCTGTTCTCGTCGAAGACGATCGCGGAGAACGTGGCGTACCCGTTGCGGCTGGCCAAGTGGGATGGAGTACGCCGCCGCGCCCGCGTGGCCGAGCTGCTCGAGTTCGTCGGGTTGAGCGACAAGGCCAAGGCCTATCCGGCCCAACTGTCCGGCGGGCAGAAGCAGCGCGTCGGCATCGCCCGCGCCCTGGCCACCGGCCCCAAGATCCTGCTCGCCGACGAAAGCACCTCGGCGTTGGACCCGCAGACCACCTATGAGGTGTTGGAACTGCTGCGCCGGGTCAACGAGGAACTCGGGCTCACCATCGTCCTCATCACCCACGAGATGGATGTCGTCCGCCACCTCTGTCAGCGGGTCGCGATCATGGAAGCCGGCCGGGTCGCCGAGGTCGGCTCGGTCTATGACATCTTCGCCGCACCCAAGCAGGAGGTCACCCGCCGGTTCGTGCAGACCGCGCTGCGCGACCGGCCCACCCCCGATGCATTGGCCCGTCTGGCTCATGCCCATCCCGGTCGGCTCGTGACCGTCCCGGTCGTGGATGACCCGGAGGTGGCAGGCGTACTCAACTCCGCGGCACCGGCGGCTATGAAGAACACCGACGGGAGCTGCGATGAAGTTCGATTTCGCCGCCAACGGCGGTGTGTTTCTCGAGGCGATCGTCACCACGCTGTACATCGTCAGCGTCGCCCTCGGCACGGGCGGGTTGGCGGGGCTGGGTCTTGGCGTACTGCTCTTCATCACTCGAAAGGGAGGTCTGCGGCCGAACACGCTGATCTTCAACGTGCTGAACGTGCTGATCAACTTTTTCCGCCCGATCCCGTTCATCATCTTCGTCGCCGCGATGGGCCCGCTGACCCTCCAGGTCGTCGGCTCCAGCATCGGGACGAACGCGTTCATCTTCCCGGCCGCGCTGATGGTGACGTTCGCGTCCTCACGGCTCGTCGAGCAGTCCCTGGTGTCCCTCGACCCCGGCATGATCGAGGCCGCGCGGTCCATGGGCGCCTCGACTTGGACCATCATCCGCACGGTGGCGATCCCGGAGGCGTTGGCGCCGCTGATCCTGGCGTACACGTTCCTGTTCGTCGCGGTGGTCGACATGTCGGCCCTCGCCGGGATCGTGGCCGGTGGCGGCCTGGGTGCGTTCGCGTTGTCGTATGGCTATCAACGGTTCGACTGGGCGATCACCTGGATCACCGTCGGTGTGATCGTGCTGTTCGTGCAGTCCGTGCAGTTCCTCGGCAACTGGCTAGCCCGCAAGGCGCTGCGGCGCTGACTGATGCGCCTGTGCTGTTTCGTCACTTCTGCACCGTCTGTCACGAAATAGCCCACGGATCAAGACTGGACAAGCGTCCAACAATGAATCCTCACTAAGGTCGCGCAAAGCCATGCGTGCGTGCGCGCTTCACTGATTGATCCCCGGGGGAACCACATGAACAACCGCAAGGGTCGGCTCAGGCTGATCGCCGCGTTGGCAGCAAGCCTCTTGCTGCTGTTCGCCACGATCCAGCCTGCCTCGGCAGCGACCATCCGACAGATCAGCCCCAGTTCGGGCGTGGCCGGCCAGGAGCTCACGATCAGTGGTTCCGACTTCCTGCAACCCGCCAGGGTGACGATCGGCGGCAATCCCGCCACCATTCGGGCGCTGACAGAGTATTCGATCCTGGTGACCGTTCCGGCTGGCACCCCGGGAGCCAGGGATGTTGTCGTCACCAACGGCGACGGACAGGTGATCACCGTGCCCAGAGGCTTCACCTATCTGGCTGCGCCTGTCATCACCAGCGTGACCCCGGCCACCGGCCAGCCCGGGGAACGTGTCACGATCAACGGCAGAAACTTCCAGGCCGGCGGCTGGGTTTCATTCGGCGGGACCGATGCAAGCGTCATCAGCACCACCCCGACCGCCATCACGGTGACTGTTCCGAACATGGCTCCCGGGACCGTGAATGTGATCGTGCGCAATCCGGACGGCAGGGTCTTCAGCTTGGAGAACGGATTCACCGTCACGGCTGCGACTACGCCGACGCCCACGCCCACTCCGACGCCCACACCGACGCCGACACCGACGCCCACGCCGACACCCACGCCCACGCCCACGCCGACACCGACGCCCACGCCCACGCCCACGCCGACCGTCGAGCCCACTCCGGAACCGACGGCCACCGCGGAGCCCACTCCGGAACCGACGGCCACCGCGGAGCCGACCCCGACCACGGAGCCCAGTGCCACCGCTGGCCCGACTCCGAGCCCGTCGCCGACGGTTGTTCCCAGCCCGACGGTCACGACCAGCCCGACGGTTGTTCCCAGCCCGACGGTCACGACCAGCCCGACGGTTGTTCCCAGCCCGACGGTCACGACCAGCCCCAGCTGGTGGAACAACAACTGGGGCCACTGGCACAACAACCACAAGACCGGGCATGACAAGCACCACACCGGTCAGGTCAAGCATCCGAAGGTGAAGGACCGCCACGGCGGCCTGGCCAAGACTGGCGCCTGACCTCAGCGATACAGGCCCCGGCACTCCTCACTTCGAGGACTGCCGGGGCCTTGTCGTGTTTGGCGCATGCAGCAAGTCGCGCTCACACCGGCGTACGCGCTCGCATCGTTTCCACGTCGGCCAGCAACTCGGTCAGTGACGCCTTGGGATCCCACGACCCGGGGTCGGTGGTGCCGTTCCAGGCGCTAACCTGCTCACGGGCCCAGGCGACCCAGCGCACCACAGCCAGGTCCTGCTCCAACTGCAGTCGCAGGGACACGGCGTCGGCGAAGAAGACCTTGACCATGGCTGCGAACTCCGCGCTCCGCGGCTCGGGCGGCTCCGACAACCACGCCGCCAGGGCGGCCCGGCCGGCGTCGGTGATCGTATAGACCGTCCGCGGCCGATTCCCCGTCGCCTCCATCGAGGCGGTGGCCAAACCCGCAGCGATCAGCAGTTTCGGCTCCTGATAGAGCTAGCGCTCAGCCCGCGGCCAGAACCAGTGCAAGCTCCGCTTCACCTGCTTCGCCAGCTCATAGGTGCTCCAGGAGCGCAGGTTCAACAGCCCCTTTAATCGTCATCTTGATTCGACCTAGTTCTATGCATAACCTAGTAGCAGGCGAACGGAGGAACCATGGCACCGACCCGAGCGGCTCAACTTCGCAAGGGCGTCCTCGAACTGGCGATCCTCGCCCTCCTCGACTCGACGGAGTCCTATGGCGGCGAGATCGTCACGATGCTCGCGGACACCCCCGGACTCGAAGCCTCGGCCGGCACGGTCTATCCGCTGCTCACCCGGCTCAGGACCGCGAAGCTCGTGGAGACCACCTGGGTGGAGTCCCCCTCGGGCCCCCCTCGGAAGTACTACCGACTCACCCCCGCCGGCCGCGCCGAGTTGGCCGCCGGCGCCCAGGCCTGGCGCCAGCTCGCCCACGCCCTCGACACCCTCCTGGAGGAACGATGACCACCCACCGCGGAGACACCAACTATGTCGACGCCGTCGCCACCCACCTCACGCACCTGCCCGACCACATCCGCCGCATCGCCCTCGAGGACCTGCGCGAACTCCTGGCCTCCGGGGTCACGCCCGATGAGCTCGGGCCCGCTGAGGCGTACGCCTCGAATCTCATCATCGGCTTCGATCCCGAACCCGACCCGACCGAGCCGCAGGCCAGCTTCGGCATCCCGTTCGAGACGCGCGGCGCGACTGATGCCCGTGTCCGTTCCCGCCTGTGGGACCCGCAGAACCCCAAGCTCGTCGTGCCGCGCCTCCTCGGCGGCGGCTGGATGCTGAACCTCGGCGCGGTCGCGGTGAAGCTCGGCCTGCTCCGCCCCGACGACTGGGATGACGAAGCCCTGGATCGCGTACCGACCTGGGTGCTGCAGTCGTTCCGCTTCGCTCCCCTTGCGTACGCCGCACTCGCTGCCGCTGCCGCGACCGTGGCCTATCGGTCCGGGGAGCAGGTGCCGACCCACTTCTCGCTCACCGGTGTCCCCGACCGCTGGGGCAACCACAACGTGGCGTGGATAGCACCCGCCGTGGCCGCGGGCGTGGCGACCTGGGGTGCCCTCCCCACCAAGGGCGATGACCGCATGGTCCGGCCCGCGCTGGCCATCTATGGCTCGGGCCTGGCCGCGGGCATCGCCGCCGTGATGGCGTACTCCACCAAGAACCCGAACCGCCGCGCTCCCATCGCGGCAGCGGTGGCGATCCCGTTCGCGGGCATGGTCAAGGCGATCGCGTTGCCGGTGGCACTGGGCGTGCGCAAGAGCTGGCGCGAAGTGCGTCAGACCCCCATAGGGACAGCTCGGATCAGGCGGTGACCCCAACAGCCCGGTGACCTGATCCCGGGCCTCGGTCAGCTCACGCATCCGGGCGGCCAGCCCGTCGCGGTGATCCCGCAACAGGGCAGCCCGCTCAGGTTCGCGCGCCGCCTCGCCGACCGTCTTGCCTTCAGGTCGACCTGAAGGCCGAGACTCCGTGACATGAGCATCCATCACCTCA
>CAZEVN010000060.1:0-20730 GCA_964515145.1 uncultured Enemella sp.
CGGCGATCTCGGTCTTGCCATAGCCGACGTCGCCGCAGATCAGCCGGTCCATCGGCACGATCTGTTCCATGTCCTGCTTCACCTCGGTGATGCAGGCGAGCTGGTCCGGGGTCTCGACATAGGCGAAGGCGTCCTCGAGCTCGCGCTGCCAGACCGTGTCGGAGGAGAAGGCGTGGCCCTTGGAGGCCTGGCGGGCGGCGTACAGCTTGATCAGCTCCGCCGCGATCTGCTTGACCGCCTTGCGGGCCTTCGACTTGCGCTTGTTCCAGTCGGCGCCGCCCATGCGGTCGAGCGTCGGGTTCTCCCCGCCGACATAGCGGGTGATCTGATCGAGCTGATCCATGGGGACGAAGAGGCGGTCGCCGGGCTGGCCGCGCTTCGACGCGGCGTACTCGATCACGAGGTATTCCCGAGTCGATGCCCCGACGGTCCGCTGGATCATCTCGACATAGCGCCCCACCCCGTGCTGCTGGTGTACCACCGGGTCGCCGGCCTTCAGCTCGAGCGGATCGATCTGGTTCTTGCGTCGGGTCGGCATGCGACGCATC
Organism: uncultured Enemella sp.; assembly: GCA_964515145.1. Classification (GTDB taxonomy): domain Bacteria; phylum Actinomycetota; class Actinomycetes; order Propionibacteriales; family Propionibacteriaceae; genus Enemella. The sequence continues at coordinate 549 of CAZEVN010000060.1, forward strand.
GACTTCTCGGCCGGGCCACGCCCGGACAGGTCACCCGAGGTATAGACGGCGAGCTTGACCGAGTCGAGCCGGAAGCCGTGGGCCAGCTCGCCGAGCAGGATGGTGACGATACCGGCCTTGGGCGGGGCGTTGAGGACGCGGACGGCCTTGCTGCCGATCTCCGCCTCGGTCAGCAACTCGACGAGTCGCTTGGCCATGCCCTTGCCCTCGGCGACCATCACGACGCGCCAGCTGTCGTGCACCGCGGCCTTGATCGATGCGACCGCCGCCTCGAAGTCGCCCCGCCAGGTCTCGGTGGGGTGGACGCCGATGATCCGCGAATCGGTGTCGATCTCGGAATCCCAGGGTTCGGCGTACTCCTCGGAACCGTCGGGACCCGCCGCGAACGGCGACAGCGTCCACCAGCCCTGCCCACGGACGAGAGCGTGATCGCGGACGTCGACGAGCGAGCGGTACGCCGATTCGCCCAGGTCGATCGGGGCCCGGCCACCGCCGGCGGCCGTCGCCCAGGATGCCTTGAGGAATTCCTCCGAGGTCGCCACGAGGTCGTGGGCACGACCGCGCACGAGCTCGGGATCGGCGACGAGCACGAGGGTGTCGGCGGGCATCACGTCGACGAGCAGCTCCATGCCGTCGACCAGCGCCGGCGCCAGTGACTCCATGCCCTCGACCGCGTGCCCGTCGGCGATCCGATCGAGCATCTCGGCCAGCTGGGGATGCTCCTCGGCGAGCTCAGCCGCGCGGAAGCGGACTTTCTCGTCGAGCAGCAGCTCCCGGCAGGGGGTGGCGATGACCTCGGTCACGACCTGGTCACTGGACCGCTGGTCCGCGACGGTGAACAGCCGCATCTCCTCGACCGTGTCGCCGAAGAAGTCGATGCGGACCGGATGCTCGAACGTCGGCGGGAACACGTCGACGATCCCACCGCGGATCGCGAACTCCCCACGCCGCTCGACCAGGTCGACCCGGTTGTAGGCCGCTCCGACCAACGCTTCGGCCAGATCGCCGAGATCGAAGTCCTCGCCCGTCGCAATCCGGACCGGGAGCAGGTCGGCAAGCCCCTTCACCTGCGGCTGCAACACCGAACGGACCGGGGCGACCACCACGCGCGGCGCGGGCAACAGATCGGTGCCGGCCAGACGCCGCAGAACGGTGAGCCGCCGACCGACCGTGTCCGAACGCGGGCTCAACCGCTCGTGCGGCAGCGTCTCCCAGGCGGGGTAATAGGCGACCGCATCCTCACCGAGCACCGTCTCCAGCGCCGTGGTGAGGTTCTCCGCTTCGCGATAGGTCGACGTGACGACGAGGATTGGGCGCTCCTCCGCGAGGGCCCCAACGAGCAGGGCCCGGAACGCGGGTGTCGCGGTCAGGTCGGCCGTCGTGACGGCACGCGAGCGCGCGTCCTCACGCACGGCAGCGAGAACGGGATCGGCGGAAACGAGTTTGATGAGACCCGGCAAAGTCACGCGTGAACTTTAACCACTGTCACCCAACCCGGACTCCCCGTGAACGCACGTCTGCGCCGGGGACGTGAGCAGGGTCCCCGGCGGCGGGTCCGGCCCACTACACTGCAAACTCCGCCCACAGAAACCGAGGGAGGCCTGTGCTCGCGCTGCTCGTCATCCACTTCGTCGCCTATGCCTTGGCGCCATTCCTCATTCGCGTGTTCGGGCCCAAGGCCTTCTGGGCCCTGGCGATCCCGAACGTGGTCACGGCGGGCTGGGCGCTGACGCGGGCACCCGCTCTGCTCGGGGGCGAAACTCCCACCCAGACCTGGTCGTGGATCCCCAGCATCGCCATGACGATCGACCTGCGACTCGATGTGTTGAGCTGGGTGATGACGCTGATCATCTCGATCATCGGTCTCCTGGTGCTCATCTATTGCTCGGGCTATTTCGGCCCCAAAGAGGCCGACCTCGAACGCTTCGGAGCCCATCTGACGGCCTTCTCGGGCGTGATGCTCGGACTGGTCTGGAGCGACAACCTGCTGTTGCTCTATCTGTTCTGGGAGCTCACGACCGTCCTCTCCTATCTCCTCGTCGGCCACCTGAGCCATAAGGAAGAATCGCGCCAGGCCGCGACCCAGGCCCTGGTCGTCACCACGTTCGGCGGCCTCGCGATGCTCGTCGGGATGGTCATCCTGGGGCTCGCGGCCGGGACCTATCGGGTGTCCGAGATCGTGGCGAACCCTCCGGCTGCGAGCGCTGCAGTCGCGGTGGCGGTCATCCTCATCCTGCTGGGCGCGGTGTCCAAATCGGCGCTGGTGCCCTTCCATTTCTGGTTGCCCGGGGCCATGGCTGCCCCGACTCCGGTGTCGGCCTATCTGCATGCCGCAGCCATGGTCAAGGCCGGCATCTTCCTGGTCGCTCGCTTCTCACCGGCCTTCGCCGATCGTCTCGAATGGCTCATCACCTGCCTGGTCCTGGGCGGCCTGACGATGATCATCGGCGGCTATCGCGCGCTTCGCCAGCACGACCTCAAACTCCTGCTCGCCTATGGCACGGTCAGCCAGCTCGGATTCCTCGTGATCCTGTTCGGCACGGGTACGCAGAATGCCGCGCTCGCCGGCATGACGATGCTCGTGTCGCACGCGGTGTTCAAGGCTGCCCTGTTCCTGACGGTGGGCGCGATCGATCATGCAACGGGGACGCGTGACCTCCGCGTCCTCGATGGGCTCGGCCGGAAGATGCCCGTGCTGATGGTCTGCTCGATCCTTGCGGCGGCGTCGATGGCGGGCGTCCCCCCGATGCTGGGCTTCGTCGGCAAGGAGGCCGCCTACGGGTCGTTGCTGCACGGTGAGGCCCCCTTCAGCCGCATCGTGCTCGCGGTCGTCGTGCTCGGTTCGGTCCTGACCTTCGCCTACAGCGCTCGATTCCTGTGGGGAGCCTGGGGCCCCGGCTCGGAGGCCGAGAAGCCGACCGAGACGCACGCCAACCCGCTCGCGGTGACCGCGGTTCCCGTGACGCTGGGCGCGCTGAGCCTGCTGCTCGCGCCCCCGAGCGCGCTGGCCGAGCCGATGCTGGGGCTGTGGACGGGGGCGTTCCCCAAAGAGGAGTACGCCGCCCACCTGGGCCTCTGGCACGGGCTGAACCTGGTCCTGCTCTTGTCCCTGGCCACCCTCGCGCTCGGCGCCATTCTCTTCGCCGCCCGCGTCCACATCGAGAACTTCCAGCGGGAAGCGCCTCACGTCCCCGCGGCGATCTCGGCGTACAGGGCGATCATGAAAGGGCTCGACCGGCTGTCGCTCGAGATCACCGGCGTGCTGTTCAAGGGTTCGCTGCCCCTGTCGCTGTCGCTCATCCTGCTCGTGTTCATCGGCTTTCCCGGGCTCACCATGGCCCTGGCCGCGCTCGATGTGATCAACGCGGGCGTGCCGGTCGGCATCGTCTGGTTCGAGACACCGGCCCAGCTCCTCGTGGCGATCGTGGTGGCCATGGGTGCCGTGGCGACGGTGTTGTCGCTGCGCCGATTCCGGGCGGTGTTCCTGGTCGGCGTGACCGGCTATGGCTCGGCGCTGCTGTTCCTGCTGCATGGCGCCCCCGACCTCGCCCTCACCCAGGTGCTGGTCGAGACCGTGTCCCTCGTGGTGTTCGTCCTGGTCCTGCGGCGCTTCTCCGGGCGGTTTCCCGATGTCATGTCGGTCCGCGACCGGGTCTGGAGGACCACTCTGGGCGTGCTGAGCGGCGGCGTCATGACCGGCGTGGCCCTCGTGGCCTCGATGGGCCGCACGGGGGTGCCGGATTCGACGAACATGCCGGTGTCGGCCTATGAGTTCGGCGGGGGCCTCAACGTGGTCAACGTCATCCTCGTCGACATCCGCGCCTGGGACACCATGGGCGAGATCTCGGTGGTGTTGGTGGCGGCCACCGGCGTGGCGTCACTGATCTTCCTGCAGTCCACCAACCTGTCGCGTCTGCGGATCAACCTCGCGGCCATGCGGGCCAAGCGGTTCGAGGCGCGGCGCGCCGGTGTCACGACCGCCGATGCCGGCTGGCTGTCCGAGATTCAGGCGCTGCCCACCGAGCGTCGTTCGCTGATGTTCGAAGTCATCACGCGGGTGATCTTCCATACTGTGATGCTCTGGTCGCTCTATCTGCTGTTCACCGGCCACAACGACCCGGGCGGCGGTTTTGCGGGCGGTCTCGTCGCGGGGCTCGGACTGACCATTCGTTATCTCGCGGGCGGTGCCGCGGAGTTGCGGGCGGCCATGCCGGTGATGCCGGGTGCCCTGCTCGGCAGCGGCCTGTTCCTGTCGGCAGGCGCGGGCTTCGTGTCGATGCTGGCCGGCGGATCCGTCCTGGAGTCGTGGACCTTCGACATCCCGGTCCCCCTGATCGGCAACATCCACATCGTCACGTCGATGTTCTTCGACATCGGCGTGTATCTCGTCGTGCTCGGCCTGATGCTCGACATTCTTCGCTCGCTCGGCTCGTCCATCGACTATCGGATCGCCGAGGCCGAGGGGCGGGCCGTTGAACCCGGCACCTATGAGCCGATGGGAGAGCGCCGATGAGCCCCAGCCTCACCCTTGCCCTCCTCTGCGGCGTGTTGTTCGGCGCCGGAACGATCCTGCTCCTGTCGCGCGCTGTCGTCCGGGCCCTGCTCGGCGTCCTGCTGATGGGCAACGGCGTGAACCTGCTCTATATCATCGCGTCCGGCCGCGCAGGTCAGGCACCGCTGGTCGACGGCAAGTCCAATCCGCCCATCGGTGCCGGTGGCATCTCCGATCCCCTGCCCCAGGCCATGGTGCTGACTGCGATCGTCATCACGCTCGCAGTCACCGCGTTCACGCTGGCCTTGGCCCACCGAGCCGTTCAGCTGGCCGCCACCGACGTCGTCGTGGATGACGAAGAGGGCCGCCGCGCGCACGACCGTGCCGTGGCCAACGACCTCTCCGACTCCGACTATCAGGACACCAGTGACCCTTATTCGGTCGACGAGGAACACCCGGAAACCGAGCCCGGGCAGGCCGACAAGGACGATCGGATCTCCGAGGAAGATCCGCCCTCCCCACCAGAAGATGCCGCCCACAAGGGCAAGGCACCCGAGGCGCAGGAGGAACCGCGGTGACCTTCACCTATGACTTCCTCGTCCCTCTCGTGGTGGTCCTGCCCCTGATCGGCGCCGGCCTGACCGTCGTCACTGGTCAGCACACCCGCGTGCAGCGCCTCATCTCCGGCACGACGTTGGCGGCCGTGGTCGCGATCTCGGGCGTCATGCTCTATGCGACCGATCAGGTGCGCATGCTCAGCGTGCGTGTCGGCGGCTGGCCCGTCGAGCAGGGCATCGTCCTCGTGGTCGACCGCCTGTCGGCGCTGATGCTGGTCGTGTCGACCGTCGTGACCTTTGCGGTCATGCTCTATTCATCGGGTCAGGGTGACCGATCCGACGACGAGGACGAGCACGACGGTGGCGCTCCGCTGCCGATCTTCCACCCCACCCTGCTCGTGCTGTCCGCCGGCGTCTCGACAACCTTCATCTCCGGCGACCTGTTCCATCTCTATGTCGGCTTCGAGATGCTGCTCTTCGCCAGCTTCGTCCTGCTGACGCTGGGTGGCACCTCCGAACGCGTCCGCGCGGGCGTCAACTATGTGATGGTCAACCTGCTGTCATCGCTGGTGTTCCTCACCGCGATCGCGCTGGTGTACGCCGCCACCGGCACCGTCAACCTCGCCCGTCTCGCGCTGCGCATCCCCGAACTCCCCGAATCGACGCAGCTGATGCTGCAGGCCATGCTGCTGCTCGGCTTCTGCATCAAAGCGGCGGTCTTCCCGATGTCGGGCTGGTTGCCGGACTCCTATCCAACGGCCCCCGCCCCGGTCACCGCGGTGTTCGCCGGCCTGTTGACCAAGGTCGGTGTCTATTCACTGATCCGGGTCCAGACCCTGCTGTTCCCGGGTGACGGCCTGCACACGCTGCTGATGTGGGCGGCGCTGCTGACGATGGTGATCGGCATCATGGGTGCCGTCGCCCAGGACGACATCAAACGAATCCTGAGCTATACCCTCGTCTCCCATATCGGCTACATGCTGTTCGGCCTCGCGGTCGGCAACATCACCGGTTTGAGCGCCTCGATCTATTACGTCGTCCACCACATCACGATCCAGACCACGCTGTTCCTCGTGACCGGCCTCGTCGAACTCAAACGCGGAACGACGTCGATCGCCAAGCTCGGCGGCCTGACCGTCACCGCACCGCTGTTGAGCCTGTTGTTCTTCATCCCGGCCATGAACCTGTCGGGCATTCCGCCGTTGTCGGGCTTCATCGGCAAGGTCGGTCTCCTCCAGGCGGGCGCCGAGCTGGGCACGCCGCTGGCGTACATCCTGCTGGCCGGCTCCGCCCTCACCAGCCTGCTCACGCTCTATGCCATGTCGCGGGTCTGGGCGCGCGCGTTCTGGCGCTCGCCCGTCGAGGACTATGTGACGCCGCAGCTCGCGCCGCTGACTCGTGGTGTGGTGCTGCCCGCCACGCTGCTGGTGGTCTTCGGCCTCATGCTGACCGTCTTCGGAGGCCAGCTCTATGGGATCGCCGATCGCGCCGCGCAGACTCTGCACGAACGCACGCCCTATCTCTCGGCCGTGCTCGGAGAAAGGGGACGCTGATGACGACCGTACGCAAGTTTCGGATCGGGTCCCTGTTGATCCTGACGGCCGTCTGGCTGCTGATGTGGGGCAGCTGGAGCTGGGGCACGCTCTTCATGGGGCTCGCCATGGGCGCACTCCTCCTGCTCGCTTTCCCGATGCCGCGGGCCTCTTCCCGCATCCGGATTCGCCCGGTGGCCATCACCTGGCTGACGGTGACCTTCCTGGCCAACCTCTTCTGGTCGAGCGTGATCGTGGCGTGGATGGCGCTCCGACCCAGCGGCGTACGCCCCGGGCGGGTCGTCGCCATCCGGCTGCACGACACCGACGATTTCCGGCGCACCGTCGTCGCCGAGATGACGTCGCTGGTGCCGGGCACGGTGGTCATCGATCTCGATCCGTCGGGCCACCTGCTCATTCACATCATCGATCACTGTGACGATGAGCGCCTCATGGTCGAGGCCCAGCGGATCCATCGGCTCGAACGCCGGGTCGCGCGGGCCTTCGGTGCCCCCGAACTCGAGAACTGCCTGAAGCACAGTCAGGAGGCCCTGTCATGAGCGAATTCGTGCAGTCCCTGGTCCCGTGGGTCGCCGGTGCGGTCATGCTCATGCTGTTCGTCGACGCCGTGCTGACCGTGATCAAGATCGTGCGTGGCCCGTCTGTGCTGACGCGTACGCTGGCCGCCGACCTGCTCGTGTCGACTCTCATCTGCGCGATCGGTGCGGAGATGGTGCTCTCGCGGCACGCCTCCTCCATGCCGTTGCTCATCTCACTGGCCCTCGTGGCGTTCGTGGGCACTGTGGCGGTGTCCCGGTTCGTGGCCCGGGACAGTGATGACGACGGGGCCGCCGCGCGCGAGCGGCGCCTGCGCCAGGAACTGGCCAAACGCAAGATCGATACGGCCACGGTCGCCGACATTCCACCGTCACCCCGTGACAGCCAACCCACAAGGGGGGAGGAGCACTGATGGATCCGATGTTGTCCGAAACCGTGGGAGCCGTACTCGACCTGGTTGCTCTGGGATGCATCCTGATCGGCGCGATGCTCTGTGTCGCCGCCTCCGTGGGCCTGTTGCGTTTCCCCGACATCCTGTCGCGCCAGCATTCGGCGACCAAGCCCCAGGTGCTGGGCGTACTCCTGGTCCTCCTCGCCGTCGCCCTCACCCAGCGGTCCGTCGCCGTGTTCACCATGGTCGCCTTGGTGGCGATCTTCCAGCTGTTGACCGCCCCGGTGTCGTCCCAGATGATGAGCCGCGCCGCGGTCCGCACCTCCCAGGTCGAGCTCGGCCGGGTGGAGGCCGATCCGATCAATCCGGCCCACCCGCTGACGCCACGCAAACGCCGTGGGGACAAGGGCGACAAGGACAAGAGCCGCAAGGCTCTGCCCGAAGGAGAGGCCAGGGAGAACCCCGAAGGAAATCCTCCCGCGCGCCCCTGATGGCGGGCCCGACCAGCTGAAAGACTGGGGCTCATGAGTGTCCCCGCAGTGCCCGATGGCCCCGGTTCGGTCTGGTCCCGTTTCCCTCTTGATCCGCGGAGCTCCGGCGACCTGCGTGCCGGTGATCCGGATCGGGAGACGGCTCGGGAGATCATCACCGAGGCGTACGCCGACGGCCAGCTCGATCACGACGAATACAACCTTCGGCTCGACGGCGTGCTGGGGGCACATCATCTGGGGCAACTCGTGCCCCTGTTGTCGGATCTGTCGCTGCAGACCCGGCACGCCAAGTCATCTCCACTCCCCCGCGCATCCCAGCCGCCCGCCGCGGCGGCACCCTGGTTGAAGCATCCCGCCGTCCGAACCGCCGGGTTCGTCATCGTCGTCACCAACCTGGTGTGGCTGTGGACGAGCATCTCGTCAGGGCAGCTGATTTATTACTGGCCCATGTGGCCCGCGCTCGGCATGATCATCACGGTCATCGCAGCAGTCACGTTCGGCAAGCCGAACCCCGACCGTCGCCGACAGCGACGCGCAGAGCGCGACCGGCGGCGAGAACTGGACTGAGCCGGCGCGGTTTCGATCAGTCGGCGAGGAACGCCGGGACCCGGTCCTTGGGGCGGCCGATGATCGCACGATCGCCCTTCACCAGCACCGGGCGCTGCATGAGCTCGGGATGCTTGACCAGCACCTGCACGACCTGATCCTGGTCGGCCACGTCGGCATCGGTGAGGCCGAGCTCCTTGAACTTCGCGTCGCGGCGGACCAGATCGGTCGCGGGGTCCTCGAGCTGGCCCAGGAGCGTACGCAGGCCCGCCTCGTCGAGCGGTGTCTTGAGGTATTGCACGGTGTCAACCGCGACACCGGCCTCGTCGGCAACCTCCATCGCGTGCCTCGACGTCGAGCAGCGGGGGTTGTGATAAATCGTCACGTCAGCCATGACGGACACCCTAGTGCGCGGCACCCGGCCGACCCGAGGGGCTGGGTCGGCCGGCTGCTGCAGGTCGTGGGTCAGGCGTACCGCAGCCCGTGCCCCAGGCGATAGACGTTGCCGTCGGCGTCGACATAGGCATACGACATGCCCTCGGGCATGTATTGATCCTTGTCATAACCGGGCACGTCGTTCGGCGAGATGCAGACACCGTCGGTGACCTCGATGACGGCCTCGCTGGCGGGCAGCGTGAGGGGGAGCTGGCCATGGGCCGGGTGCGCCCCCGAGATCACATCCGCCTGTGCGGCATAGAAGCTCGAGAAACCGGCCACGAGCGCATCCGCCAAGGGCTCGACGTCGTCGAGGATCCATGGCAGGGACACGTTCACGGAGACGATGACCTTCGCGCCACGCTCCCTGGCCGACTTCGCCAGGTCTCGGAAGCGGTCGAGCCCACTGATGGTGGTCTCGGTGGTCTCGGAGCCGTCGACGGCGGTGAGCTTCTTGTTCTCACAGATCGTGAGTTCCAGCAGTGCCGCCGTCGCGCTGAAGTAGTCGCCCGACTGGGGGTCGAGGAGCAGGAACACGGCATCGGCATCATTGGCATCGTCGACGAGCTGCAGCCCAGCGCCGGCACCGATCTCCTCGCGGGCCTGCTTGGTCTTCGCGGTGCTCTGTTCGGGGTCCTTATGGAAGACCTCGACATAGACCTTGGTGCCGGCGGCGAGCGGGAGCGTACCCGAGGAATTCTTGAGCACGACCACCGACTTGCGATGCACCTCCTCGGCGAGTTCCCAGCCCGAGGAGGCCTTCACGAGCTCATCCGCCGCCTCGGCATCGACATAGGTCTTCTCATCGAACAGACCGAGCTGGAACATCTCGACCAGGAGCCGTTCGCAGGCCTCGTTCATGCGGTGTTCGCTGATCATGCCGGCCTCGGCCGCAGCCTTGAGGTCTTCGATGTTGTTGGAGTCGGCGATGATGTCGGTGCCCGACATCACGGCCTTGGCGAACCGCTCGGGCCGGCTCAGTTCCTCGACGCCCCAACACATGTTGTCGGTGATGCCGGAGTCGGAGTTGACATAGCCCTTGAAGCCCCAGCGGTCGCGCAGGACCGTGCCGAGGAAGTAGTGGTTGAAGGCGAAGCCGGTCTCCTCATAGGGCACGTCGGTGCCGTCGATCTCTTGGGTGACCGACTTCTTGATGGACGGGGCGGAGTAGTAGGGCATGAAGGACGCCGCCTTGAGTGCGGCGCGGAACGGCGGAAGGTGGTATTTGTCCAGGCTGCCCGGGGTCGGATAGCAGTTCCACTTGCCCTCGGCATAGTGCGGGTCGAAGCCGTTCTCGCGCGGGCCGCCACCCGGGAAGTGCTTGATCGTGGTCGAGATCGAATCGGGGCCAAGTTCCTCACCCTGCAGCCCGTCGACCAGAAGGCCGATGATCTCGGTGACCAGTTCGGGGCTCTCCCCGAAGGTGCCATAGATGCGCTGCCAGCGGGGATCGGTGACGACATCGGCCATGTACATATAGCCCTTGCGGATGCCGGAGGCCCGCCATTCCTGGCGGATCGCCTCGGCGAAGCCGGAGATGATCGAGGCGTCGCCGCCATTGGCCTTGTCACCCAGCACAGCGGCCGCGATGCCCATCGTGGCCGGGAAGGTGGAGAAGATGCCGACGGCATCGTTCATGCCGAACACCATCTCGCCGTTCTCGTTGCGTGAGTTGGAAGCGGTGAGGCAGGGAATGCCGAGCCGGGTGGCCTCGGCGACCTCGTTCATCGCGTTGTTCCAGGCGGCCACGCGGTTGGGCGACTCATTCTCGCGCAGGATGAAGTGGCGCAATTGCATCCGCTCGATGGTCTCGGTGGTGCCATAGACCTTGCGGGTCGCAAAGATGCTCGTGCCGGCTTCGATGATGCGTTCGTCGAGGATGCCGTCGTGGGACTTGGGCTCGTCATCGGCGGTCTGATATCCGGTGAACCGTGAGTTGATCAGCATCAGGCCGACCTTCTCATCCAGGTTCATCTTCGACACGAGATCGGCGGCTCGTTCGGCCGGGGACAGGCGCCAGTCCTCATAGGGATCCAGCTGGCCGTTGCCGTTGAGATCCTTGAACTGCAGGCCATCGGACTCGATGAGCTTCTTGGAACGCACTTCGAGGGAGGGTTGGGTCATGGCCACACTTCCTTGTGTCGAGGATTTCCCACAAACCCTATTGAGCCCGTCGGCGCGCCGCATAGGGTTGCCGGAAGTTCCCGAACCGACCGGCCCGGGTCAGCGCGACATGACCTCCTTGACGAAGCGCTCGATGGCGGGCCGCCCTTCACCCGGCCAACCGCAATACAGATAGTCGATGCCGTTCGCGCGGTACTCGTCGATCTTCCGGGCGATGGTGTCCGGATCCGGGTCCAGGCTCATCGAGGTGACGCGCTTGATCGTGGTGAGGTCCCGGCCCTGCTTGTCGCAGAGTTCCTTGAGCAGATCGAGGCGCTGCCTCATCGGTTCGGGCTGGGCGTGCCAATAGTCTGCGTACCGCGCGACGAGCGGCATGGTCCGCTGGGGTCCGGCACCACCGATCCAGATCGGGGGATGTGGACGCTGGACGGTGGGCGGATACATCCGCGCGTCCTGCAGGCTGACCCGCTTGCCGTCATAGGAGACCGTCTCACCCGTCGAGAGCCGGGTGAGGATCTCGAGCTGATCCTCGAGCAGGTCGAACCGCTTGCCCGTGGTGAGGAAGTCGAAGCCGAGCTGGGTGTGTTCTTTTTCGTACCAACCGTTGCCGAGCCCGACCTCGAGGCGGCCGTTGCTGGCGTGATCGATGGTGTTGACCTGGTGGGCGAAGAGCGACGGATGGCGATAGGTCACGCCGGCGACCATCAGGCCCAGGCGGATCCTGGAGGTGGCGGTCGCGAGCGCTGCGAGCGTGGTCATGCCCTCGAACGCCTCGCCCGGGGGTTCGCCATACATCGCTACGAAGTGGTCGAAGCCCCACACACCGGTGAAACCGAGGTCCTCGGCGAACCTGGCCCGGTCGATGACCTCGGCGAAAGAGACCCGCTGCTGTGCGATATCCAGTCCGAACTTCATGAGTTCACGCTATCGGCCGCACCATTCACTGGTCATTCGGTCGGCGAAGCCTCTTTCTTCCGCACGCGCGCTGCTGGAAGGTCACCGTCAGGCGACCTCGTGCGCCTGATCGACGACCGCCCACTCCGCCCCGGAGAAAGCGCTGTAGGCGAACGGGAAGACCCCACGGTTCTCCCGCTCCACGTGAAGGGCGAGGTCGGCGAGGAGCGTGACCATCTCGTCGACCGGTGGGGGCCCATCGAAGCCGTCCAACCGCGCATGGAGATCGACGTGTTCGCCCGCCAGTTCGTCCACAAGTTCCACGAACTCGCCGAGCTCCTTCATAGCGGCGAAGATGCCGCGTTCCTCGATGTCGTTGTGCTTCTTCAGAAGGGCGGTGAACTCGCCCAAGTCGGTCTGGGCTCTCGCCACGTCGCCGGAACGCAGAGCCCTGACCACCGCATCACCCAGGTCGGTGATCCGGTCGTGCTGATCCATCAGCTCCCGGATGTACGCATTCTGATCGCACCCGCAGTATTCGCACACATTGCCTTTGTAACACGCCTGCGCACGCGCGGAGGTCCAGGGCTGTTATGAACGTGGTGTGCGCCGACCCACTTGGGTTCCCCCGGCATTCGACCGTGGGATGGGTGGGCCTCTCAGTCGCTGTTGCTCGGGGTCGGCTCCCCGCGGTGCCTTCAGCCCCCGTAGGTCTTTTCGGCTCCCGTAGGTGTCTTCAGCTTGCGTTGGCGTCTTGAGCTTGCGCCCCACCGCGTACAGCTTGTCCTCCCGTCTCCAGCGCCCCGTGCACCGGGGGCGGAGTCGGCGAGGGCAAGCTGAAACGAATTCGACCCGAGGAAGCGCAAGCCCAAGCGGTCAAGGGGCGCTGACTGCCGGGAACGCACGCTGAACAACGGATCTTCTCCCGCGATTGCACGTTTCCGGTGGTTTCGGCAGGGCTGGTACGCCGGCGCGGCAGGAAGACAAGCTGAAGAGAGTTACAGAGCACCGTCCCTACGCAGCGCCCACCGGATCGGGTCGAGGCAGCGGAAGGAGGCGATGCCGTGGTCGTGGAGATTCTCGCCCTCGGTGGGGGCGCCCAGGGCGGAGACGACAAAGAACCGATGGTCCAACACGCGGCCTGAATGCGGCCGCTCCACCGCCGTCACGATGTGCCCGGCATGCAACCGCTGCAAAAGGCTGCGGACCTCGTGGTGCAACAGCTGACCGTCGTCCTCGTCATAGCCGGCCATCGTCACCCCAGGGTCCCGGACGAACGCCGCCCCGGCATTGGACATGATCCGGCTCAGCTCGGTGTCGGCGACCTGGGTCAGGGTCTGCATCGTGTCGAACTTGCTGAGCACGATCGCCAACCGCGGCCGCCCCGGCCCGATGAGCTGGTTCAGATTGTTGAGCACCAGGGCCGGGTCACCACCGGAGTGGAGCTGCGCGGGGATCAGGTCCTGGAGCTGGTTGCGTACCTCCGGAACCCTCGTCGGGTCGAACAGGAACAACACCGCCGAGGCATGCGAGAAGAATCCCAGATGGGGCGCATTGTCGACCTGACCCTCGAGGTCCTCCCCCGCCACGTCCCTCAACACCACGAACCGCCGACGCCCCCCGAGCATCCCCAGGCTCAGGATGATCGGCTGCCGCTGATAGGAGTCGGCCAGATTCGCGCGCGGAGTCGGCGGAATGATGCCGCGGGTTTCATACAGCGGCTTCTCATAGACCCGCGTGTACATCTCCCGCGACGCCCCGTCCACGAACCCCAGCGTGGTCTGGTGCGCTTCGGCGAGCAGCTCCATCAGCTTGACCACCACACCGATATAGATGCTCTTGCCGGTCGCCCGCGCCCCGGCCAGCGCGACACAGGTCGCGACGCCGTTGCGCCAATCGGGCGGCAGGAACTGGTGACAGGTCGGGCAGCACTCCTCCATCGGCCCGTTGCACCGCTGGCACGTGACGTTGGGCGGCGGCTGCCAGTTGGTCTCCCCCGGCTGGGGGCCCATCAGGATCGTCGGCTTCCACGTGCGTGGCGCACCCCAGAGCATCGAGCCCTGCGGGTCATCGGCGGAGTTGCAGCGACCCTGACACTGGAACGCGTAGAGCTGCGGTGTCAGGTCGTTGAAACAGAACGGGCACTTGGTCATCAGTAGCTGGTCCTGATCTGGGTGGCGTTGGCATCCAGGGGTACGCCGGCCCCGGCCAGCTGCTCCTGGAGCGGCGAATCCGGGGGCAGGACCGACTGGAGCACGGCCGCCACTGCCCGGCGCAGGGCGTCCTCCCCCTCCATCAGCTGCTGATAGGTCGAAGTCGCCCCCCGTTCCGGCAGAGGCAGCCACGCGGTCGTCCGGGGCGCCCGCGGCGCGAGGACCGCTTCCGCCGACGGGGTCGCGAGGACCACGAGGGCGGTGCGCTCACCCCCCAGATCCGCTGGTACGCCATCACTCACCACGCAGAGTGCGGTCTGCGCCCCGAAAGTTCCGGAGCCCCGCGAGCGAAAACCCGTGCGGAGCGGAAGCTGCCCGAGTGCTTCATGCACGGCGCGCGGCAGCTCTCCGACCGAGTCGGCGGTGATCGTGGCCGCCCGATCGGTGCCGAGCTCGGCAGTGACCTTGTGATCGTGGGAGGTGACGCGGGACACGCCGACGAGCACTTCGAGTGCCGCCCCCACAGCGCCTTCGGTGACGAGCGGCCGCATGGAGGCCGACGCGTCCACACGCAGGCGGAGCCCGATCGCCTCGGCAGCCGGGACCCGCTCGACGCCGAGCAGCTCCCGCGCCACATCACGGGCGCGGGCGGCCAGCGGAGGCAGGGGCGAATCGGCGATGACACCCATCGCGGTCAGCTTGACCTGATCCCCCGCGGACTCGACGCGCAGCAGTTCGCGCCGGGCCAGGCCCGACAGATCGATGCCCTGCATGACGGCCCGCTCGGGATCGAGATCCCCGTGCAGTTCGATCGCGGCGGACAGCGCGACCACGGTCCCGGACGGGAAGGTGGACTCGCGCACGGGCACGACCCGCACCTCGACCGGCTCGGTGACCCGCGGCAGCACCAGCATCCCGGTCATCGGTGTGATCGCGTGAGGGTCGGGCTCCCCGTTCCGCAGGGCCTCGAGGCGCACCTCGCCCTGGCCCGCCCCCTGGACCCGCAGCGTCAGCGGCTTCGCGGGGAGCAGGGCGCTCGAACCGCCCTCAAGCACATAGGTGGGCATGGTCCTGCCTTTCGGTCACGTCTACCTGGAAGTTCGTCATCGGCGTACCCGCCCCGTCTGGGCCTGGCGAAGCCACCCGAGAAGGAAACGTTCGGCCTGGCGCATGGCCCGGTCGTCGGTGCTGCCGGGGGTGGTGCGCACCGCGTGCATGATCTCGGCGGCCACCTGGTCCCGCGATTCCGCATTGCGGCTGGCCCGGACCGCGAGAACGTGCGCCGTCACCGGCGGGCTGTCGGGCTCTCCGGTCGGGACGGCATGGAGCCAGCCCGCGACCCGATCGGTGTTGGAGCGCAGCGCCGATCGCGGATCGGCGAGCAGGAACAGCTCGGCCAGCCCCGTCGTGGTGACCTCGTGGCGGTCGCACCACTCGCCCATCGCGGTCAGCTCGTCGGCAGTCAATCCGGGCCGGTCGTTCGGGAACCCCGCCACGGCCGCCTGGGCCAGCCCGGCGACACGCTCGACGGCGACGGCATCCACCTCGGGCGAGCGGGCGCGGGCGGCCAACAAAGCCAGCACGACCAGGCCATTCACCCGGCGCAGGAGTTCGGCATCGGGCTCTGCCTGCAATTGCTTGGCCAGTGCCAGCACCTCGGCCAGCGCCCCCAGCCACGGAACCAGGTGCCCCGGGTCGACGACATCGAGCCAGTCCGGCAGTTCCAGGGCCCCCCGGATCCCGGCGCAGTCCCGGATGGCCGAGGGATCGGGCCGCTCGGCGAGCTCGGCGCGCAGTTCCTGGGCCACCGCATCGTCGACGGACCCAGCCATGACAGCAGGGAGATACCACTCGATGGGCACGATCGGGCCGAACGCCCGATGCAGCTGCAGGAGACGATCCGCCGTGAACGGCACGTCCAGCAGCGGCGCTGCCGACGCCAGGCCGGTCAGGTTGCCGTCGTCGGCATATTGCGCCAGCACCGACCAGACCGCGAAGAAACGAGCGTCCTGGCCCTCGTCGCCGCCCCGAACGCGCCGCCAGGCGTACTCCCCCAGCAACGCGCGCACCGCCGAACCCGCGCCCGGATCCTCGGTCAGCCGCGTCCACATCGCGGCGAGCGGATCGGGGTCGCCCGCGCCCGGTCCGAGCGCGTCGAGGACCGCATCCGACAGCCGCTGCCCCGGCGGGCCGAGTTGTTCGAGAGGTCCGTCATTGAGTTGGCTCCACAGCCAATGCCGGGCCTCCTGCACGATCGCGCCATCGACCTCGTCGAGCAGCTGTGTGCCGAGGTCGTGGTCGACGAGCACCGGAATCAGCGTCTGCTGGCAGATCTGCCAGAGCTGGGCTGCCAACTCTTCGTCATGGGCCAGGCCCAACCGCAGCGCGAGCTCCACATAGTGCAGACCCGCGCGGGCCTCATCGAGCATCACCTCGGGCGGGAGCTCCGTCGTGTACGCACTGATGTGACCGTCGAGCTTGCGGGCAGCGTCGATGAGCGACGCCTCCGGCGCGGGAGAGAAGTACGCCGCAGAGGGCACGCGAGCCGGCCCGTGCTCGGCCAGCCAGGGCTCGTCGGCGAGGGCGAGTTCGGCGTACGCGTGCACCGCCATCTCCCCCGGAATGTCCGCCGGACGGTCGTCGCGATCGGCCCCGACCTTCGTCAGGTGACGCCAGGCGTGACCAGCGCGACCCTTCACATCCCGGCGCAGCCCCGCGACGGCCGCGGCATAGAGCTCGGGCACCGACCGCAGTTGGGGCGGGGCCGCATCGGTCATGACGCGGTTGGCCTCCCGGCGCGACTCGGCCTCCGGGCGCCCGGCAACGACCATCGCAGCCGGCCAGGCGGGATCGATCCCCGAATCCCCAACCCGGTGTGCGATGCGATCGAACTCGCCCACAGCCCTCTGCATCGTTTTCGGGTCGGCGAACAGCTCGGAGACGAGGACGGACCATTCGGTGACGGGTACGCGATCCCCCCGCGCCGTGCGATGGGGTTCCCCGTCGAGGTCTCCGAGGCCGGGGGCACCGTCGGGATCGACGACCACACAGTCCTGCCGGCGCTGGAGCGCAGGCAGATCGGCCCGGGGCACGCACACCAGGTGCAATTCGCGTTCGATCGCCTCGGTCAGGGTCGTGGGCCGCTCGAGGGTCGAGAAGTGAAAGCGCCGCGACGTGCCCGCCGACATCGAGAACGAGATCGCCGCGATCCAGTTGGCGGCCTCATCGACATCGTCGACGCCCAGCACCACAGCCGGCCCGCCGGCCATCGCCGCCCGCACCCCGTCCAGCAGTACGGCCAGGATCTGGAGGCGCCACTGTCGGGGAGCGAACAACCAGGAACCGATCGTCTGGCGGTTGAGCGGCCCGGGCACGGGCGGGTCGACGGTCCCGAGATCTGCGGCGAGCACCTGCTCCGGCCCGAACGGGGTCAGCCAGCCCGGGCTCCGCCAGCGCTCGATGGGACGGAGCGGGTCGGCTGCACCGGGCGTACGGTCGAGAACGACATGGGCGAACACGTTGCCCGGGCGCCCGGAGGCATCGTTGCCCGCCGGCACGTGATGCCACAGTGCGGTCTCCCCACCGTGGACGGCGGCCGGAGCCTGGATGAGCCGGCGCGGCAACTCGGCGATCTCGGCCGGAGTGGGAAATCGGGGCAGGTCGATGCCGGCGTCGAACTGGGTCTGGACGCGCGCCCGCAGAAACTCGACCTCGGCGGCGGTGGGATCGCCGGTGGTGTCCTTGACCTGCCAGCCGCCGCCGCGGCCATCGTGACGGTCGAACGAGGAATAGGTCAGCTGGGCCCACCGGGGCCGGCTGCCCGGATCGCCGTGGGCCTCGGCACCCGGTTCGGGCCGAGTCGTCATCATCGCCCTCCGCCGAGATAGAGCTGTGCCACGGGCGGGTCGAGCAGGGCCACGGTGCCCCGGTTGGGATCGGGCGGCAGGTCGACGAAGACCCGCACCCAACCGGTGCGGTTCGTCACATCGGCCACCCAGCCGGGTTCTGCCCATTGGGGCGTGAGCGACACCGGTCGGAACCTCGGCGACCACGGGTGTGGCTGGTCGTCCGCGGGTCGCACCATGATCGAGTCGCCGTCGTTGACATCGAGCGGCAGCCGGTGCTCGTTGTGGATCAGGGCGAACGGCGGCGAGGTCGGATTGGGTCGGCCCGAGCGGATCCTCACGTTCATGAGGACCGGGCCGCGCCCCATCATGCCGCGCCGCACCTCCAGCGCGTACCAGAGCTTGAGCAGTCCCCGATAGCGCACCGTCGCCGGCTGGCCGAGCACCGCCCGGCCGCCCGCGAACGAGATCGGCAGCAGATGCAGGTCGCATCCCCCGGTATCGAGCGGGCGCGTGAAGTGCAACCCACCCAGCCGGATATAGGTCTCCTGCGAGATCTCGGCGATCGGTTCGGCACCGTCGATCGCGTCGGCAGCCGGCTGGCCCGGTGGGGAGGCGAACACCTTGATGGCCGCCGCACCCTCCGGCCAGTCCATGGTGAGGACCTGCTGCATCACGCGCTCGACGATGCGGGCGTCCTCGACCGTGCCGGTGCGGACCTGGGAGGTCGTCTTCCCCACGCGCGCCTTGCCGTCGATGAGGGTGACCGGGGTGAAATAGGTGCGCGACCAGCCCCGCGGCCACGGCACATCGCGCATGCTGCCGCGCGAGCCGTCCATCACGATCGGATGCGCCAGGCGGTCTTCGGGGCGCAGCCGCATCTGCGGCAGCGCCGACTCCTCGACGGTGTCGGCCTCGGCCCCCGCGAGCGGCCCCGCGGGCGTGCGATAGATGACGACCCGCCCGCTCTGCGGCTGGGTCCACTCGAGGTCGAAGCGCGGCTGGCCGGGTTCGTCGCCGAGCACACATTTCAGGTCTCCGACCGGCTGCAGGACCGCCGAGGTCGTGAGCTGGACGACGGTCGGCAGCGACAGACGGGGAACGCCCTCGACCTCCGCCTCGACCAGCAGCTGATAGACATAGCGCCGTCCCGGCTCGGCACCGTCGTCGACGAAGCCGCCGAGATTGGGGGCGTCGGCGCAAATGCGATACATCGGATTGCCCGAACCCGCTCCGGCTCGTTCGGTCGGGACGCGGAAGATCTGCACCCGCCGCACATCGCCGAGCACGGTCCACTGCCCGATCACGCGGCCCTCGTCCTCGCGGATATCGACGTCCGCGGGTTTGGCGACGACCGGGACGGCCGCGTGCAGCCGCGGCTGCTCAAGGAAGGCCTCCTCGGCCGTTGTGCCTGAGTTGACCCACACCTGGTAGTGCCGCACGGCCGCGGGGAAGGGCCGGGCGTCGACGAAGCTGGTCGCGCCGGTGATGCCGATGACCTCCGACATGTCGGGCGAGAACGGCACATGCTCGTCATCGGACACGATCCGATAGATCGTCACGGGTGCCGCATCGACAGGAGCCGGCCAGCGCAGCGTGAGCGTACCGTCCGGGCGTGGCGCCGCCTTGATCGTCACCGGCTCGCCGGCACCCTGGGTGAAGTCCATCTCCGCGAAGCGAGTCAGCTCGTCCGACAGTTCGAGCGGCTGCTGCCAGCTGATCGCCTGCGGGTTGAGCAATTCCGGCTCGTCGGCGGCGCGCACAGGATCACTTTCGGCCCGAGCCGGCTGCTGGTGCAGTCCCGAGTCGGGTACGCCGCCCTGCGGCGCCATGCCCATCGGGCCGCCCATCTCCGGCGGTAGGGCCCGCGCGGGCTCTCCCCCACCCAGGCCGAGCACGTCGGCGATGCCTGAGGCCAGCGATTTGAGCGATGCGGGCAGCCCCGCCCCCACCTCGTCGACATTGCGTGCGCCCGAGTTGATGATCTGGCGCAGGTGTCGATCCTTGAGCTCGTCGTGACCGTTGCGATCCCGCCACATCATGAGCTTCTGCAGCGGGTCGATGTCCTCGGCAGGGGGGCCGGACGCCGAAGGCTGATGCGCTGCTGACGGCTGGTGTCCTGCTGACGCCTGATGCGCCGCCGACTGCCCGGATGGGAGGGTCG
>CAZEVN010000061.1:0-12223 GCA_964515145.1 uncultured Enemella sp.
GCCCGTGGTGGAACCTCGCCACGTGGACGCGCTGACCCGACATGACCACGACCGCCGCCAGCTTCACCGCCGCCCGCACCGCACGTCGCCGACGTGAGGTGCGGGGGCTGGTGTGGCGGCGGCTGGCGGTGCTGGTCCCCCTGCTGGCCGTGATCTCGATGGGTGTGTTCCTCCTGGCGGACGCGTCGCCCTTCGACCCCCTCGTCGGCTATCTGGGCGACCGTTACCAGTTCACCAGCGACGCCCAGCGCGACACGCTCACCCAGACGCTGCAGCTCGACCAGAGCTGGTGGGTCGCCTGGACGACGTGGCTGGGCGGGCTCGTGCAGGGCGATCTGGGGCACTCCCGCGCGTACGCGATGCCGGTGGCCGACCTCATCGCGCAGCGCCTCCCCTGGACCCTGCTGCTGTCGACGGCCGGGCTCGTGATCGCCGTGGTCCTGGGTGTTGCCGGTGGGGCCATGGCCGCGCTGCGGCCGGGGTCGGTGATCGATCGGCTGGTCCACGGTGTATCGATGGTCGTGCAGGCCGTGCCCCCCTTCGTGGTGGCCATGCTGGCCATCCTGGTGGGGGCCTTGGCGCTGGGCTGGTTCCCGGCGGGCGGGGCGTCCCCCATCTCCGGGCCCCGCACCATCGGTGCCGTCGCACACCACCTGGCATTGCCCGCCCTCGTGCTGGGCCTGTCGCAGACGCCGTGGCTGTTGCTCGCCGTGCGCGCCGAGGTCACCGCGGGGCTGTCGTCCGACCCCGTTCGTGCCGCCGTCTCCCGGGGCATCGGGTGGCCGCGGGTCGTGACCGGACACGTGCTGCCGCAGGCGTGGGCACCGCTGGCGACGCTGGCGGGCGTTCGGTTGCCGGAGTTGATCGTGGGCGCCGTGTTGGTCGAGGAGGTGTTCGCCTGGCCGGGCCTCGCCGCAGCGCTGGTTACGTCGGCCCGTGTGCTCGACCTGCCCCTGTTGGCGTTCCTGACCCTGGCGAGCACGGCGCTGGTGCTGCTGGGATCGCTGCTGGCCGACGTCGCGTACCTGCGTCTCGACCCCAGGGTGCGTGCCGATGACTGACGCGGTGGTCACGGGGGCGACCCCGTCGGTGCGGTTTCGATGGCTGCCCTGGGCCTGGCTCGGGCTGGCCGCGATCGTGCTGTACGCGGTAGTGGTCCCCCTGCTGGCGCCGGCCGCCTGGCACGAGGTCGACCTGGCCGCGGCCCGCCAGGCGCCGTCGCAGGCGCACTGGTTCGGCACCGACAGCACCGGCCGTGACCTGTTCGTGCGGGTGGCCGAAGGGCTGCGGGTCAGCCTCGTGATCGCGATCATCTGCTCGGTCACCTCCACGCTGATCGGGGTAGCCGTGGGCACCTTCGCCGCGGTGGCCGGCGGGGTGATCGACGGCGTCCTCATGCGGTTCACCGACGCGACCAACGCGCTGCCGCACCTGCTGCTGGGCATCACGATCGTGGCCTTCTTCCCGGGGTCCCTGGTCGCGATCATCGCCTCGATCGCGCTGACCCACTGGCCCCAGGTAGCCCGCATCGTGCGCTCGGTGGCCGTGACCACCCGGCGCATGGAGTTCGTCGACGCCGCTTACCTCGCCGGCGCCCGCCGGCGCGACGTGACCGTGCGGCACATCCTCCCGGCGGTCTCGGGGCAGGCCGCGGTGGCGATCGTGCTGCTGCTGCCGCACGCGATCTGGCACGAGTCCACGCTGTCGTTCCTCGGGTTGGGGCTGGCTCCCGACGCTGCCTCCCTCGGCACGCTGCTGGCGATCGCGCGCGGCGAGATGCTCATCGGCGCCTGGTGGGCGCTCGCCTTCCCCGCTCTCGTGCTCGTGGGGACCACGCTCGCGGCGTCCGGCATCGCGCACCGGCTGCAGCGCAGGTTCGCGCCCGTCGCGGAAGCGCGGGTCGCGTGATGGCAACCCGCGCCGAGGTCACCGGCTTGACCCTCCGCATCCCGACCCGGGTGGCCGGGCGCCCCACGTTCGTCCACGCGGCCACCGACGTCTCGATCACCCTGGCGGCCGGACGCGTGCACGCCCTGGTCGGCGAGTCCGGCAGCGGCAAGTCGGTGCTCGCCTCGACCTTGACCGGTCTGCTGCCCCCGGGGACCCGCGTGAGCGGCCGCGTAGTCGTCGACGGGATCGACGTGACGCCTGCCCTGGGTACGCCGCGGCATCGCATCTGGGCCCGTCTGCGCGGCCGCGTCGTCGGGAGCGTGGCCCAATCGGCGGCCACGTCCTTCACGCCGACGCGCACCATTGGGAGCCAGTTGCTCGAGGCGATCGACGCCTTGGGGGGCACCCGGTCGGCCAACGAACTTGCCGACATCGGGCGCCTGCCTGCCTGGGCGCTCGCCGCGTACCCCCATGAATTGTCGGGCGGGCTGGTGGGGCGCGCGGCGCTGGCGGCAGCCCTGGCCGGGCAACCATCGATCATCGTGGCCGACGAGCCGACGGCGTCCCTGGATCGTGACCTGGCCGGACAGGTGCTCGACCTGCTGCGCGACCAGGCCGACGCTGGGGCAGCCGTGCTGCTGATCACCCACGACGTAGCCGGCCTGCTCGACCGTGCGGTGGCGGACGATGTGTCGGTGATGTACGCCGGGCGCATCGTCGAACAGGGTGGGGCCGCGCAGGTGTGGGATGACCCTCGGGCGGCCTACACCAGGGCCCTGCTGGCCGCGCTGCCCCGCAACGGTCTGCACGTCGTCCCCGGCGACCCGCCGGCGCTGACCGACCTGGCCGAGGGTGTCCGGTTCGAGGATCGACTGCGGGAGGCGTTGTGAGCGGGACGAGCATCGCGCGTGAGGTGAGTGCGCCGGGCGGGCTGGTGGTGCCGGACGTGCTGGTGGCGTCGGGCGGGCTGGTGGCGTCGGCCGGGCTGGTCGCGCAGGGAGTGCGGGTGTCCTTCGACGGGCGCGTCGTGCTCGACGGGGTGTCGCTGAGCCTGCCCCGCGGGCGCACGATCGGTCTGGTCGGGCCGTCGGGGGTCGGCAAGTCGACGCTGGCGCGTGTCCTGGCGGGGCTGCTGGTGCCCGAGGCAGGCACGGTCACCGACGACGGCGACCCTGTGGTGACCCGGCGGGGGCGCATGAGCAACCGGGTGAGCATGCTGTTCCAGTCGCCGCGCCGATCCTGCAACCCCCAACAACGATTGGGCGAACTGATCGCCGAGCCGCTGCGCTACCGGACGCGGGGTGTGCCGCGGTCCGCCCACGCAGCACGCGTGGCCGAGGTCGCCGCCGAGGTGGGCCTGACGGCCGACCTCCTCGGACGCCTGCCCGCCGAGGTCAGCGACGGCCAGCTCCAGCGCGCCGCGCTGGCCCGCGCCTTGGTCACCGACCCCGCGTACCTCATCTGCGATGAGGCCACCGCCATGCTGGACGCCATCACCACCGCCTCGATCGTGGCCGTCCTGCGACGCCGGGCGGAGGCCGGGCTCGGAGTGCTCGCGATCAGCCACGATCGCGAACTGCTGGACGCGTGGGCCGACGACATCGTCGAGCTCAGTCCGGGGCTAGCGTCACCGGCGGCCGCTCAAAGGCACCGTCGGCGGGGTTGCCGGACGGCGGCATAGTGAATTCGCGGCGTACGCCCTCGCCCTCCTCGTTGACCAACAGGACTGTTGCCACATTGCGCCGCCCGATGGGCAGCAGGCGGGCGACGAACGTGTCGCCGTGGTCGGCATCACCAAGGGTCTCGACCGTGGCACCGAGGACATTGCGGCAAACTTCGTCGGCGCAATCCACGCGACGATCGTCGATCAACGTCACAGTCGCCCCTCGCTCGCGGGCCGAGCGCGCGGCCTGGGTGACCTCCCGCGTGACGAAGCCCCGGCCACGGATCGCATCCCGCAGCGACGCCTCGACCAATCGGCACTCCCGTCGTTCTTCAGGGCCCAGGACCTCTCCGCTCTCGATCCGGTCGAGCAGACCCCCGATCTGGGCAAGCAAGCGGGTGCGATAGTCGCGACGGGCCTCGGCACGGGACGCGAGCGTGACCAGCTGTTCGAGAGCGATACCCTCCTCGTGCAGGGCCATGACCTCGCGGGCCCGTGACCGGCGCATCACCAGCCGATAGACCGAGCCGGCGACCATCGCCGTGAGGATCGAGAGTTGCTCGAGCCCGTCGGACAGCGGGACGTCCTTGCTCAGGCCCCAGAGCACTCCGGCCGCGATCACCGCGATCGTCATCAACCACGCCCAGCGCACCCAGCCGATCATCGTCAGCAGCGCCAGGGCCAGGGTGGCGGACGTCGCCGGCCAGAGCACCGACAACTCCCCGACCGGGGTCTTCACCTGGCTGCCCACCAGCGCCAGCACCGGGAACCAGCCGAGACTCACCAGGCGGGCCCACCGGGTCCGGCCCAGCCTCGTCGACAGCGGCGCGGCGGCCACGAACGCCGACAGCGGCACCGCGACCAGCAGCACGAGCCAGGGGTGGAAGTAGTTGTCCCAGTTGCCCAGGGTGAGCGCGAGCGCAAAGCCGAACTGAGCCAGGAACCAGCCCCAACCCGGGAAAGGTGCCAGCGGGGGCTCCCGATGGGGCGGGGCCACGCGATGCATGAACGCCCGCCAACGAACCCAGCGCTCGGGCGCGGTCCCGGGCGTACCCGTCGTCATGACGGCTCCCACGCGATCGTCACGATCGTCCCGCGACCGGGGGCGGAATCCACGGTCGCACTGCCACCCTCGAGCGAGTTCATCCGGTGCAGGATGCTCTGGGTCACCCCGAGGCGGGTCCGGATGCGGGTGGGATCGAAGCCGGGTCCGTCATCGCTGATGACCACCTGAATCCGGGGCCCGTCGAGCAGGATCTCGACCCGACCGGGCTCGGTGGCGTGCCGCACCGTGTTGCGGACGGCTTCGGCCACGGCGGCCTCCAGCTCGATCGCGGTCAAGCGCGGCATGACGCTGTCCTCGGGGATACCGCTCTGGGCGAGGGTGACCGGCACCCCGTCGCGGCCGCAGCGCCGAGTGATCCGGTCGATGACCTCCAGGAAGAGCGAGGTGTTCTCGGCCTCGGCCTGCACCGGAGTCAGCTGCCGGCGGGCTGCCTCGGCCTGGACCCGCAGCTTGTCGGTCGGCACCCCCTCAGCCGCCGACGACAACAGGGACAGCACGAAATCGTGGGTGAGACGGTCGAGCCTGTCGATCTCGGCGTCGCGCGCCTCGAGCATCCCGGCTTCGGCCTGCTCCCGCGCGGTGCGTGCCAGCACGCGATTCGTCGAATTGATCTTGGCGATCAGGAACAGCATGAGCACAAAGAAGAAGCCCGAATAGGCGATCGCGAAGACGAAGCGGACGATCGAAACATCCCAAGTGGTCACCACCAGGATCTGCCACATCACGATCTCGACCAGCAGGCAGTTGAAGAAAAGACTGATGATCGCAGCCCACAAAGGCAACGTGACGATCGCTGCCACCGCCGCGAGCCCAGGAATCTGATGGATCCAGAAATCGAGGCGCGAGTCGGGGCTGCCCGGATGGGCGACCATCGGCCAGAGTGCCACTGCGATCGGATAGGTGCAGGCCGCAACCGCAAGGAAGACCCGTCCCAGCTCGACGCGATTGGCGATGAAGGCGATCAGGGCGAGTACGCCCGGCATCCACGCAAGCGTCGACAACGCCTGCATCGCCCACTCGAACGTGTCGTCGGTCCCGCCATGGGTCAGCAGACCGCGGAGCGCATGAAATCCATAGAGCGCCCCAAGGGTCAGCCCGATCGCCCGGTGTTGGCTGGGCGCGAGCCCGGCGGCGGCACTCACTCCCGCGCCGGCGGCGGCAGTACGCCGTCCTCCACAGCCCGCTTGTAGAGGTCGACCTTGGTGTGGGCGGCCCGGCCCATTTGGGCATACTTGGCCCGAATGCGCAGCAGATAGTCATTGACCGTGGTGATCGAGAGACCCGTCTGGGTGGCCACCCGCTTGGCGGACTCTCCACAGGCGAAGAGCTCGAGCACCTCGCGCTGGCGCTCCGACAGGCCGACGGCATCGAGCCCCGGATCGGAGTCGACCGCCGCGGCCCACTCGTTGCTGAGCGCGTCGGCATCGTCGCGCAGGCAGCTGCGGATGCGGGCGATGAGTTCTTCGGGGGTGTGGGACTTGCGCGCGATCCCGCGTACGCCGCCCTTCGCAGCCGAACGGATCAGATAGGCGTTCTCACCCGAGGTGAAGGCCAGCGACGGAATGCCGACCTCGGCCAGGGCCTTGGCGTTGTCCTCGGGCATCGACCGATCGGCCAGGCTCAGGTCGAGCAGGACGAGATCCAGGCGCTGATTCTGCTCCAACAGCTCCGGGACATTGCGGCCTGTCGCCACGAGCCGGAGGTCTTCGGTTTCTTCCAGAAGGGCCGTGATCCCGAGTGAAACGGCGAAGTGGTCATCCACCAGGCCGATCGCGTGCTGCTCCACGTCTTCCATTCCTGTCTCTCGATGCCCTCATAATTGAGGACTGGCCTCTTCGGAGGTCCCCTTCCTAGGATGACTCATGGATGGCTGCATTGGGGGATGAGCCATCAACTTCATGAGGCCCCGGCTCCGGCCGGGGCCTCACTCTTTTCAGGCCTTCTGCTTCGGCGCGATCCCTTCACGAACCGGGATGGTCATGGCCACCGGCTTGGAGACCGCGGCGAAGAAGTCCTCGCCCTTGTCGTCGACCACGATGAACGCCGGGAAGTTCTCGACCTCGATCTTCCAGACCGCCTCCATGCCGAGTTCTTCGTATTCGACGACCTCGACCTTCTTGATGCAGTCCTGCGCAAGGCGCGCGGCCGGGCCACCGATCGAACCGAGATAGAAGCCTCCGTGGGCGTTGCAGGCATCGGTGACCCGCTGCGAGCGGTTGCCCTTGGCGAGCATCACCATCGACCCCCCCGCGGCCTGGAACTGATCGACATAGGAGTCCATGCGACCCGCGGTCGTCGGGCCGAACGAGCCGGACGCCATGCCCTCGGGCGTCTTCGCGGGACCGGCGTAATAGACGGGATGGTCCTTGAGGTACGCCGGCATCTCCTCGCCCGCGTCCAACCGCTCCTTGATCTTGGCGTGCGCGATGTCGCGGGCGACGATCAGCGGGCCGGTCAGGGAGAGGCGGGTCTTCACCGGGTGCTTGGTGAGCTCGGCGAGGATGTCGGCCATCGGACGGTTGAGGTCGATGTCGACGACGTCACCGCCGAGATCATCGGAAACAGTCTCGGGCAGATAGTGCGCGGGCTCGAACTCCAGCTGCTCGATGAACACGCCCTCCGGGGTGATCTTGCCCAGGCACTGACGGTCGGCGGAACAGCTCACCGCGATCGCGACCGGCAGCGAGGCACCGTGGCGCGGGAGGCGGATCACGCGTACGTCATGGCAGAAGTATTTCCCGCCGAACTGCGCGCCGATGCCGAGCGTGCGCGTGAGTTCGAAGACCTTCTCCTCCATCTCGTGGTCGCGGAAACCGCGGCCGGTGGCGGCATTGCCCGTCGCGGGGAGGTTGTCGAGATATTTCGCCGAGGCATATTTCGCCGTCTTCAGCGCGAACTCCGCCGACGTGCCGCCCACCACGATCGCGAGGTGATAGGGCGGGCAGGCCGCCGTGCCGAGCGATCGGATCTTCTCCTCGAGGAACGGCAGGATCTTGTCGGGGTTCAGGATCGCCTTGGTCTCCTGATACAGGTAGGACTTGTTGGCCGACCCGCCGCCCTTCGCCATGAACAGGAACTTGTAGGTGTTCTCGTGGCCGTTGATGGTGTCCGCGTACAACTCGATCTGGGCCGGCAGGTTGGAGCCCGTGTTCTTCTCCTCGAAGAACGTGACGGGCGCGTTCTGCGAATAGCGGAGATTGAGCCTGGTGTAGGCGTCATAGACCCCGCGCGAGATCGGCTCCTCGTCGACGCCGGGGGTCAGGACATGCTGGCCGCGCTTGCCCATGACGATGGCGGTGCCGGTGTCCTGGCACATGGGGAGGACGCCGCCCGCGGCGATGTTGGCGTTCTTGAGGAGGTCGAGCGCCACGAACTTGTCGTTGTTGGAGGCCTCGGGGTCGTCCATGATCTTCTGCAGCTGGGCCAAGTGGGCCGGGCGGAGATAATGGGCGATGTCGTGCATGGCCGTCTCGGTCAGCAGGCGGAGGGCCTCCGGTTCGACCTCGAGGAAGGTACGCCCGCCCGGGCCCTCGACCAGGCGTACGCCTTCGTCGGTGAGCTTGCGCCACGGCGTGTGATCCTCGCCGATGGGCAAGAGATCCTCGTAGGCGAATTCGGCCATCGTTCCTCCTCGATTCGGGCGTACACGCCCATCTTTCCATCTCCCGCAGGACGGAGGGCACACGTGGGCCGATCAGGTTACTCAATCACCGGATGTGGGACGGGTGCGGGTGTTAGCTTCGTTTGCGACAGGATCTTTTCCGTTAGCAACGCAACGCCTTTGGGAGGCAACAATCATGGAAAAGCGTGAGGTCGTCGTCCTTGCCGCCGCTCGGTCCGCCGTTGGCACCTTCGGTGGCTCCCTGTCCGGCATGGAGCCCATCGACCTGGCTGCCGAGGTCATGAAGGCAACCATCGAGCGCTCTGGCGTCGATCCCAACCAGATCGGGTACGCCACCGTCGGCAACATCATCCCCACTGAGCCCCGCTATGCCTACGTCTCCCGGGTCGCCTCCGTCCAGGCCGGCCTGCCCGAGACCTCCGTCGCCATGCAGGTCAACCGCCTGTGCGCCTCCGGCCTCCAGGCCATCGTCACCTCCGCCCAGCAGATCGAGCTCGGTGACTACGACTACGCCATCGGTGGTGGCGTCGAGGTCATGAGCCGCGGCACCTATATGGCTCCGGCCATGCGCTCGGGCGCCCGCATGGGCGACGCCAACCTGCACGATTCCATGGTCAACGCGCTGACCGACCCGTTCGGCGTCGGCCACATGGGCATCACCGCCGAGAACCTGGCTGATCAGTACTCCCTCTCCCGCGAGGAGCAGGACCAGCTCGCACTGCAGAGCCAGGAGCGCGCCGCCGCCGCCATCGCCGAGGGCCGCTTCGCCGAGCAGATCGTCCCGATCACCCTGAAGTCCCGCAAGGGCGAGACCGTCTTCGACACCGATGAGCACCCGCGCGCCGGCGTGACCATCGAGGCCCTCGCCAAGATGCGCCCGGCCTTCAAGAAGGACGGCTCCGTCACGGCCGGCAACGCCTCCGGCATCAACGACGGCGCTGCGTTCTTCGTGCTCGCCGACGCCGAGGTAGCCGCCAAGAACGGCCAGACCCCGATCGCCAAGATCGTCGGGTATGCCGTCGCCGGCGTCGACCACGCCATCATGGGTTATGGTCCCGTCCCGGCCGTCAAGAAGGTCCTCGACAAGACCGGCATCGCGCTGGAAGATATCGATGTCATCGAGTCGAACGAAGCCTTCGCGGCCCAGGCCTGCACCGTGGCCAAGGAACTCGGCCTCGATCCCGAGAAGACCAACGTCAACGGCGGCGCCATCGCCCTGGGTCACCCGATCGGTGCCTCCGGCGCGATCATCGCCACCAAGGCGCTCTATGAGCTCAAGCGCATCGAGGGCAAGTATGCGCTCGTCACCATGTGCGTCGGCGGCGGTCAGGGTATCGCCGTCATCTTCGAGCGCATGTGATCCGAGAGCTTCGGCTCTCAACCCAGAAGCATCAGCCCCGCTCGCATCGCGGTTCACCTTCGGGTGGGCCGCGATGCGGCGTTTCCGGGCGCATACTGGCCATGTGACTGAACTGATTACTCCGCGCGAGGTGCCCCTGGGCGGACTGCGCGCGATGACCGTCCGACGGACCCTGCCGACCCGCAACCGCTCGCTGGTGGGCGCGTGGTGTTTCCTCGATCATTACGGCCCGGATCACGTGGCCGACACGGGTGGCATGGAGGTCGCGCGCCATCCGCACACCTGCCTGGCCACCGTGAGCTGGCTGTTCACCGGCGAGATCGACCACCTGGATTCGGGCGGGAACTCCGCACGCGTACGCCCCGGCGAGCTCAACCTCATGTCCGCCGGCCGCGGTATCACCCACTCCGAGTTCTCCACGCCCGAGACCGACGTCCTGCACGGCGTACAGCTCTGGTTCGCTCTCCCCGACCACGCCCGCCTGGGTGACAACCGGTTCGATCACTATCGCCCGGAGCCGGTCGCGCTGCCCGACGGCGGCGAGATCCTCGTGTTCCTGGGCTCGCTGCTCGGTTCCACCTCTCCGGTCGAGACCCCGACCGAGCTGATCGGCGCCGAGATCCGCCTGCCCGCCGGGACGAAGCTGACTCTTCCGGTGAACCCGGCCCACGAGCACGCGCTGCTCGTCGACACCGGTCTGGCCGCGCTCGACGGCCAGGAGCTCAACCGCGGCGACCTCGGGTTCGTCGAAGCAGGTGCGGAGTCGCTCGAGATCGTTGCAGGCGCCGAAGACCTGCGTGCCGTGCTCATCGGCGGCGAGCCCTTCGGCGAACAGATCGTGATGTGGTGGAACTTCATCGGCCGGTCCCATGACGAGATCGTGGCGTTCCGGGAGGCGTACCAGCACGAGATCACCACCACCGACAAGCTCGGCGATTTCGGTCCTTTCCCTGCTGGTACGCCGGCTCCCATCCCCGCGCCGCCCATGCCGAACGCCCGGTTGCGACTGCGGGGGTAGGGATCGCCGCCTAGGCTGTAATCCCACACAGGGATTGGGGGCCGGCCATGCGGAAGTTGTCACGGGACGAGGTCCTGCTCCTGCGCGACAGCCAGGTCAATGCGTTCGCCAGCCTCGCGGTCTATGTGAGCGTCTGGACCCTGGTCCAGCTCCTGCTGGCCCTCCTGGGTGCGGAGATGCCGGGCGTGCAGTTCTTCGATTCCCACGGCAACTTCTCGGTCCCCGGCATCGTGGTCGGCCTGCTGTTCTTCGCCTCGGCGTTTCTGCCCCACTGGCTGATCCTGCGGCGCTTCGGGCTGTCCTGGCGTGAGGGTTCCCGCATCGTCCGCGACCTGCGCGAGGGCCTCCATGAGGACGCTGCCCACGAGCGGCAGTCCGAGCCGCTGACCTCCCCGGACGCGGGAGCTGATACGTATTGGGATCAGCGGTGGGAGGAATTCATGTCCCAACAGGACGAGCGTGACGGCAACTGAGGGCATGGAATATAGTTGACGCATCAACTGTTAGCCCTGGCGTACCGATCAACCGAACGCTCGAAAGGACACGCCATGCCCGCCGTGACCGCCGACACCCTGACACTGCCCCGCCTGTCCCCCGCTGCTCCCGACGCGACCGAACGCAAGGTCATCACCGTCGGCAAGGGCCCGCAGGGGTTCGAGGGTGAGGGCTTCCCCGTGCGCCGCGCGTTCGCCGGCACGCCGACCGAGCTGCTCGACCCGTTCATCCACATGGACCAGATGGGTGAGGTGGAGTACGCCCCGGGCGAGCCCCGCGGCACCGACTGGCACCCGCACCGCGGGTTCGAGACCGTGACCTACATCATCGACGGCCGTTTCCAGCACCAGGATTCCCACGGTGGCGGCGGCATGATCGAGAACGGCGCGACGCAGTGGATGACCGCCGGCGCCGGCGTACTCCACATCGAAACCCCGCCCAAGGAACTCGTCGATTCCGGCGGCCTGTTTCACGGCATCCAGCTCTGGGTGAACCTGCCGAGCAAGGACAAGTTCATCGCCCCCCGCTATCAGAACCTGACCGGCGACCGTGTCGGCCTGGTGACGACGCCCGATGCCGGTGCGCTCGTCCGGATCATCGCCGGTGAGATCGAGGGGCACCAGGGGCCGGGCTCGACGCATACGCCGATCGTGATGGCCCACGCGACCGTCCAGCCCGGCGCGCAGCTCTCGCTGCCGTGGCGCAAGGACTTCAACGCTCTGGCCTATGTGTTGTCCGGCAAGGGCGCCGTCGGTGTCCAGCAGCGGCCGATCAGCGAGGGCAACCTGGCTGTGCTGGCCGACGGTGACCGCATCACGTTCACTGCCTCGGAGCAGCAGGACTCCAAGTCCCCCGCGCTCGAGCTGCTCCTGCTCGGCGGCCAGCCGATCGGCGAGCCGGTCTTCCACTACGGCCCGTTCGTGATGAACACCCGCGACGAGGTCATCAAGGCGATCGAGGACTATCAGTCCGGCAGCTTCGGCCAGATCCCGGCCGACGCCCTGCGGCCGTACCACGGTCGCCGCTGATCAGTCGGCCTCGCTCGGCTCCTCAGAGTCGAGCCAACGGAACGACGCGTCGAACCGGTCCGGCAATCCGAGCTCTTCGTT
>CAZEVN010000061.1:12323-20623 GCA_964515145.1 uncultured Enemella sp.
GCGCCGATCGCGATGAGGATTCCGCCGAGGACGCGAAGGACGGCACCGCCGTCGAAGATCACCACGAGGATGCCGAGCACCACGCAGACGATGCCCGCGATTTCGAGTTGGCGACTGGGACGCTGTTCGTTGGTCACACCTGGATTCTGCCTCCCCCGTGGTTATGGCAGACCCGGACTCTAGACTGCGAGCATGTCGAGACCCGAGGCGAAGTTCTGCCGGGATTGCGGTACGCCCATGGAGCGCCGCATTCCGCCGATGGAGGATCGCGAACGCGCGGTCTGCCCGGCTTGTGGGTTCATCGACTATGTGAATCCGATCAATGTCGTGGGGACGGTGCCGATCTGGCAGGGGTCGCAGGTGCTGTTGTGCCTGCGCAATATCGAGCCGCGCAAGGGCTTCTGGACCCTGCCGGCAGGCTTTCTCGAGGCCGGCGAGGGGAGCTCCGAAGGAGCCCGACGCGAGACCTGCGAGGAGGCCGGCGCCCGGATCGAGCTCGGCCCGCTCTATTCGGTGTTTGACGTGCCCCACGCCCAGCAGGTGCATCTCTATTGGCGCGCCACCCTCCTCGACACCGATTTCGACCCGGGTCCGGAGACCATTGAGTGCAAGCTCTTCGCGCTGGATGACATCCCCTGGGAGGAGCTGTCGTTCCGGACTGTCGCGCGGACGCTCTGGCACTACGTGGCCGATCATCGTGCGGGACACTTCGGCATGCATTATGGCGAGGTCACCTGGGGCGAGAAGCTGCCACCGCTGGCTCAGTGACCGATGTCTTCGTATTGGGTTGTCTACTGAATTTTCCAGATTGCCGAATAGTCCTGCATCGCAGGGAATAGCCGGGCTGACGCGCTGGTTGGGGCAGACATGACGAACCCTCTCGCCGTGTCCGTGCTCGATCTCCTGCCCGTTCGCACCAACCAGACCAGCGCCGACGCGTTCACCGCCGCCAGGTCGCTGGCCCGGGTGGCCGAGGATTCGGGATGTACGCGCTATTGGGTCGCCGAGCACCACAACACTGAGTCGGTCGCATCGACCAATCCGCCCGTGTTGATCGCGATGCTCGCGGGCGTCACCGAGCGGATCCGCGTCGGGTCGGGGGGCGTCATGCTCCCGAACCATGCTCCCCTGGTGGTCGCTGAACAGTTCGCCGCGCTCCATGCGGCGTACCCCGATCGCATCGACCTCGGCATCGGCCGTGCCCCCGGCACCGACCCCGTCACCACGTGGGCCCTGCGCAACGGCGCCGGCGACGAGGAGATCGTGCGGAACTTCCCGCACTATGTGCAGCAGGTGATGGCGTACATGTCCCCGGAGGGGGCAAAGGTGCAGGTCGCGGGGCGTACCTTCGATATCCGCGCCACTCCGCGCGCCGCCGAGGCACCGCCGGTGTGGCTGCTCGGCTCGTCGGACTATTCCGCGCGGTTGGCCGCACAGCTCGGGCTCCCCTATGTCTTCGCGCATCACTTCTCGGGCCACGGCACGGCGGAGGCGCTGCGGCTCTATCGGGAGGGGTACGCCGGCGAGGGCGCGCCCAGGACCTTCCTCACCGTCAACGCCATCGTGGCCGACACCGAGGAAGAGGCCCGCGAACTGTCGCTGCCGTTCCAGTATCAGATGGCCTGCCTGCGCACGGGCAAGCCGCTCGTGTCGATGCTGACCGTCGAAGAGGCCCGTGGCACCGAGTGGCCGCTGTCGGAGACCGGGCTGGCGCAGCTTTCGGCGTCCTGGTTCGTGGGTACGCCCGACCGCGTCGCCGAGGGCATTCGCTTGTTGGCTCAGCAGCATGGCGTCGACGAGGTCATGATCCAGCCGGTGGCCGGGGCGTATGCGAGTGAGCCGACCGACCGCGACCTCGCCCGGGAGCGGACCGTGCGTGAACTCACCGAGCGTCTTCGAGTCGATTGATCCCCAGGTTTATCCACAGCCTGTGGAGAATCACACGCGTGTGATTTAAGGACGTTCTGGTCATATCTGCTCGAACAGATGGCTCGTAGGGCTGTAGTCGATCTGCCAGTCCGCGTAACAACCGAGGACACCGTCGAGGACGCACCGGAGGCCTAGGTAGACCCAACGGACATCGCCATCGTCGTGGAGCGCAAACCCTGCGGCGACATTGAAGACCTCTCCCCCACAGGGACAGGCGGCGTCCCCCAAGTCGGCATCTTCAACGAAGTCTTCGGAGTCGAAGACGAAGCTGGTCGTATCGCAGCCGGTACAGGTGCGAACGGCACAACCCTCCTCGTCGTCCAAGCGCACCCGGAACTTGTCGCTACCGCAGCCGGAGCAGCTGATCTGGAGCTGCTCGGCAGACCAAGTCAGATCTGTCCACACCATCCTGCGAGCGACCGGGCTACGTCAGTGATCTCCAGTTTGGCGCCACTCGCGATCTCGACGACCAGGGCGTACGCATCATCATCGACGGCGTCCAGGTTGATCCCGTTGAGGCCATAGAACACGACTGTGCTCAACCAACCCAGACGCTTGTTGCCATCGACCAGCGCATGGTTGCGAACGAGTGAATCCAGCAGGGCCGCGGCCTTCGCGTCGAGATCGGGATAGGCCTCCTGACCCCACACCGACGTCATCGGCCGCCTGACTGCGGACTCGAGCAGCCCGAGGTCCCGGATTGGCCCAACTCCGAGATCCTCCACGAGGGTGAGCAGGTCCTCCAGAGTGAGGAAGACCGTCACTGGCCGAGGCGCTCGAGCAGGTCGGCATAACGTTCCCGCGCCGACGCCGACAGGGCCCTTACGTTCCGCTCATGTCCGCGTCGGGCAGCGACCTCGTGAATCGCCCGGATCGTTGCCTCCTGACGGCTGATGCCGTCTTCCTCCGCAAGCTGCGCGAGGACGCGTTCGTCTTCGGGCGTGAGTCGCAAGGTCATAGCCATGGACCGATGATACCAAACCGGTATCGCTACCCCGTGTTGCGCAGACCCGCGGCGACGCCGTTGACGGTGATGAGCAGCGCGCGCTGGAAGGCGGCCCTGTCGTCATCGGAGACTTCGCCCGCGCGCAGGCGGCGCAAGAGCTCGACCTGGAGATGGGAGATCGGGTCGAGGTATTGATCCCGCACCGCGAACGTCCGCTTCAGCGCCGGCTGGTCGTCGAGGAGATGGTCCTCGCCCGTGAGGCGCTTGAGCTCCTCGACGGTCAGCGCGAACTCCGTCCTGATGTCGTCGAAGAGGTGGCGGAGCTCCTCGGGCACGAGGGAGTTCACATAGTGTGACGCGATCGCGAGGTCGGTCTTGGCGACGGTCATCTCGACGTTGGAGATGACGGACGCGAACACCCCCCAGCCTTCGAGCATCGCCTTGAGGTCGTCCTCGTGACCAGCCTCGCGGGCGGCCTTGAGGCCGGAGCCGACGCCATACCAACCCGGGACGATCTGCCGCGTCTGCGTCCAGCCGAACACCCACGGGATCGCGCGCAGCCCCTCCAGGCCGGCGTCACTGTCGGGGCGTTTCGACGGGCGCGAACCGATGTTGAGCGCGCCGAGCTGATCGACGGGCGTGGCAGCGACGAAGTACGCCGGCAGGTCCGGATCCGACACCAGCGCGCGATAGCGATTGAACGCCGCGTCGCTCGCGACATCGAGCACCTCGCCCCAGCGCTTCAGGTCGGCGGGCGGGACGACCTGATCGCGGTGGAGCGTACTCGCCCGCAACACCGCCGCCAGCGACAGCGCCAGGTTCTCCTTGGCCAGGGCCGGGAGCGAATACTTGTCGGAGATGACCTCGCCCTGTTCGGTGAACTTGATCTCGCCGGCGAGTACGCCGAACGGCTGGGCCATGATCGCGTCATAGGTCGGGCCACCGCCACGGCCGACCGAGCCGCCGCGGCCATGGAACAACCGGAGGCGTACGCCGTGCTTGGCCGCGACATCACGCAGCGCCCGCTGCGCCCGGTGGATCGCCCACTGGCTGGTGAGCACGCCGGCCTGCTTGTTGGAATCGGAGTAGCCGAGCATGACCTCCTGCACGTCGCCGCGGAGGCGTACCAGATCGCGATAGGCCGGGGTGGACAGGAGCTCGTCGAGCAGGTCCTCGGCGCCCCGGAGTTCCTCGATGGTCTCCAGCAGCGGGGCGAACCCGATGTCGGCGAACGGCTCGGCGCCCGGGTTGAGATCGAGGAGCCCAGCCTCGCGGGCGAGAACCGCGGCGGCGAGGACGTCATCCGCGCCCTGGGTCATCGAGATGATGTAGGTCTCGACGACGGATTTGCCATAGGCCCGCTGCGCACGGCGAATCTCGTCGAACACCTGCAAGACGCGGCCGCGCGGGGCCTGCCAGGTCAGGAGCGGTCGGCGGGATTCAAGCTCGGCGGCCAGCGCGCGCAGACGTCCGCCGCGGGACAACTCGGCGTACGCCCTCGGCAAACCGCCCACCGCATCGACCAACGGCCCGAGCGCGTCGTGATGCTTCTCGGCGTGTTCGCGGACGTCAAGCGTCGCGAGGTGGAGGCCGCTGACCGCGAGGGTCTGCGCCGCGATCGCGACGCGGCCGTCGGCGGTGAGGGAGTCGCCGTGGGTACGCAGGGAGTCGGCGATCAGACCAAGCTCGTCGATGAGGCCCTCGATGCCGGCGTAGTCCTTGCCCGGCTCATGCGGCGCGCCCGTCTCGACCCTGGTCCGGGTGTTGAGGAGCTTGACCCGCATGCAACTGAGCTTCAGGCGATAGGGCTCGGGCTCATAGAAGGCAAGGAGGCGGGGGGCGAGGTCGAGCAGAGCCAGGTCGGCGGCGAGGGATTCCTTGAGTTCGGTCGACACGAGCACGACGGCGGTGGAGGCGGAGAGCTCCAGGATGAGTGCGTCGACGATCTGCAGGGCAAGCTCGAGCGCCCGCTCGAACTGCAGGCGCAGGATCTCCTCGGTGACCTCCGGCGTGACATTGGGGTTGCCGTCGCGGTCGCCGCCGATCCACGAGCCGAGGCGGAGACTGGGTCGGGTGGGGTCGAGGCGTACGCCGTGGTCGGACAGCAGATCGGCGAAGTCGGCGAGCAGTTCGGGGAGTGTTTCGGTGAAGACCTCGGCGAGGTAGTAGAGCGCGTTGCGGGCCTCGTCGAGCGGCGTCGGCTGGGTGAGGCGCAGCTCGTCGGTCTGCCAGATCAGGTCGATCAGCTCAGCGAGACGGCGGTCCTGGCGACGGCGGGTGAGTGTATCGGGCTCGGTCGGTTCGGCCAGCTCATCGGAAAGGTCGCGCAGCTTGGTCAGGATGCTGCGGCGGGAGGCCTCGGTCGGGTGGGCCGTGAACACGGGCCGGACGTCGAGGGAGCGTACGCCTTCGGCCAGGAGCTCCGGGCCGCCCTTCTCGACGATGTCGGCGATCGCAGCGGGGAGCCAGTCCGTGTCGTCGGAGCGAGTGGCGAGAGAGCGGACGCGGTGGACCTGCTCGGCGGCGTTGGCGAGATGGAAATAGGTGGTGAACGCGCGGACGAGCTCGGTGGCCTGCGGAAGCGGGAGACCGGCCAGGAGTTCCCGAACCCGGTCGGCGGCATCAGGGTCGCCGCTCTTGCTGTCCTTGGTGGTGAGGCGGACTTGTTCGACCAGGTCGAGGAGCCCCTGCCCGTGGTGGCGCACGAGGGACTGGCCGAGCATTGTCGAAACGCGGCGAACATCCGAGCGCAGCTCGCCGCTGATCGGGTCGTCGGCGTTGGTCTCCACGTCATTCAAGGGCATGGAGTCGACCCTAGGGCCCGGATGTGTCGGAGAGATGACGGGGGCTACTCCGGCACCCCGGGGAAAATCGGACATTCGAAGGGGTATGGGGTGGGGGCAAAGTGCCTCGAATGTCCGAAATTACCGGCTCCCTCGAAGTATCCCTGCCCGATAACCGTCTCTTAGATCGTCTTCGACATGACCTAGAGAAGTCAATAATCGTGAATCGGGGGCAAGCCGGGGGTGTGCCCGATGGGTTCGGCCCCCCGGAGCAGGGAAGGCTGGACGCATGCAGACCCTCATGCGCATGGTCATCACCGCTCTGGCTGTCGCCGTGGCCGCTTGGATCGTCCCCGGGATCACGGTCACAGATGCAGGATTCGGCCGCCAGGCGCTCACTCTTCTCATCGTGGCGGCGATCATCGGGCTCGTGAACTCCATCGTGAAACCGATCGTGGCGACGCTCACCGGTTGCTTCATCGTGCTGACGCTGGGCCTGTTCATCTGGGTCGTCAACGCCTGGATGCTGCTGGCCGCGTCGTGGATCGCCGGGCAGTTGTCGCTCGGGTTCCATGTCGACGGGTTCTGGTCGGCGCTCTTCGGATCGATCATCATCAGCCTGGTCACGATGCTCCTGTCGGGCTTCAAGCGCGACCGGCAGCCCGCCCGATAGACCCGGAACTCATAGGGTGGTTTCCATGACAGATCCCACACAGATGCGCGCCGGGAATGCCGACCGCGATCGGGTCATCGCGGCCCTGCAGCAGGCGTACGCCGATGGTCGTCTCAGCGACGACGAGTTGGCCACCCGCATCGAGGCGACCCATGCAGCGCGCACCTTCGGTGATCTCGACGACGTGGTGGAGGACCTGCCGATCACGCGACCGTCCGCCGACTATGCCGCCGCCATGGGCGCCGCCGGGGACGCGCTGGCGCAGCGTGAGCCGACGGGCGCGCCGGTGGCGCAGAACGAGTGGGCTGCGGCACTGAGTCGACAGCATGGTCCCATCGGCTCCACCCCCGACAATCCGCTGGTCCTGGATGCCGGCTGGTCGTCGGAGAAGAGGGAGGGCGCGTGGGAGATCCCGCAGTTCCTTCGACTCCGCGGAGGCATGGGCTCGATCAAGGTGGACTGCACCGAGGCCTTCACTCCACACCAGGTCATCCACTTGTGGGTCGAGGGTGACCTGGGTTCCATCACCGTGGTCGTCCCGGAGGGTTGGGCCGCCGATGCCAATGGCGTGAAGAAGTCCTGGGGCTCGATCTATGTGAAAGTGCCGGGCGAGCCGACCATGGGCCGCCCGATCATCGTGGCCAACGGATCCATGGGCGCCGGGTCGTTGACCATCCGCCACCCCAACTGGTTCGAGCGCAAGCGCCTGGAGAAGAAACTGCGCTGATGGCCGGCTTCGAGATCCGCCTCGAGCCCGAGCTGCCCGCCGCGGAGGCCTTCCGTCGGATCCTGGATCTCGATGCCCATACGGAACTGATCCCGTTCACCATTGTTCGGCATCACGGGGTTGCCGCGGGGAGCCGGATCGTGGCCAGGACCGGGTTCGGGCCGGTCGGGTTCGACGACGCGATGGTGATCGAGGCGTACGCGGAGCCAGGCGGTGGGCCCGGGCGGTGTCGCATCCGGAAGACCGGCAGGTGGATCCGCGGCGAGATCGAACTGGTGGTGACCCCGCGCGGGGACTCTGCCTGTTCCGTGCGCTGGCGGCAGCTCATCCGCGTGTGGGGTGCGAGCGCGGTGGCCGACCCTGTCGTCGGAATCGTTGCTCGCGTGGCCTACGCCTACGTCATCGGTCGGTTGCTCGCCCGGCCCCGTCCCCGTTGAGTCCCTCGGCATAGGCCCAGGCCGCGGCCTCGGTGCGGGAGCCGACGCCGAGCTTGGCGAGGATGTTGCTCACGTGGACGCTGACAGTCTTGGTGGATACGAACAGAGTCTTCGCGATCTCACCGTTGCTACGACCCTCGGCGACGAGGGCGAGGACTTCCTGCTCCCGGTTGGTCAGGCCGCCGGGGCGGGCTGATCCCGCAGCGGCCTCTGTCCTCGGGAGTTTCGATTCGAGGTCCTGAAGCCGCGCGATGAACCATGCGGCCCCACGGCGGTTCGCCACGTCGAGCCCGACCTCCAGTTGAGCCCGCGCTACTTCCGGGTCGCCCTCCCGAACGGCTGCCTCGGCACAGCGCAGGTGAACCCACAGCGTGACCCACGTCGATCTGAGCTCGGGGTTCACCTCCTGCATCGCCAGCCAATCGGACATCGCACCCGAGGCCTCTGCGGCGTACCAGCTGCGGAGCATCGGCACTGTCGCCGTCTCCGGCAGCCCAGCGGCCACGCGTTCGAGCAGCGCCAGGCGGGCGGGGTCGGGACTACCGAGCGCGGCAAGGATCGCTCGCCCGAGGGCCAGGACCTGCCAACCTGAGGAAGGGTGACTGACCGGAGTCGTTGCCAGGAACCGTTCGACGATCGCCCAGGCTTCCTCGGGTCGGTCCTGCAGGAGACGCAACCTTCCCAGATGCCAGGTTGTGATCACATCGGCCTGGGGCTCGGTCGACTCAAGGATGACGGCCGCCTGATCGAGCAGCTCCTCGGCCTGATCGAGATCCCCGCGGAACAGGGCGATGTCGGCGGCTGC
>CAZEVN010000062.1:0-2195 GCA_964515145.1 uncultured Enemella sp.
CGGGCTGGGTGGGGTCGAGGGGTACGCCCATGCGCTGGGTCGTCAATGCCGTCGTGGGATCTGTGGCGATGGCCTCGATCACCGCGGGCAAGCGGTAGGTCGTCGACGTAGCCAGCAGCAGCGTCCCGAAATCGACCCACGGGGCATAGCCGTCGGGGTTGGTGTCGAAGAGGAAGTGGATGATGTCACGCGTGTTCTGGTCCGCCGCGCGGGACTTGTCCTTCATGTAGGAACGCCCGTGCGTGACCCCGAAGTTGCCCTCGACCTGGCTCTGGGCGAAATCGAGGAAGAGCACGTCCAGCAGCGCTCGGGCGCGGTCGGCGAGGGCCGGCTCGGCGTACTCACTGAGCAGGAGCAGCGCCTGGACGTTCTCGGGATAGTAGACATCGGAGTGCCACTCCGAGAATCCCCACCGGGCCTTCTCGTCGAGCCACGCGTTGAGTCGGTCGCGACCGCGGTCCGCATGCGTACGCCCGGTCCGGCCGCTGATCGCGAAGCGCTGATCGGGCAGTGCCGAGCCGGCGAGGTATTCGAGCGTGTGGGAGATGAGGCGGTGATTCTCGGACCAGAACCACTTGTGGTCGATGACTCCGCTGGGGAGTGGATCGGTGTACCAATAACGGAAACCGATGATCCGTTGCTCGAGCGCGGCCCGGGTCTCGGGGCCGAGACTCTCGCCGTGGGCACGCCACAGCAACCAGAGGCGCATGAGGTCGAAGTCGCTGGTGTCCACATGGCCGTCGACGCGGGCGAGCTTCTCGGACAGGTCGCCCGGGGTGAATTCCTTGGCGTCGATGCGGAAGCCGTCGTCGGCCGCGGAGCGGGCGAGGGCCGCGAGGATGCTCTCCGGCGAGCGCCGATCGAGCTTGTCCGTGCCGTGCCTCAGATAGTCACGCTGGCGCTCCTGCCAGGCCTCGAGGGCGACGAAGCCGTCCGGCGGGATCGGCGGTGGCGGCGGAGGGGGTGGCGTACACGCGGCGATGAGCAGGAGAACGAACAGCAGCGCACCCACCAGGACTCGGCGGGCGGATCGCCGGGGCGTACGCTTCGTGCTCACAGGTCCACAGTCAACCAACTCCGGCCAAGTCGAACCGCCTCGCGAGATGAACACAAGGTGACACGACTGTCCGCATAATGGACGAGGTTGTGGCCAATAGCCCCATAGGGGAATCCTATGGCTTATGACGATCTATGACGACGTGACCCAGCTGGTCGGCCGCACTCCCCTCGTTCGCCTCAACCGACTGGTCGGGGACTCGTCGGCGACGGTCCTGGCCAAGCTTGAGTTCTATAACCCTGCCAACAGCGTGAAGGACCGGATCGGCGTGGCGATGGTCGACGCCGCCGAGGCCTCCGGCCAGCTCAAGCCGGGTGGCACCATTGTCGAGGCCACCTCCGGCAACACCGGCATCGCCCTGGCGATGGTGGGTGCGGCTCGCGGCTATCGCGTCGTGCTGGCCATGCCCGAGACCATGTCGGCCGAGCGCAAGGCCCTGCTGCGCGCCTATGGCGCCGAGCTGGTCCAGACCCCGGGCTCCGAGGGCATGAAGGGTGCGGTCAACAAGGCTGAGGAGCTCGGCTCCCAGGAGGGCGCGGTGCTCGTGCGCCAGTTCGCCAACCAGGCCAACGTCGAGATCCACCGCAAGACCACCGCGGAGGAGATCTGGAACGACACCGACGGCAAGGTCGACATCGTCGTGGCGGGCATCGGCACCGGCGGCACCATCACCGGTGTCGGTGAGGTCCTCAAGTCGCGCAAGCCCGAGGTCCAGATGGTCGCGGTCGAGCCCAAGGAATCGCCGATCCTGTCCGGTGGCCAGCCCGGCCCGCACAAGATCCAGGGCATCGGCGCCAACTTCGTGCCCGAGATCCTCAACCGCGACATCCTCGACGAGATCCTCCCGCAGGACGCCCCGACCGCCGTCGAGTGGGCCCGCCGCGCCGCCACCGAGGAAGGCCTCCTCGTGGGCATCTCCTCCGGTGCCGCCATCGCCTCCGCCGTCGAGGTGGCCAACCGCCCCGAGAACGCCGGCAAGACCATCGTCGTCATCATCCCGTCGTTCGGTGAGCGTTATCTCTCCACGATCCTCTTCGAGGGCCTGACCAACTGACCCATCCCGGGCCTTTCCAGGGCGTCGCTCCGATCGGAGCGGCGCCCTGTGTCGTTCCGGGTGCAGGATGGGGCCATGGGAACC
>CAZEVN010000062.1:2295-4266 GCA_964515145.1 uncultured Enemella sp.
TCGCATCCTGCTCGACGGATTCGGACTGCACACGTTCTCCCACGTGGGCCTCGCGCTGCTTCGCCGCGGGTACGCCTCCGGTGTCGCCACAGCCCCTGTCGTCGCCTTGCCGTTCTGGTGGTGGGCGAGGCGCGAGCTGCGCCGGAGCGGTGTCGACTACCCGGTCTCCCGGCTTGCCATGCCCCTGTTCGCCCCGTTGGGTGTCGTCGTCCACGGCATCGCCTATCGGTTGACAGCCGGTAAACAGGGGAGGATCGATGCCCGAAGGTGACACCGTCTTTCGCTCCTGTGCAGCCCTGCACAGCGCTCTGGCCGGGCGTACGCTCACGAGGGCCGAGCTCCGGGTGCCGCAGCACGCGACGGCTGCCCTCGCCGGAATGACCGTCATCGAGGTCGTCGCCCGCGGCAAGCATCAGCTGACGCGGTTCGACTCCGGGCTCACCCTCCACACGCATTTGCGCATGGACGGCACCTGGCGCGTGGTCGGCCCACGCGACCGGCCGCCCGGGCCGGCATACCAGATCCGGG
The DNA here is from genome assembly GCA_964515145.1 of uncultured Enemella sp. Lineage (GTDB taxonomy): Bacteria > Actinomycetota > Actinomycetes > Propionibacteriales > Propionibacteriaceae > Enemella. The sequence goes on from CAZEVN010000062.1 coordinate 2,824, forward strand.
TCGTCCTCGGGAACGGGGAACGCACGGCCTTCGGGTTGCGACTCCCGGTCGTCGAGCTGATCGAGACAACGCGCGAGCGCGAGGTGGTGGGCCACCTGGGACCGGACCTGCTCGGCCCGGATTGGGATACCGACGAGGCGCTCCGCCGCCTGACGAGCGATCCCGACCGGACCATCGGCGAGGCCCTGCTCGATCAGCGCAACCTCGCCGGGATCGGCACGTTCTATCGCGCGGAGATCTGCTTCCTCCAGGGTGTGCATCCGCGTACGCCGGCGGGCGAGGTCCCGGACCTTCGCAGGCTCGTCACACGCGCGCAGCTGCTGCTGCAGGCCAACGTCACCCGGCCGACCCAGGTCACCACCGGAGTCGACCGCCCGGGTCAGCGCGCCTGGGTGTTCGAACGCCCCGGCAAGCCGTGTCGGCGCTGCGGCACCCTGATCGAAGTCGAGCGCTTCGGGCCATTCGGGCAGGAACGCCTGAGCTATTGGTGCCCGCGATGTCAGTCAGCTGACCAGAAGCGCAAATGATCATCGTGAATTCACCTGTCCCCCGCCCAACTCCCACCTGACACGCCGGACATAGTCCCTACGTTCACATCGTCCCCCTCCTCGAAAGGACGACGATGCCTTCCGTCAGGTTCTTCGGTCGCGCCCTCGTGACCGTCGCTGCCGTGGCCGCCTTGGCCCTCAGCATCCAGCCCGCACATGCCGCCAAGCCGCCGCGTGGCGGCAACGAGCCGATCGCGATCTTCCCGGTCGTTGCCGACATCCACATCAACTCCGGGTCGGCCACTTCGGCGACCCTCACCAACGCCCTCGGCCAGTTCAACGCACTCGCCCCCGACATGGACGCCTTCGTGGCCGTCGGCGACCTCACCGACTATGGCCGGGCGGATGAGCTGAACAAGCTCATGGGCCTGCTTGATCGCGGCCTGGGCAATGATGTCCAGCGCATGCTGCTCACCGGCAACCACGAGTACTACAGCGGGCTCCCCGCCGCGATTGCCGACAGGCAGTTCCTCGACATCACCCGGATGTCGTCGCTCAACCAGCACTTGGAGATCAACGGCCTCCACCTGATCGGCATCAACTACCGCGCCACCGCCGACGACGTCGCCTGGCTGCGCGATCAGCTCGCTGCGACCGCGCAAGTCGACAAGAATGCCCCGATGTTCGTGTTCTTCCACTACCCGCTCCAGGACACCGTCTATGGCTCGGAGGAATGGGGCTCGGAGAACCCGGCGCTGTATGACGCGCTGAAGCCCTATCCGCAGGTCATCACGTTCTCGGGCCACTCGCACTATGCGCTGGAAGACCCGCGCTCGATCATGCAGGCCGACTTCACCACGGTGAACACCGGCGACGGGCTGTATTACATGGAGCTCGAGCGGGGTCGCCTGCAGGGCAACATCGTCGAAGGCGCGAGCGACCTGCATCAGGCTCT
>CAZEVN010000062.1:4366-20484 GCA_964515145.1 uncultured Enemella sp.
GGGGTCGCCTGCAGGGCAACATCGTCGAAGGCGCGAGCGACCTGCATCAGGCTCTCGACATCCACACGGGCCGGCCGACCGGCGAGCCGTGGGTGATCAAGCAGCACGGCGATCAACCGGGCCACGGGCGCGCCTGACATTACCGCGACTGCGTTCTCGGAGTTCTATCGCGACCCGGTGCCGACCCGTCTGGAATTCGATCTGGCCGCCCTGACCCCGGGCGCGACCTATGACCTGCAGGTCACGCCGGTCGACTCCTTCGGCAACAAGGGTCCGGCCCGGTCGGCCGAGGTGCGCACCGATGCCCTCGAACTGGCCTCCCTCACTGCGACTCCCGAAGCAGTGTCTGCGGGCAACCCGGCGACCGTGAACGTCAACATCCGCAACTGGGGACCGACACCGGCTGCCGGCTCCGTCACGCTGACCTCGGAGGGCCCGATCACCCTCAGCACGACGAGTGTCGACTTCCAGGTCGCCCCCAACCTGAAGCCCGCCAAGGACGAGCAGATCAGCTTCCTGGGCTGGACCCACGAGGGACCGAACGGCTGGACCGTGACCAACAACCCCGACATGCCGCAGGGCACGACCGAGTGGCAAGGCTGGAGTTTCACCACTCCGGAGTTCTGGGTCGCCGCCGACAACCAGGACCGGGACAAGTTCTCTCTCGGCAGCGGTGTCATTGCCGTGGCCGATCCCGACGAGTGGGATGACCGCAACTCGCCTGCTTCAAAGGGCCGATTCGACTCGACCCTCGCCTCGCCCGAAATCGCGGTCAACGGCGGTGAGACCCGGACGGTGGTCTTCGACTCGCACTATCTCCAGGAGGACCCGCAGAGGGCGACCGTTACCGCGGTCTTCTCCGACGGCTCCCGCCAGGTGCTCGTCAAATACGGCCCGGCCGGCGACACCGACAACAACGGCAGCGATGCCATGAACCAGACCGTCACTCGTTCGGCCACCGTGCCGGCCGGCGCGACCTGGATGAAGCTCGAGTTCCGCATGTTCAATGCCGGCAACAACTGGTATTGGGGCATCGACAACGTGCGGGTCTCCTGACCACCTGCTTGCCCGAAACAACGCGGGGCCCGGTTATCCGGACCCCGCGTTCTTCATTGCTTGGTATCAGTCCTGCTGCCGCTCCGCGGCGATGCGCTCGTGGTGACGGACGACCTCGCGCACGATGAAGTTGAGGAACTTCTCGGCGAACTCCGGATCGAGCCGCGCGTCCTGGGCCAGTGCGCGCAGCCGCTCGATCTGGCGCTGCTCGCGGGCAGGATCGGCGGGCGGAAAGCCGTGTTCGGCCTTCAACTCCCCCACCCGCTGGGTGACCTTGAACCGTTCGGCCAACAGATGCACGAGCGCGGAGTCGAGGTTGTCGATGCTGCCCCGAAGCCGGATGAGCTCGTCCTGCGCCTCGTTGTCCGTCACGAGAGGACGACCTCCACGCGCTGGAATTCCTTGACTTCCGTATATCCGGTCGTCGCCAGCGTACGCCGCAGCGCACCGACCAGGTTCATGGTGCCGTCGGCCACATGCGAGGGGCCGAGCAGGATCTCCTCCAGCGCGCCGAGCGTACGGAATCGCGCCCGCGCGCCCCGTGGCAGCTCCGCATGCCAGGCCTCCGGGCCCCAGTGCCAGCCCTGGCCGGGAGCCTCTGTGGCTCGCGCCAGCGGACCGCCCACCATGACCGCGTCGGCACCACAGGCGATCGCCTTGGCGATGTCGCCCGAGCGGCCCACGGCCCCATCTGCGATCACGTGCACATAGCGGCCGCCGGACTCGTCCATGTAGTCGCGGCGGGCCTCGGCCACATCGGACACCGCGGTCGCCATCGGCACCGAGATTCCGAGAACATCCTGGGTCGCGTGGGTGGCGCCACCGCCGAAACCGACGAGCACGCCCGCCGCGCCGGTGCGCATCAGGTGGAGCGCGGCCTGATAGGTCGCGCAGCCGCCGACGATGACCGGGACATCGAGCTTGTGGATGAACTCCTTGAGGTTCAGCGGCTCGACGACGCTGGACACGTGTTCGGCCGAGACCGTGGTGCCGCGGATGACGAAGAAGTCGACCCCGGCCGCCTCGACGGTCTGGGCGAACTCGGCGGTGTTCTGGGGCGAGAGAGCACCTGCGACAGGTACGCCAGCGTCGCGGATCTGCTGCATCCGCGCGGTGATGAGCTCACTCTTGATGGGCTCGGCATAGAGCTTCTGCATGCGCGTCGTGGCCTCGACGTTGTCCTCGATCGCGGCGATCTCGGCGAGCAGCGGCTCGGGATCGTCATAGCGCGTCCAGAGACCCTCGAGGTTGAGCACGCCCAGACCACCACAGCGGCCCATCGTGATCGCGGTCTCGGGCGACATCACCGAGTCCATCGGCGCGGCCATCATGGGGAACTCGAACTCCACCGCGTCGATCTTCCAGGAGAGATTGACCTCCTCCTGACCGCGCGTACGCCGCGAGGGGACGATCGTGATGTCGTCGAAGCTGAATGCCTTCTTGGCCCGCTTGCTGCGGCCGATGTCCTGCATCTGATCTTCCTCAGTCAGTCGGTGAGTCAGTCTTTGACCGAATAGTTCGGTGCTTCGACGGTCATCTGGATGTCGTGCGGATGGGATTCTCGCAGGCCGGCCGAAGTGATGCGCACGAACCTGCCCTTGGAATGCAGTTCGGGGATCGTCGCCGCACCCGTATAGAACATCGACTGCCGCAGACCGCCCACCAACTGGTATGCCACCGCGGCCAGCGGACCGCGATACGGCACCTGGCCCTCAATGCCCTCGGGCACGAGCTTGTCGTCGGAGGTGACATCGCCCTGGAAGTAACGATCCTTCGAATAGGACGCCTTGCGCCCCCGGGCCGCCATCGCGCCGAGCGAGCCCATGCCGCGATAGGTCTTGAACTGCTTGCCGTTGATGAAGGTCAGCTCACCCGGCGACTCCTCGCAGCCGGCGAGCAGCGAGCCGAGCATGACGGTGTCGGCACCGGCGACGAGCGCCTTGGCGATGTCACCGGAATATTGCAGGCCACCATCACCGATGACGGGTACGCCGAACTCCTTCGCCGCGCGGGCGGCGTCATAGATGGCGGTGACCTGAGGTACGCCAACACCGGCGACCACGCGGGTCGTGCAGATCGAGCCCGGACCGACGCCGACCTTCACCCCATCGGCACCCGCCTCGCAGAGGGCCTTGGCCCCGGCATAGGTCGCGACGTTGCCGCCGATGATGTCGACACCGGCAGCGCGCGGTTCGGCCTTGAGTCGACGGATCATGTCCATCACGCCGTGGCTGTGGCCATGGGCGGTGTCGACGACGATGCAGTCGACGTCGTTCTCGACCAGGGCCATCGCCCGGTCCCACGAATCACCGAAGAAGCCCACGGCCGCACCGATGCGGAGACGACCCACCTCGTCCTTGCTGGCGAGCGGATATTTGTCGGACTTCACATAGTCCTTGAGCGTGATCAGGCCGGTGAGTCGGCCGTCGCTGTCGACGAGCGGGAGCTTCTCGATCTTGTTCTTGGCCAGGAGCGCGAGTGCGTCCTCGGGAGAGATGCCGACATGGCCGGTGATCAACGGCATCGGGGTCATGACGTCCTTGACTAGCCGCCCGGGATCGGTCTCGAATCGCATGTCGCGGTTGGTGACGATGCCGAGCAGGCGCCGGTTCTCATCGACGACCGGGACACCCGAAATGCGGTAGTGACCGCACATCTCATCGGCCTCGCCGATCGTGGCGTCGGGACTGATTGTGATCGGGTCGTCGATCATGCCCGCCTCGGACCGCTTGACCTGGTCGACCATCGCAGCCTGGTCCTCGATCGACATGTTGCGATGGAGGATGCCCATGCCACCCTCGCGCGCCATCGCGATCGCCATGCGGGACTCGGTCACCGTGTCCATGGCCGACGACAGCAACGGCACGCGCACGGTGATGCGCTTGCTCACCCGCGACGTCGTATCCGCCGCCGACGGGATCACGTCGGACTCATTGGGTTGCAGCAGGACATCATCGAAGGTGAGCCCGATGTGCTCGAACTTCTGGGGCACGCCAGCAGGAGTGAGATCGCTCGTCACAGGAGACCTTTCACGCTCGTCCCGGGGATCGCCCGGGCACGGTCAGACCGTCATGCTACTCGGCGACCCTGACATCCCGGTTTCGGAGCCGTTCGACGGGACAGCCAAGTCCCAGGGGGTCAGCGGCCCAGAGCGGCAACCAACCCCTCGTGCAGTTCGGGGTGAGCGAACGTGAACCCCGAATCGAGCAGCGCCTTCGGGATCATGCGGTTGCTGGCGAGGATCGCCTCGTCGACCAACTGATCGCCGAACATCACGCGCAACGCGGCGAGTGGCACAGGCAGCTTGACCGGTCGGTGCAGCACACCGCCGAGCTCCTCGGTGAACTCCGCATTGCGCACGGGGTTGGGCGCGCTCAGGTTGACGGGCCCGGAGACCTCGTTCGTCAGCAGGTGCGCCACAGCCGCCACATAGTCGGGCAGCGAGATCCAGGGCAGCCAGTGCTGGCCGTCACCGATCTGCCCACCGAGCCCGAGTGCGAACAAAGGCATCTGCCTGCCCAGGAACCCACCGGCCCGATCGAGCGGCAGCCCGGTGCGGAGGTGGACCGTGCGCACGCCCTCGCCCGGGCCCAGGGCCGCGTCCTCCCACTGCCGGCAGACATCGGCCAGGAAGCCGCTGCCGTGGGGCGCGGACTCGTCGATCTCGGCGTCGCCGGTGGAGCCATAGACTCCCACAGCCGACCCGGAGAGGAAGATCGTCGGGCGCTCCTCCTGTGCGATGAGATCGGCCAGGGTCCGGGTGGCCCGGACGCGGGAGGTGAGCAGCTCGCGGCGCCGCTCCTCGGTCCAGCGCTTGTCGGCGATGCCGGCGCCGGACAGATTGATCACGGCGTCGATATCGGAGAAGCCGAGCGACTCAACGAACCCCGCCTCCGGGTCCCAGCGCCGTTCGAGTGTGGAAGTGGAGGGTCGGCGTACGAGCGCGATCACCTCATGTTCGGCGGACAGATGCCGGCTCAGCGCCTGGCCGAGGAATCCCGATGCACCGCTGATGGCGATTCTCATCCCGCTGCTCCGATCGCAGGTCTCATGCCGTCTTCGCCTCTTCCGCTTCGCTGGCCCAGTCGTTGGGCTCAGGTTCGGGCACGATCTGCAGGGCCGAGGAGTTGACCCAGAAGATCCAGGCCAGCGTAGCTCCGAACAGATAGCCGGTGACAGGCCGCAGGTGGAGATATTCGAGCCCGCACTCGACTGTGGCGCAGGCGATGAGCACGGCCACCAGGGTCCGCAGGACGCGGTTGCCATAGCGCAGCATCCCGAGATAGACGCCGCCCCACAGCAGATACCACCCGTGATAGCCCGCACCGCCGAAAGCGAGCGCCATGAACGCCCAGGCCATCCAGCGGATCGGATAGTCGCGCCAGGAGCGGACCTGTTCGGGGGTCTCCCCGGCGTCGGTGATCAGCACTGACCTCGGCCGGATTCGAATGCCGCCGAGTCGGTCGGCGAAGAAGTAACGCCAGGCGAAGTAGGCCCCGAACACCACGCTGAGGACCGTCGTCGCCGTGGAGATCGCCGGAAGCAGCTCGACCTCGATCCCCAGCACTCGCTTGACTATGGGCCCGACGACCTGTTCGAAGGTCGACGCCGGGGACATCCCCCAGACCTGCGCATGAATGCTCGTCGATTTGCGCCAGCCCAGGAACTCATAGCCGATGGCGACCGACAGCCCCACATAGCTGGCGACGGCGATGAGCATCGTCGTGGTGCAATAGGCAAGCATCGTCAGCAGGCGCCGACCCAGCGCCCTCGTGCGCAGCCGTTCTGCGACGGGGAGCAGGCCGATCGCGATGGCCGCGGCAATGCCCGGTTGTTTGAACCCTGCACCGAGGCCCACCAGGACGGCACCGGGCACCATTCCCCCGATCCCATAACGCAGGGTGACCCACACCGCCACCAGGACCAGGGCGATCATCCAGATGTCGTTGTGCATCCCGCCGACGAAGTGGATGAGCAGAAAGGGGTTGGTCACCGCGAACCATTTGGCTGTCTCCGCATTGACGCCGAGCAGTCGGGCCACCCGGGGCACGATCAACGCGATCACGGCGACGGCCAACAGCGCCGGAATGCGCATCGCAACCACCGAGATCAGGCCTTGATAGCCGGTGCCGGAGGCCACGAGATATTGGACGAAGAGCGCAGCCGGCGGATAGACGGCAGTCGTGTGATGCCAGGCCGGATGAACACTGACGGCGAAAGGCCCGCCCGCGTCGGTCAGCCCGACCTGATAGGGATCCAATCCCTGCCCGATGATCCAGCCCTGGTCGGCATAGAGGAACGCGTCGGTCGACATGATCGGCGGCGCGAGCAGGACCGGCAGGGACCAGAGGGCCAGGATCAGGCCGTGATTGAGTCGCGGCTGCACGGCCGGGCGGAGCTTGATCCATCCCCAGAAGAGGAGTGCGACACCGGCCACCGCGAGGACCCGTCCGACGATCGGATGGAGCACATGGGCTCGGAGCCAACGCAGAGCCTCGAGCTGGTCGAGTCCGCCGTTGGGCAGCAGGTCCCGGGACAGCACTGTGATGCCGAGACACAACATGCCGACCATGCCCAGGAGCACCCCAGGGGTACGCAGGGTCTGCGCCAATCCGGTTCGCTTCACCTGTTCCTTCTCCTCCCCCAAACAGCGTCCCTGAGCCTATCGGCCGCAGCCGACACCGGACGAAATGACACAAGGCCCCTGCCCACGAGGGGCAAGGGCCTTGCGGTCAGGCGTACCTGTCAGTAACTGCGTCAGTGGGCGTGGCCGTGGGCCTCGTCCTCTTCTGCGGGTTTCTCGACCACGAGGGTCTCGGTGGTCAGCAGCAGCGCGGCGATGGAGGCCGCGTTGGCCAGGGCGGAACGGGTGACCTTGACCGGGTCGAGGACACCGGCGTCGATCAGGTTGCCGTATTCGCCCGTGGCGCCGTTGTAGCCGTGGTTCGGATCGAGCTCCGCGACCTTGGCGACGACGACATAACCCTGCTCGCCACCGTTCTCGGCGATCCAGCGCAGCGGCTCGACGACCGACTTCTCGACGATGCGAACGCCGACGCGCTCGTCACCCTCGAGACCGAGTCCGTCCTTCAGCACCCGGGACGCATGGATGAGAGCCGCGCCGCCACCGGCGACGATGCCCTCCTCGATGGCCGCGCGGGTCGCCGAGACGGCGTCCTCGATGCGGTGCTTCTTCTCCTTGAGCTCGACCTCGGTGGCCGCGCCCACGCGGATCACGCAGACGCCGCCGGCGAGCTTCGCCACGCGCTCCTGCAGCTTCTCGCGGTCCCAATCGGAATCGGTGTTCTCGATCTCCTTGCGCAGCTGCGCCACGCGACCTTCGACCTCACCGGACTCACCGGCGCCGTCGACGATCGTGGTGTCGTCCTTGGTGACGACAATGCGCTTGGCGCGACCGAGCACCTCGAGCCCGACCTGGTCGAGCTTGAGGCCGACCTCGGGAGCGATGACCTGGCCACCGGTGAGGATCGCCATGTCCTCGAGCATCGCCTTGCGGCGATCACCGAACGCCGGAGCCTTGACGGCCACGGAGGTGAAGGTGCCGCGGATCTTGTTGACGACGAGCGTCGACAGGGCTTCGCCCTCGACGTCCTCGGCGACGATGAACAGCGTGCCGGACGCACCGATGACCTTCTCCAGCAGCGGGAGCAGGTCGTTCATCGAGGAGATCTTGCCGGCGTGCAGGAGGATGTAGGGATCCTCCAGGACGGCTTCCATGCGCTCCGGGTCGGTCACCATGTAGGGCGACAGATAACCCTTGTCGAACTGCATGCCCTCGGTGAACTCGAGCTCGGTGCCGAAGGTCTGCGACTCGTCGACGGTGATGACGCCGTCCTTGCCGACCTTGTCGAAGGCGTCGGCGATGAGTCGGCCGATCTCCTCGTCGCGGGACGAGATGGTGGCGACCTGGGCCATGTCCTCGGTGGACTGGACCTCACGCGAGTTGGCCTTGAGCTCGGCCTCGACGGCGGCGACCGCAGCCTCGATGCCCTTCTTCAGGCCGACGGGATTGGAGCCGGAGGCGACGGCACGCAGGCCTTCGTGGACCAGCGCCTGGGCCAGGACGGTCGCGGTGGTGGTGCCATCACCGGCGACGTCATTGGTCTTGGTGGCGACTTCCTTGGCGAGCTGCGCGCCAAGGTTTTCATAGGGGTCATCCAATTCCACGTCGCGGGCAACCGTCACACCATCGTTGGTGATGGTGGGGGCGCCCCACTTCTTGTCGAGCACGACGTAGCGGCCCTTCGGGCCGAGGGTGACCTTCACGGTGTTGGCGAGGATATCGACGCCACGCTCGAGCGAGCGGCGGGCTTCCTCGTCGAACTGAAGGATCTTGGGCATGTGTGGCTACTCCTGGAGTGCTTCTGTGGACCGAACGGTCACTTGCTGACGACGGCGAGGATGTCGCGCGCGTTCAGCAGCAGCAGCTCCTTGCCGTCATACTTGACTTCGGTGCCGCCGTACTTCGAGAAGATGACGACGTCGCCCTCGGCGACATCCATCGGAACACGGTTGCCGTTGTCGTCGACGCGACCCGGACCAGTGGCGATGACCTGGCCCTCCTGCGGCTTCTCCTTGGCGGTGTCCGGGATGACCAGGCCGGAAGCGGTGGTCTGCTCGGCCTCGAGCGGCTGGACGAGGACACGGTCCTCAAGAGGCTTGATCGTGACTGCCACGTCACACACCTTTCAGTGTCTTGTTTCGGTTCATTTCGAACGCCCGGGGCGTCGTCGCGGGTGCCGTCCCAGGCAGTTGGCAGACTCCTGCGGAGAGTGCCAACCGGAACACTATCGCCGCTTTAGCACTCGATCAAGCGGAGTGCTAGGAAGCCGCACATCTCCCCCAACTAGGCAACCGCTGGGTAACAAGTCGGTAACTCTGGAGAACGCGCTCATCTGCCCTAGTCAACCCTGCTTTGGCGGCCGCGGCGGCTGCGTCCGATATAGCCGTACCGCCATTTTCCCCCGCGGAGAAGGGGCTTCGACGGGTTAGGGTCGATCCGCCGGACCGACGCGGCGTCCGGACGTGCGTACCCTGGGAAGGGGCTTGTGCATGCCGATTCCGCGGTTCGGTTCACCGACCGAGGAAGGACTGCATGACCGCCATCGCCATTCACGCGGACCGTCTCCACAAGATCTTCTCGCCCGACGAGCAGCGGATCGGCCGTCGACTCGCCGCCGGCGAGGACGTGGACCTGTCCGCGGTCCGAGGCACGGCTGCGGTGGTCGATGCTTCCTTCGAGGTACGCCGCGGCGAATCGTTCGTTGTCATGGGGCTCTCGGGCTCGGGCAAGTCGACCCTCATCCGCATGCTGAATGGCCTGAACCCGCCCAGCTCCGGGACCGTCCGGATCGACGGGGAAGACCTCACCAACGCCTCGCCCGAGCAGCTCCGGCGCATCCGCCGCGACAAGGTGTCGATGGTCTTCCAGCACTTCGCGCTGCTCCCCCATCGGACGGTCGCCGACAACGTGGCGTACGGCCTGGAAGTCAAGAACGCGCCCAAGGACGTGCAGCGCGACCAGGCCCGCCACTGGATGCAGCAGGTCGGGCTCGGCGATGTCGGGGACAAATATCCCGATCAGCTGTCCGGGGGCATGCGCCAGCGCGTCGGGCTGGCCCGCGCGCTCGCGGCCGGCACCGACATCCTGCTCATGGACGAGGCCTTCTCCGCCCTGGACCCCCTGATCCGCTCCGACCTGCAGTCGCAGCTGATCGACCTGCAGGCCGATCTCGGCAAGACGATCGTGTTCATCACCCACGACCTCAACGAGGCGATGCGCCTGGGTGATCGGGTGGCCGTGATGCGCGAGGGCCGGATCGTCCAGATCGGGACGGCCCCGGAACTGCTGACCGACCCGGCCGACGACTATGTCTCGCGGTTCGTCGCCGATGTGGATCGCAGCCGGGTGCTGACGGCCGGAATGGTCGTCGACCGGACTGCCCCGGTGCTGGAACCGAACGCGACGGGACGCGAGATCACGCAGTTGCTCATCGATCAGGGGCACACCGTCGGCGCGGTGGTGCTCGACGATCGACCGGCCGGTGTCGTCACGCTCACCGCCGCCCGCGACCAACCCGACCGCAGTGCCTCCGACCTGCTCGTCGAGGACCGAGGGACCATCCGCAGCACGCCGATCGGTGACCTGTTCGGACGCGCTGCCACCCAGCCGGGAGCCCTGGTGGTCGTCGATCGAAGCGGTCGGCTCATGGGCCTGCTCAGCCAGGACCGGCTCCTGGCCGCCATGTCGGATGCGGGACTCAGGGGGGACGCATGAGATTCGACCCACTCAACCCGTCGATCCCGTTCGGTGACGTCATCGCCGACGGCATCGACTGGATCCAGTCCAGCATGGGCTGGCTCTTCGATGCGATCCAGGCGGTTCTGCGGCTGGTCTACAACGCCTTCACCTTCGTGCTGGCCACCCCGCCCTATTGGGTGATCATCCTCGTCCTCGCGGCAATCGCCTGGCGGGCCGCCTCCTGGCGCCTGGCCCTGTTCACGGTGGTCGGCTTCTATCTCATCCGGGGCTTCGACCTCTGGTTGCACGCGATGCAGACGATCTCGCTGGTCGTCCTCGCCGTCCTGTGTGCCCTGTTGCTCGCGATCCCGCTGGGGATCTGGGCCGCGAGGTCCACGACAGTGTCGAAGATCGTCAAACCGGTGCTCGACCTCATGCAGACGATGCCCGCGATGGTCTATCTGATCCCGGCCATCACCATCTTCGGCATCGGCCCCACCCCGGGCGCGATCGCGACGCTGATCTTCGCAATGCCGCCGGGGGTTCGCCTGACCGAGCTCGCGATCCGGCAGGTCGACAAGGAACTGGTGGAGGCGGGGTACGCCTTCGGCTCGACTCCGGGACGCATCCTGCGCCAGATCCAGCTGCCCGTGGCCCTGCCGACGATCATGGCGGGCGTCAACCAGGTGATCATGCTGGCCCTGTCGATGGTCGTTCTCGCGGGCATGGCCGGGGCCGGTGGTCTCGGCGGCGACGTGGTCGGCTCGCTCGCCACTCTGAACATTCCCCTCGGCATCGACGCCGGCACTGCGGTCGTCATCATCGCGATCTATCTCGATCGCGTCAGTGCCCGCTTCGGGAATCCCCAACGCCACCGGCCGCAGGGCCGGCGTACTCGCAAGAAGACGGAACCTTCCGAGCAGGACCCCATCACCGAACCCACAACGGAACGGAGCAAGGCATGAAGAAGACCGGATTGGGCGTACTCGCGCTCGCGGGCGCCCTGATGCTGGCCGGCTGCGGCGCATCCAACACAGGCGGCGGCACGACGACCGGCGGTGGTACGCCAGCCGGCGGCGGCCAGCAATCCGCCGCGGCGTCGGCCTGGAGCGAATGCAAGCCGGGCCAGCACGCCGCGGATGCCTCCGGGATGCCGGAGGACGGTGACAAGAACGTCACGCTCGGGGCCTTCAACGGGTGGGACGAGTCGTTCGCGACCACGCACCTGCTGAAGGCGGTGCTCGAGAAGGAGGGCTATACCGTCGACATCCAGGCGTTCGAGGCAGCTCCGGCCTTTACCGGCACCGCCCGCGGCGATATCGATGTCATCACCGATGTATGGATGCCGGTGACGCATCCGCAATACATCGATCAGTTCGGCGATGATCTCGTCCACCTCGGCTGTTGGTATGACAACGCCAAGCTCACCATCGCCGTCAACGACTCCTCCCCCGCGAAGTCGATCGCCGACCTGGCGACGATGAAGGATGAGTACGGCGGCCAGCTCTATGGCATCGAGCCCGGTGCGGGCCTGACGAAGACCACGCGCGAGAAGGCCATCCCGACCTACAAGCTGGAGGACTGGGAGTTCGTCGTCTCGTCGACCCCGGCGATGCTCGCGCAGGTCGACCGCGCCACCAAGGGCAACGAGAACGTCGCCGTGACGCTGTGGCGTCCGCACTGGGCGTACTCGGCCTATCCGATGCGCGACCTCGAGGATCCCGAGGGTGCGATGGGCGGTGCGGAGATCATCTCGTCCGCCGGCAGCAAGGAGTTCGCGGAGAAGTCGCCGAAGGCGGCCCAGATCGTGAAGAACCTGGCGCTCGGTGATGATGAGCTGGCCGAGCTCGAGGACTACATGATGAGCCCGCAGCAGCAGGACGGGAAGAACCACGACGCCGCCGTCGCGCAGTGGCTCGAGAAGCATCCCGACTTCGCCGAGCAGCTCGTCAAGGGCGAACTGGGCTGACCCTCGACCATCACGGATAGACGATGGGCTTGACCCCGGTCCCCGAGCGCGCCGGCTCGAGGGCCGGGGCCAGGTCATCGAGCGTGACCCGCTCACCGAGCAACTCGGCGTACGGAACCCGGCCGGAGGCCGCCATCGCGATCGCCACCGGGAACTGGTTGGCATAGCGGAACGAACCCGACACCGTGATCTCGCGGTTCTGCATCAGAGTGACGGGCAGGGCGACTTCGTCTCCACCGCGGCCCACCAGGACCACATGGCCTGCCGGACGGACGGCCGGGAAGCCACGACGGATGGCCGCTGCCGAGCCGGAGCATTCGATGAAGGCGTCGAAGTGTGAAGGCGGGATCACGACGCCGGGCTCGGCCATGTTGAACGTCGTGGTCGCGCCCATGCGCGCGGCCCGGCCCAGTCGTTCACCGGAGAGGTCGGTGATCATGATCTCGACAGCTCCGAGGGCCTTGGCGACCGCGACCGTGACCAGGCCGATCGGCCCGGCGCCCGCGATCAGCACCTTCGACCCGGCACCCACACCGGCCTTCTGCAGCGCCGCCAGCCCGACCGACATGGGCTCGACCATGCAGGCGGCTTCGGGTCCCATGCTGTCGGGCACCGGGTGGGCGAAGTCCGCGGGATGGGCGATGTATTCGGTGAAGACCCCGTCACAGCCCGGGGTGCCGAGGAACGTGGCGCTCTCGCACAGGTTGTAGCGGCCGTTGCGGCACTGGTCGCAGTGGCGACAGATGTGCAGAGGCTCGAGCGCCACCAACTCACCGATGCGGGTGTCGGACACGGCCTCCCCGACGGCCACGATGCGGCCCGCGGCCGTCCGGCCGAGCACCAGCGGTGCGTCGAGAAGAGCACCGAGCAGACGCCCGGTGCTGAAGAGGCGCACATCACCACCGGACACAGCGGCCGCGGCAATGCGGATCAACACCTCGTCCGGCCCGGGGGTCGGCACGGGGCGTTCTTCGACCCTGAGGTCGCGAACCCCGCGCAGCACGCTCGCTCGCATCGTGGTGGGGATCTCCATCGGGTTCCTCCTGTGTCGGGACCAGCCTAACCAGCCCACCCGAGCCCCGTGGCGGAGCAGGGGGATCAGCCGAAGCGCGCCGACAACTGCGAGACCGTGAGAAGGGCGGCCACGCCGAGGCCCAGCAGCCCGGAGAGGGTGATCCGGCGCCGCGCGGGACCCCAGGGAGGTGCCGCCGCGGCGAGGAAGAAGAAGAGCCCGATGAGCAGATTGAGCGCAATGCTGATCCCGAGCGGCCCGTAGGACACGCCGTAGCCGCCACCGCTGCAGCCGCTGACGCCGCACAGGTTGATCGCCGAGAACACGAAGGGCACCCAGCTGAGTGCCGCCGCGATCGAGAGTGTGAGCGGGAGCCACAGGAGATGCTTGTAGCCGCGCGACAACGGGTCGGGCTCACGGGGCGGCGGGGTCGGCGAATCCGGATGGTGACTCACGATGGTATCCCTGTCCGTTTCCCCTGCATGCATCCATTGAAGCTCGCGGGCCAACCTGGGCAGGAGATCGTTGTCAGCCGATCATGCGTTCGACCACCAGGACCCTGGCCGACCCTGTCGTGGGGGTGATAATGATCGTCGCCCGGTGGGGGCCTTTCGGCTTGAGGCGGCGTCGAAGCGCGGCGGGATCGATTTCGATGCCACGCTTCTTGATCTCAAGAGTGCCGATCGCTCGGTCGCGGACCCATTGGCGCAGGTCCTTCTCACGCCAGGGGAAGGTCTCCAGGATCCGGAAGCTGGTCCAAAATGGGCTTGGGGTGGGTTCTGATGTCGAGAGGTAGGCGATGTCCGGATGAACACGCCAAGCTCCGGTGGCCGCCGCGAGGGCTCCGAGCGCCCCGGAGGCCAGAACCGCCGGGTCGGGCTCGTGCAGAAACGCATCGAGCTCGCCGACGGGAGCGCTTGCGGAGGTGGCGAGCAACCCGTTGGCGGTCGGCAGGAGCATCGCAGCCCGACCGGGTTCGGCGAGGTGGCGACTCCACACGCACGCCTCGACGGCCTCGCCCTTGTGGGAGACCCACTCGGTGAGTGTGCGTTCGGGCAGGAGCCGATGGGGTACGCCCGGTCCCAGCTTCAGGCAGGCCCCTTCGGCGCGGTCCAGGAGGGAGGTGACGAACTCCCACGAGGGGCTGAAGTCGGCGACATTCCACGTGCGGCCCGCACCGGTGCGTCGGGCCGGGTCGCAGAACACGGTTCGATCGTCGAGGTCGGCCTCGACGGCATCTGCCTGCAGCACGTGCGCAGGCGCAATGTTCACAGTCCGGAGATTCGCCTCGGCAAGGACCGCGGTCGCCTCGTCGCGCTCGACGGCCAGAACGTCGATCCCGGCGGTCGCCATGGCGAGGGCGTCGGCCCCGATGCCGCATCCGAGGTCCACGATCCGGCGTACGCCTGCGGCGGCCAGCCGCTCCGCCCGCCAGCGCGCCACGTCCGGGCGGGTGGCCTGTTCAAGGCCGTCAGGGGTGAAGAACAGACTCGATGCGGCTTCGCCGAACTTGTGGGCGGCCCTCCGCCGAAGAGCGACCTGGCTGAGCGCGGCAGCAGCGAGGTCGGCATCGACGGTCTTGCGGAGGACACCGGCCGCCGCCAGGGAGGCGGGATCCGGCTGAGCGGCCGCGAGGTCGAGCGCTGCCGCCCCTTCCTCCGACACCAGACGACGAGCAACCGCGGGATCCATGGTGCCTACTCTCTCACCGGCCCACATAGCGCGTCGGCGGCCGACTTCGCGACTTCCCAACCTGTACGCCACCTCCCTCGCCGGTGGCGCCTCACCTCCCGACACGGATGCAGGCACCTCCCAACCTGTACGCCACTTCCCTCGCCCGCCGCCCGACCTCACGACACGAATGCCCTCACTTCCCAACGTGTACGCCACCTCCCTCGCCGGTGGCGCCTCACCTCCCGACGTGAAGGCCTCCTTCCAACCCGACGTCCACGTTCCGACCGTGCGCCACGTTGCGACGAGGCAACCAGCGAGGGAAGTGCGTCCTCCCGTCGCAGAGGGGGACTCATCTCTTGGCGACCCGGGCGAACGGGTGTCGACTCCGAAACGGAGCCCTGGGCGCGTGAAGGCTCACGCGAGCCGCGGCGCTCCGGACGCGGCCCCAGCGGTCAGGACCCGGTGGTTGGCGGAGTCACTCACAAGGATGCGCGGAACCCAACGGGTCAACCCGCCCGCAGGTCCCGGACCCGTCCATAACCACTCGCCACGGCGAGCGCACCAAGGGCCAGCGAAGCGAATATGAACAGGGTGGAGGTCTCGGCGGTTTCGATGGGTAGGCGGCCGACGTGCTCGAGAACCGACAACTGGCGCGACCATTCGGGCAGTCGGAGAGTGTCGGCGAGCAGCGCGACCACGGCAGCCCAGCCCAGGAGCGCCCACCCGATGAACAACCCACCCCGCACGATCATCCCGACGAGCGCCGCGAGCGCGATGAGAGCGAGAATCGGCAAGGCATAGGCCCCAGCCGCCTCCAGGGCATCACCGATCGCGGCCGGCCGGTCGATAACCCAGCTGGTCGAGAACCCGAGCGCCAGGGCACCCAGCCCCATGGCCAGAGCGACCTCCACCGCGATGACCAGCCACCAGGCCCCCCACACCGACCAGCGTCGGATGGGTGCCGACAAAATCAGCCCGAGCCGACCGCTCGACTCCTCTGCCTGCACGACGCCGAGCGCCTGCAATCCGAGAGCACCACCACCCAGGGCGATCACGACGAGCGCCAGGGCCGTGACGATGTCCTCGGGGCGCCCGGAACCGAGCATCGTCCCGATCCCGGGATTGGAGCGGACCAGTTCTGCCAT
>CAZEVN010000063.1:0-20463 GCA_964515145.1 uncultured Enemella sp.
GGGGAAATCCGGTGCCGGGGGATTGGGGTGGCCCGGGCAGGGGCGGAGGAAACCCGTCACCCGAAGGTGGGGGTGACCCCGGCAGGGGCGGCGGGAGAGTGGTCATGATGTCTGTCCCGGACCGGCGTCCCGGGCGCCCGGGCTCGAGGCGGGCGGCGCGGGAGGCGCTGGCGGGACCGGAGGCAGGCCGCCGCCGGGCAGCGGGGGCGGCTCGACGAAGAGGCCGGCCAGTGCGGGCACCTGCCCGGCCGGGGTCCAGCCGGCCATGCCCTGGGACCACACGAGAGTCGACGCCGTCAGCTGGCCGCCGGCGACCGCCTGCTGCAGCTGCGGGACCGTGAACGGGCCGGAGGCCTGCCCGCCCGAGTCGACATGGAACGTGACTGCGCCGGGCAACGGCGGGGGCGGAGCGGCTGGCGTACCCTGCTGGGGGTAGCCCGGGAAACCGCCCTGCTGCGCCTGCCCCGGCTGCGTGGCCTGGCTCATCTGCTGGCCGAGCACCATGCCCATCTGGGCACCCATCATGTCGCCCATCAGCCCGGAGCCACCCGGATTGCCGGCGGCAGTCGTCATCGCCTCCGCGCCCTTGGCCTGGTGATAACGCTGCATGTCACCGAGATTGTTGACCCAGCCACTCTCCTCGACGCCCTTCGCGACGCCCCGGGTCATGGCCTGGGTGATCTCTTCGGGCAGGGAGATGTTGAGGGTGATGGAGTCGATGGCGAGGCCGTATTCGTCGTCGACGCGCTCGGCGACGAAGCCGCGGAGCTGCTCCGCGAGCTGGACCTGGCGGCCCTGCAGGTCGATCACGCCGAGGCGCGTTTCCATGATCATGTCGGAGAAGGCGAGGGTGATGACCCGACGCAACAGCTCGGCGATCTCCTCGACATCGACCGACGAATCGGTGCCGATCACCTGGCGCAGGAAGATGGTCGGGTCGAGGACGCGCACGACGCACAGGCCATTGGCCCGCACCTGGACCATCGTGAAGTCGGGGTCACGCACCGTCACGGGATTGGCCGTGCCCCAGCGCAGGTCGGTGATCGGCCGGGTGTTGACGAAATAGACCTCGGAACGGAAGGGGCTGTTGAACCCGTGCTTCCAGCCCTGCAGGGTCGACATGATCGGCAGGTTCTCGGTGGTCAGGGTGTAGTGCCCCGGACCGAAGCGGTCGGCCAGTTGCCCGCGATAGACGAAGATGGCCTGCTGGCCCTCGCGCACGATGAGTTCGGCGCCGTTCTTGATCTCGTTGTTGTAGCGCGGGAAGCGCCAGGCAAGTGTTGAACGGGTGTCGTCGAACCACTCGATGATGTCGACGATTTCGCCGCGCAGTTTGTCCATCAGTCCCATGGGGTCCCCCTGGCCACGGCTCGCTCCAGCGCGAGCATTGCCCTCAGATTAGGAGTTCCTAAGGTCCCTTTGACAGACCTCGGTGGAGGCAGTTATCGCGGAATCAGCGCGGGTGATACCCGGAGGGGTACGCTTGGCGAATCACCGAAGGAGGGGACCCATGCTGAAGGACGAGGAAAGCCGACGTCAGGTGCTCAACCGACTGCGTCGGGCGCAGGGCCAGTTGGCCGGCGTGCTCGCCATGATCGAGGACGGACGGGAGTGCCGCGACGTGGTGACCCAGCTTGCCGCGGTGTCGAAGGCGATCGACCGCGCCGGATTCAAGATCATGGCCTGCACCCTGCGCGAATCCATCACGGGCGACAACCCCGAGGGCCACGAGCAGTTGTCCGAGTCCGAGCTCGAGAAGCTGTTCCTGACCCTGAGCTGAGACCTGTCGACTCTCAGCCCTTGGCGGCTCGTTCGATCGCGCTGATGAAGTTGCCCGTCGGTTCGGCGCCGTTGATGACGTGGGTGTTGATGACGAAGAACGGCGTACCCGTGATTCCCATCTGTCGCGCCTGCGCCGAGTCATCCAGCACCTGCTGGCGAAGGGCGGGGTCGGCAAGATCGGCGCGGAACTTCTCGAGATCGGGTACGCCGGCCTGCCCGGCATAGGCGACGAGCTGGTCGGTGGTGTGATCCGGGTGCTCACCTGTCCCGAAGTCGGCGAAAATTGTCTCGTAGTAGTTCCAGAAGCGTCCCTGCTGGGCCGCTGCCCGCCCCGCGACCGCCGTGGCGATCGACTGTTCGCCGAACAGGGCCAGGTCGCGGTATTCAATGCGCAGCGTGCCGTCATCGACATATTGCTGGAGCTCCGGATAGGTCTGGGTCGCCCACCGCGCGCAATAGGGGCACCGATAGTCGGACCATTCGGTGAGAACGACCTTGGCATCCACGTTGCCCTTGGCCAGCGGGTCCCCGTCCACGCGCCGGGGCAGCTCGAGAAGGATGCGTTCGATCTCCGGATCGGGGGTGGGGACGGCCTGGGCGGGTTCAGCCGGCTCGACCGTGGCCGGAGCGGTGGTCGCGGGAGCTGCGGGTGCGGCGGCCGGGAGACGCCTGCCCTCACCCATCTGGTGTCCCAGCACGAAGGCCAGGATCACACTCAGAACCCAGGCGGCCACGAGCGCCAGGGTGCCCTTGCGGGACTTCTCGTCCGCGATTGGTGCCACTGATCGTCTCCTCAAGACATTTCGATCGGCCAACGTGGGTCAGGCGGCCAGCCGGGATGGCCCCGGTCTTCCCATAGCGCACCATAATGGGCGGGTACGAAGTGAAGATGACTCTATTCGGGGGTAGAGACTGTGACGATGAAGAGGATTCCGCCTGCTGTGCGGCGAGAGATGCTGTTGGACGCAGCGTTCCGCGTGATTGCCGAGCGCGGGGTGTCCGCCGCGACGACCCGGGCGATCTGCGCCGAGGCCGACATGCCGCTGGCCAGCTTCCACTATGTTTTCGAGTCCCAGAACGAGCTGATGCGCCAGTTGCTGCGCCGCGTGATCGATGCGGCCGGCAACATGGAGCGGATCCCGGAGTTCACCGAGGACCTGCGTGAGAACGTGGAACTGATGCTCCTGCACGCCCTGAACTGGGCGATCGACAACCCGGGCGAGGATCTCGCCTATTACGAGCTGGGCAACTTTGCGCTGCGTACGCCGGGGTTCGAGGAGCTTTCGCGCTATCGGCTCGATCAGGCGCTCGAGCTGATCGTGCGGGCCTTCCACCTGCTGGAGGCGATCCACGGCAGCAACATGGTGCGGGACAAGCGCGAGGTGGCCTGGATGGCGCTCACGTTCATCGAGGGCATCGGCCTGATGTTCCTCAACAGCGGGGACGCGGAGATGGCCCGGCGAGCGGTTAAGGGATATGCGGGATTCCTCGTCGACTATGCCCAGGGACGGGCTGGAGTGCCTCTGCAATCCTGAGAAATCGTCAGCCGAGTGTGCCATTTTCTTGGGTTCAGTTTGGTTTCGGGTGGCCGAGCGTGTTTAACTCGCTCAGCGATGTAACGATCTGATCTCAAAGAAGGCAAAGAACCTTGGCTGACGACAAGCGTGAAAATCTGACCGAGCTCCTCGACGAGGACGTCCCCAATGTTGACACCGTCGACACCGATGACACCGGCGTTCGGTCCTTCCGGTCCCGCGTCGAGAAGTTTGCGCTTCCCGGCGTGATGGCGCTGGCGGTGGCCGCCGGCCTCGTGTTCGGCGGGATCGCCCCCGATGGTGCCGACAACCAGGCCCTGACCGCGGCACCGGCGAGCGTGACCTCCGATATCAACCGTGCTGTTGACAGCACGAGCCGCAGCGGCGAGCGTACGCAGGCCGAGGCCGAGAGCGCCGATCCGACCACCGAGGCTGCCCCGACCGAAGAGGCGGCTCCGGAGGAGGCACCGGGGGAGGCCCGCGAGAGCCTGGTCAACACCCAGAGCAAGGCACTCACCGCGATCTCCAAGGAGCCGAGCGCTGCGGCGTCCGCCTCTGCGACTGCGTCGGGTTCCAAGCTCTATGCGACCGAGAAGGTCAATGTCCGCGCTCAGGCCAGCGCCTCCAGCGAGCGCATCGGGTCGGTCGACAAGGGCGATTCGGTCAACACGACCGGGCAGACCGGCAATGGGTTCACCGAGGTGTCGCTCAGCGGCCGCAAGGGCTGGGTGAGCAGCGAATTCCTTTCGCGCACCGCCCCCGCTGCCAGCTCCTCGAGCGCCTCGTCGAGCGCCTCGCGTTCGGCGAACTCCAGCTCTTCGGCTGCTGCTCCCGCCCCGCGGGCCAATGCCAACTGCCCGATCGCCCGCGGTGTCACCCCGCGTGCGGCCGCGCTCAACCAGGCCCTCTGTGACCGCTTCCCGTCGGTCCGCTCCTATGGCGGCTATCGCGCGGGTGATAGCGGTGCGCATGGTTCCGGCCGCGCCCTCGACGTCATGGTCACCGGTGCCACCGGCACCGAGATCGCCAACTGGGCCCGTGCGAACGCCGGCGCCTATGGCATCACCGAGGTCATCTGGCAGCAGCGCATCTGGACGACGCAGCGCTCCGGCGAAGGCTGGCGCGGCATGTCCGACCGCGGCGGTGCGACCGCCAACCACTTCGATCACGTGCACATCACTCTTCGCTGATCTCAGCGTTACATCGCACGCGTCAGCCCCGCACCTCGGTGCGGGGCTGATGCTATTTCCGGGCAACTTCCGGCAACTTTGGGGCCTGTTCGCGTTTGTGGAACGACAAGGGCTTTCGGTCCGGAATGTGGACTATGATGGAGGCGTACGCCGGTCGACGATCTCGACGTGGCGTACGGGCCACCAAAACACATCTAGTTCAAGGATCTGATCCAGAATGTCGTTCGCCAGGAAGTTCAACGAGAAGCGTGCTGCCGCCCGGGCCTCCCGGAAACTGCAGCGGGCGATCCGTGAGGCAGGTTCGTCGACCATGCGCGACGAACTGCTGATCGCAGCCCAGCGCGGCGGCCTGCGCTGACCCGCAACCCTCAAGCCCCTGCCTCTCGGCGGGGGCTTTTGTGTTTCCGGGGCCTTGAGTTCCGGCTGGTCCAGGAGCTTCAGGTGCGGTCTTCAGCTCCCGCTAGCCTCTTGAGCTCGGGCTACCCGCTTCAGCTCGCGTTGACGTCTTGAGCTTGCGCCCCATCGCAATCAGCTTGTCTTCGCGTCTAAGGCTCCCCGTGCACCGGGGGCGGAGTCGGCGAGGACAAGCTGAATAGATTTCGGGCCTGAGGGAGCGGAAGCTCAAGCGGTTAAGGGGCGCTGACTGCCGTGAACACAAGCTGAATGCCGGGTTTCTGTCGCGGTTTCGCGTGTCCAGCGAGTTTGGCGGTCTGGTACGCGGAGGCGCGGCGGGAGGGCAAGCTGAATGGGGCGGGCCAGGAAAACCGATTGCGTGCTTCGTGACCGGTGGGCGATTCCAGCAATGGACAACCCCGCACGTGTGGGACAAGGAGGGCGGGTGCTTCCGTTGCGGCAGCAATTCCATAGGACGCCCGAACTACATCCCAGACCCAGCGCCTAACCGGGGGCCTCGCAACACGTGGACTCACAACACTCCACTGGCCCAGAGGATCCCGGACCCGGGGCCGAGCCGGCCGGCGTACCCCAACGCCTGGGAGTCACTCAATCCCGCGACGAAGTCGATGACCCCCCGGCCGCGGGCCATGCGGGCGATCTCGGAGTCCTGGGTGTGACCATCGAGCCACTCGGGATGCTGGTCGCGGACGCGGTGATAACCCTGTTCGGCGAGTTCGACGAGCTCCAGCAACCGGCGGGGCGCGCGCATCGCATCGAACCGGTCCGACAACCATTCGTCGAAGGTGTGCACGAGTTCGGCAAGGATCAGCGACTGCCCGCGCTGGACCATCGCAAGGTCGGGCCGATGCAGCACGAAATATTGGTGCACGAACTTGAGCACCTGGATCTGGTGCCACTCCAGCGGCTTGACCGTGACGACAGGCTCCCGTGCACATCCGGGAGCGGGGTTCATCACCACGGCCGAGGAGAAGTTGTCGATCCAGCGACCGATGAAGTCGGAGATGATCGAGTCGGCGGAACGGGAGCCGTCATAGGGCATGACGAGTACGCCATCGACGAGCTCCCGGCCGATCACCTCCACGGCCTCCCGGAAGACATCGTCGTCATAGACCCAGCCGTCCTTGTCGGCGGCATTGCGGCGCATGCGCTCGAGGCCCGCACCGGGTTGGCGCCACAGGCGGTTCAAGCGCTCCTGCGGCATCTCGGCCCAATCCCGGATGTCGGCCAGCCAGGCGCGGAACTCCCCGGAGATGGGCGAGAACTGGAGTACGCCCGAGCGGTGGAAGTCCTCCAGATCGTGGAGCGAATAGGCGATGTCGTCCGCCAGGTCCATCACCGTGCACTCGAGCGTCTGCCGGCCCGGCGGCAGATTGAACGACTCGATCAGCGCGATCATCTCGGTGAGATCGAGGACGTAGGCGTTGAACTTCGCGGCTCCCGAGCCGTATGCCCCGGCGTTGGCGCCCCGCGGCGGATCGGCCCAGGTCGCGGGGTGGGGGGTCGGGACGTGAAGCCGGCCCCAGGGATATTTGAGGACCGCTGCCCGGGATGCCGCGGTGAGGTTGAGCCCATCGACGCCATTGCCGTGCACCTCGAGCTCGGTGAGGATCCGGAAGGTCTGGGCGTTGCCCTCGAACCCGTCGGCCAGCCCGAAGTCCTCGCGGGCGAGCCGGTCGAGGGTGCGTTCCCCGTTATGCCCGAAGGGCGGGTGCCCGAGGTCGTGGGCCACCGCGCCGGCCTGGGCGACAACATGGTCGAGACCGCCCCAGCGGGCGACATCCTCCGGGGCAGCGATCTCGCGTACGCCGACGGCGAGCGCCCGCGCCAACGCGGTCACCTTGATCGAATGGCTCAGGCGGTTGTGCACCACGCTGTTGGTCGAATCGGCGTTGACCACCTGGGTGACATCGGCCAGCCGCGAGAAGGCCGGAGCGAACCGGAGGCGTTCGAGGTCCACGCGAAACTCTGATTCAGCACCGGCCGTCAGGGGTTGCCACAACTGGGATTCGGGCCGCCTGCGGACCACGCGTACCTCTGCCAATTCCTCAGGACTGCGCTCCGACGGCGCCTGTTCGGCCATGGCCCGAACATATCGGTGGCCCGGACCCTAGAGTTGGGGCCATGACGAGCGCGCCTGTGGACCCCACCACGACGACTGCGTGGCAGACGTTGACCGAGTTGTATGCCGACTTCACCCCTGATCTGCGCGGTTGGTTCGCGTCGGATCCGAACCGTGCCCGCACCCTGACCTTCGGGGCAGCTGACCTGCGGGTGGACCTCTCCAAGAATCTTCTGACGCCCGAGATCGCGCGGGCGCTGATCCAGCTCGGTGAACAGGTCGGCCTGCGGGAACGCATCGACGCCATGTTCTCCGGTGAGCGCATCAATGTCACCGAGAACCGGTCCGTGCTCCACACCGCGCTGCGACTCCCGCGCGAGGCGTCGCTCGAGGTCGAGGGGCACGATGTGGTGCCCGATGTGCATGCCGAGCTCGACAAGGTCTATGCGTTCGCCGACAAGGTGCGCTCCGGGGAATGGAAGGGTGTGACCGGCCGCCGGATCGAGACGGTGGTCAATATCGGCATCGGTGGTTCCGATCTCGGTCCGGTCATGGTCTATGAGGCGCTGAAGCCGTTTGGGCAGTTGGGCCTGGAATGCCGGTTCATCTCCAATATCGATCCGACCGATGTGGCAGAAAAGACGTTCGGGCTCGATCCGGAGACGACACTTTTCATCGTGGCGTCGAAGACGTTCACGACGCTCGAGACGCTGACCAATGCTCGGCTGGCTCGCGCGTGGCTCCTGGATTCCCTGCGCGCGAGCAATGCGATCGGACACCGCGACGATGCGGCCGCGCGGGCGGTGGCGTCGCACTTCGTGGCCGTGTCGACGGCGCTCGACAAGGTGGCCGACTTCGGGATCGATCCCAACAATGCGTTCGGTTTCTGGGACTGGGTGGGCGGTCGCTATTCGGTCGACTCGGCGATCGGCGCGTCGATTGCGGTGTTCATCGGGCCGCAGCGATTCGCGGAATTCCTGGCTGGATTCCATGCGATGGATGAGCATTTCCGCACGACGCCGATCCAGAAGAATGTGCCGGCGCTGATGGGCCTGCTCAATGTTTGGTATGTCAATTTCTGCAAGGCCAAGACCCATGCCGTGCTGCCCTATGCGCAATATCTGCATCGCTTCCCGGCCTATCTCCAGCAGCTCACGATGGAGTCCAACGGCAAGAGCGTGCGCTGGGACGGATCGCCGGTGACCACGGAGACGGGTGAGGTCTTCTGGGGCGAGCCCGGGACCAATGGGCAGCACGCGTTCTATCAGCTCATCCATCAGGGCACCCAGCTCATCCCGGCCGACTTCATCGCGGTGGTGAACCCGGCCCGGCCGTTGCGCGACGGCGATGCCGATGTGCACGAGCTGTTCCTCGCGAACTTCTTCGCCCAGACCAAGGCCCTGGCGTTCGGAAAGACGGCGGAAGAGGTACGCGCAGAGGGCACGGACGAGGCCATCGTCCCCGCACGCGTCTTCGGCGGGAACCGCCCGACGACGTCGATCATGGCGCCCGAGCTGTCTCCGTCGGTCCTGGGTCAGCTCATCGCGCTCTATGAGCACATCACCTTCACCCAGGGCATCGTCTGGGGCATCGACTCGTTCGACCAGTGGGGCGTTGAACTCGGCAAGCAGCTCGCCAAGGAGATCACCCCGGCTGTGGGCGGCGATTCTGACGCCCTGGCAGAGCAGGACCCCTCGACCCGGGCCCTGATCGAGTACTACCTGGAGTATCGCGTCTGATGCACGTTGGCTGAGGAGCGAGGCACGAGCGTCTCGAAGCCACCCCTACTCAATCGGCCTCTTCGTCACAGGTGTTCGCCTGCGGGACAGTGAGGGCAAGAGATCGAACTCTCCTGCGATCAGGGCTTCCTTCTTTGCTCTGCTCCACGCAGCACCCAAGCCGGCGGAATGCTCCTGAACCCTGGACTCAAGATGAGCGGTGCTGCCCACGCAGTAGGTCCCATCACTGCACTTCAAGATGTACGCCCAGGCCATAGCACAGTATGACCGCTTGTCCGTCGCGGAGGGTGGAGTTATCCACAGCGGCGGCTTCGAGACGCTCGTGCCTCGCTCCTCAGCCCACGCAGTCCCCGGCTTCGAGACGCTCGTGCCTCGCTCCTCAGCCACCGACTTTCGCGGCCGAATAGAATCCAACCCGTGCCAAAACGCCCCCGCAGCCGAGTCCGTCGTGCCCTGTTGACGCTTGCTGTCCTCGGCGTGGCGGGCGCCAGCGCCATCCTTGGGCCGGCCGCATACGTGAAGCTCACGGCCCGGCCCAACACCTTCACGGTGAGCTCGGTGCCCCCGGCCCCGGTGGCCCTGGTGCTCGGCGCGCAGATCTATCCCGATGGCACGCCGTCGCCCTATCTCCGCGGTCGCCTCGACACGGCCAAGCGGCTCTATGACGCCGGCAAGGTCCGCGCGATCCTGGTGTCGGGCGACAACGGTGACGATCACTACAACGAGCCGGATGGGATGCGGCGCTATCTGATCCGCCGGGGCGTACCCGCCAAGCAGGTCGTCGCCGACTATGCCGGCTTCGATACCTATGACTCGTGCGTCCGCGCGAAGCGCATCTTCGGGGTCAACGAGCTCATCGTGGTCACGCAGGGCTATCACCTGCCCCGCGCCATCGCGACGTGTCGCCTGGTCGGGATCGAGGCCCGGGGCGTGGGGGACTACACGACGAACTACGGGCCCGTCTGGCGCTACGGCCAGATCCGCGAACTGGGCGCGAACGTCAAGATGGTCGTCGATGTGGTGACGAGGCGTACGCCGACCCTCGGCCGCTATGAGACCAGCGTCGACGAGGCGCTGGGCAAATAGCCGGGCAATACGCCGCGACGATCCGGCGCCGACACGGCAGAATGGCGCGGCAGACAGGAAGGTGCGCCCGATGAAGAAGATCATCCAGAGCCGCAAGCTGGCGAACGTGCGTTATGACGTGCGTGGACCCATCCTCACGGAGGCGCAGAGGCTCGAAGCCGAGGGCCACAAGATCCTCAAGCTCAACATCGGCAACCCCGCGCCGTTCGGATTCGAGGCGCCGCAGTCGATCATCGCCGACATGATGCACCACATGCCGATGGCCCAGGGCTATTCGGATTCGAAGGGCATCTATTCCGCCCGCACCGCGGTCGCGCAGTTCTATCAGTCCCGCGGCCTGCGCAACACGACGGTGGAGGACATCTTCATCGGCAACGGGGTGTCCGAGCTGATCACGATGGTCCTGCAGGCCTTCGTCGACGAGCCGAACGAGATCCTGGTCCCGGCGCCGGACTATCCGCTGTGGACGGGCGCGGTGTCGCTCTCCGGGGGTACGCCCGTGCACTATCGCTGCGACGAATCGAACGGCTGGAACCCCGATCTCGAGGACATCGAGTCCAAGATCACCGAGAACACCCACGCGCTGGTCATCATCAACCCCAACAACCCGACCGGCGCGGTCTATTCGGAAGCCACGGTCAGGGCGCTCGTCGACATTGCCCGGCGGCACAATCTGGTCCTGATGTCGGACGAGATCTACGAGAAGATCATCTTCGACGATGCCGTCCACCATCACACGGCGAGCTTCTGCGACGACGACGTGCTCTGTTTGACGTTCTCCGGGTTGTCGAAGGCCTATCGGGTCTGCGGTTATCGCGCCGGGTGGGTCATGGTCTCGGGCGCCAAGGATCGCGCGGAGGACTTCCTCGAGGGTCTGACCCTGCTCGCCAACATGCGCATGTGTGCCAACGTCCCGGCCCAGCACGCGATCCAGACCGCGCTCGGTGGTTATCAGTCGATCGACGAGCTGATCGTTCCCGGCGGCCGGTTCTATGACCAGTCCAAGCTCGCCTGGAAGCTGCTCAACGACATCCCAGGTGTCTCGTGCGTCGAGCCGTTCGGCGCGCTGTATTGCTTCCCGCGCCTCGATCCCGAGGTCTATCCCATCGATGATGACCAGGAGTTCGTGCTCGACCTGCTCCGGGCCAAGCACATCCTTGTGACCCACGGCCGTGGGTTCAACTGGTTCGAACCCGATCACTTCCGCCTGGTCACCCTGCCCGACACCGATGTCCTCACCGAGGCCATCGGCCGGATCTCCGATTTCCTGGAGACGCGCCGCTGAGGCGTACGCAGTCTCAGGCGGGGTGATCCACCCGGCCGACCATGGTCTCCATGACGTCCTCGAGCATGGCGACACCGAGCACCCCGTCGTCCTTCGCGTCGGGGGTGTCGCTTACGACGATCGCGAGATGTACGCCGGATCGCTGCATGGCGGTGAGCGCCTCGGGCAGCGGGGTGTCGGGGTCGAGCTTCACCATCTGGCGGATCCGGGCGGGCGGGACGGTCGCCTGCGGGTTCGTATCGATCAGATCCAGCACGTCCTTGAGGTGGAGATAGCCGAGCCAGGAGCCGTCGTCATCGCGTACGGGGAATCGGGAGAACCCGTGCTCGACACCCGCACGTTCGGCCTCGCTCGCTGTCGGCTGGGAGCCCAGCCAGACGAGCCGCTCGACCGGGACCATGACCTCGCGCACCTTCGCCTCGGTCATCAGCAGCGCACCACTCAGCAGCCGCTCCTCGTTCTCCTCCAACAGCCCGACCTCGGCGGACTCGGCGAGATAGCTCGACACCTCGTCGGTCGTGATGGTCGACGCGACCTCACGGGTGGGCTTGACCCGGATGATCAGCAGGACGAGGTTGGCCAGGCCGTTCATCAGCCAGAGGAGGGGGCTGAAGATCATGGCAATGACATACATCGGCGGGCCGAGGATCAGAGCCGACCGGGCGGGCTGGGCGATCGCGATGTTCTTGGGCACCATCTCGCCGACCGTCATATGGAAGAACACCACCAGGGCCATGGCCACAACGAACGCGACTGGATGCACGAACGGCTCCGGCACCCGGGCCCAGGCGAAGACGGGTTCCAGCGAATGGGCGATGGCGGGTTCGGCGATCGCACCGAGACCGAGCGAACACATCGTGATGCCCAACTGGGCACCGGCCATCATCAGCGTGACATTCTCGATCGCACGCAGGGTGAATCGGGCTCCCGGCTTCCCGGCCGAGGCCGCCTCCTCGATGGCGGTGCGGCGTACGGAAACAAGCGCGAATTCCGCGCCCACGAAGAAGGCGTTGGCGAACAACAGCGCCAGGGCGATCAGGAAAGCAGTCGTATTGGTCATGCCTGATCCCCCGGGGCCTCGGCAGTGAGCTCGAGTTCCTTGACGCGGTGACCATCCATGGAGAGGACCCTCAGGGTCGCCTGCACCGGGGTCGGGATGCCGTCATCGTCGAGGTCCGTCAGGTCCCGAGCCTCCACGGTGACCGAATCGCCGACCACGCAGAAGCGTTCCAGCAGCTCGGTGACGAGCCCGCCGAGGGTCTCGGACGCCTGTCCCTCGGGCAGTTCGATCCCCGCCAGGGCTGGCACCTCGTCGGGTCTCAGCAGCCCGGACACCTTCCAGCGATGATCGGCCAGGGGAGTTACGCGTTCCTCGGGGATGTCCTGTTCGTCGGAGATCTCGCCGACGAGTTCTTCCATCAGATCCTCGAGCGTGATGATCCCGTCGGTGCCGCCGAACTCGTCGATCACGACGGCCAGCTGCATCCCGCCGCGCAGCTCCTCCAGGACGTTGTCGAGGGGCATGGAGGCCGGCACCGCACGAACCTCCTGGAGGATCGCCGTGACCGGCGTACTCGATCGCTCGTCCGCCGGGACGGACAGCGCATCGCGGAAATGCACCACGCCGAGGACGTCGTCGGTGGAATCACCGATCACGACATAGCGCGAATGGCCGACCCGGCGGGACAGGCGCAACAGCTTGCTCACCGGGTCGTCGTCGTCGATGAACGTGACGCGGGCGCGCGGCGTCATCGCATCGGCCGCGAACCGCTCACCGAGCAGGGCCGACCGTGACATCCGGGCGGCGAGATCACCGTCGATGGTGCCCTCGCGCGCGGAGCGTTCGGCCAGCGCACTCAGCTCGCGCGGGGAATGACCCGATGCCATCTCCTCCTGCGGCTCGATCCCCAGCCGGCGCACCATCCAGTTCGACGCCCCCTGCAACACCCACAACAGCGGCCGGGACACCCAGGTGAACGCTCGATGGGGCGTGGCCACCAGGCGGGACAGGCGCATGGGTTCAGCCAGCGCCCAGTTCTTCGGCACCAGCTCGCCGAACACCATCTGGGTCACCGTCGCGATGAGGAACGCCGCAGTGAGTGAGATCGGCAGCGCGGCGGCCTCGGACAGGCCCATCCCCTTGAGGGGCCCCCGCTGCAGGAGCCGCGCGATCGACGGCTCCGCGATGAAACCCACGACCAGGCTCGACACCGTGATGCCGAGCTGGCAGCTCGACAGCTGGGTGGACAGCGATGCCAGTGCCTTCTGGACCGACACCGCCCGCTTGTCGCCGTCGGCCGCCGCCCGGCGGACCGCCGGCCGATCCACTGTCACCAGCGCGAACTCGGCCGCCACGAAGAACCCGCCGGCCGCAATGAGGAGGAGAACCAGCCCCACCAAGATCCATTCAGTCATCCCGGCTCAGCCTATGGGGCGGCTCCGACAGTTCCTCCCGGATGCCCCGGAAGACGGATCCCGCGTACATTCTCCGCATGTTCCGAAACCGGGCCGTCGTCGTGGGCGCGGGCCCCAACGGGCTGGCCGCCGCGGTCGTGCTCGCGCGGGCAGGGATGGACGTCACCGTCTTCGAAGCCGAGTCCGAACCCGGGGGAGCAACCCGATCCGCGCCAGTCTTCGGACCGGGCACGATCGTCGATCTGGGCTCGGCGGCGCATCCGCTCGGCGTATCCAGCCCGTTTCTCCGGAGCCTTGACCTGGAGCGGCATGGGCTGCGGTGGATCCACCCGGACATCCCGGCCGCGCATCCGCTCGATGGCCGGCCGGCGGCGCTCCTCCACACCTCCCTCGATCGGACCGTGGCGGAGTTGGGCCGGGACGGTCGGAGTTGGCGGCGCCTGGTCGGAGCGTCGGTGCGGCACTGGGATCGGCTGGTCGAGACGCTGCTGGGGCCGTTGGTGCGCATCCCGCGGGATCCGTTGGTGCTGGGGGATCTCGGGGTACGCGGGGTCGCGCCCGCGACCGTTCTCGCGCGGCTCGCGTTCTCGGACGAGCCGGCCCGGGCCCTGTTCGCGGGCTGTGCCGCCCACTCCTTCGTGCCGTTGCACCATTCGCTGACGTCGGCGTTCGGGGTGTTGTTGGCCGCGGCCGCGCACGCCAGGGGTTGGCCGGTGGCTGCAGGGGGATCCCAGGCGATCGCGCGGGCGTTGGTGGCCGAACTCGAGGCACACGGTGGACGGGTGGTGACCGATCATCCGGTGACGGACCTCGCGGCAATCGGGCCGGCCGATCTGACCCTGCTCGACATCGGTCCGCGCGCGGCGCTCGACCTTCTGGGTGATCGACTCTCTTCGAGGATCGCACGGGCGTTCAGCGCCTGGCGTTATGGCCCGTCCGCCCACAAGGTCGACTATCTGCTCGACGGCCCGGTGCCGTGGTCCGATCAGCGCGTCGGGGCTGCGGGGACCGTGCATCTCGGCGGGACCATGACGGAGATCGCCGCAGCGGAGTCGGAGGTGGCTCGGGGGCGCCATCCCGAGCGGCCCTTCGTCCTGCTCTGCCAACAGGGTGTCGCCGACGCGACCCGAGCGCCGATCGGACAACAGGTCGTCTATGCGTACGCCCACACGCCGCGCGCCAGCGCCGACCCGGCCACGGGGCAGCGGATCGATGCGCAGATCGAACGGTTCGCTCCGGGGTTCCGCGATCGGATCATCGCCCGGGTCGAGACCCCGCCAGCAGCGCTCGAGAGGCTCAACCGCAACCTGGTGGGCGGCGACATCATCGGCGGCTCGATCATCGGCAGCCAGCAGGTGCTTCGCCCGAGGGCGACGCTGAACCCCTATGCGTTGGGAATCCCCGGCGTCTTTCTCTGCTCCGCCTCCACCCCACCCGGTGGCGGCGTCCACGGCATGTCCGGCTATCACGCGGCCCGGGCGGCGCTGGCCTCGCTCCATCGGGGTTCACCAGCGAAATCCGATCGCCAGCCCGTGGGAGAATGACCGTCGTGTCTTCCTTGCCCTCTGAGTTGAACGCCCGCGTGCAGGCCGTGGCCGGCATCGATCCCGAGCTGCGCGCCGCGACGAAGCCCCAGTTCGGTCACTTCCAGTCCAACGTCGCGTTGCGCCTGGCCAAGTCCGAGAGCAAGCCTCCGCGCGAGATCGCGCAGCGGATCGTGGATGAGCTCGATGTCGCCGATCTGTGCGAGCCGTTGGAGATCGCAGGCCCGGGGTTCATCAACTTCCGGCTGCGCAACGAGGTGCTCGCGGGTGCCGCCGAGGCGGTCCGAACCGATCCGGCCGCCGGCATCGTCGCGCACGCCGAGCCGCAGAAGGTGATCATCGACTATTCGAGCCCCAACGTGGCCAAGCAGATGCACGTCGGCCACCTGCGCACGACGATCATCGGCGACTGCTTCAACCGGGTGCTGACGGCGGTCGGCAACGACGTGCTCCCGCAGAATCACATCGGTGACTGGGGTACGCAGTTCGGCATGCTGATCGAGCAGATCCTCGAGGAAGGCACGGACGTCTCGGCGCTGTCGCTCTCCGACGCGGAGGCGCTCTACAAGCGCGCGGCTGCGCACTTCAAGGATGACGAGGAGTTCGCGACTCGGGCGCGGCAGCGGGTCGTCACCCTGCAGTCGGGCGACGAGGAGTCGCTGGCGATCTGGCGGCAGCTGATCGAGACGTCGAAGGTCGGGTTCAACGAGGCGTACGCCCGCCTCAACGTTCTCCTCAGCGACGATCACCTGGCCGGTGAGTCGATCTACAACGACATGCTGCCCGAGGTTGTCGCCGACCTGGAGGCGCGGGGGGTGGCTGTCGTCGACGATGGGGCCCTGTGTGTCTTCACCGATGGCTTCGAGGCGCCGCTGATCGTGCGGAAGCGTGACGGTGGTTATGGCTATGCCACCACCGACATGGCAGCCATCCGCTATCGCGTCAACGAGCTCAAGGCCGACCGCATCATCTATGTGACCGATGCGCGCCAGGCTGGCCACTTTGCCCAGGTTTTCGCCGCCGCTCGCAAGGCCGGCTATCTGCCCGACAACGTCGTGGCGCAGCACATCGGCTATGGCATGGTCCTCGGCTCGGACAACCGGCCGTTCAAGACCCGTGACGGCTCGGCCGCGACCCTGTCGAGCCTGCTGGATGCGGCCGAGGAGAACGCGGCGCCGGAGATCGCGCTGGCGGCGATCAAGTATGCCGACCTGTCCTCGGGCCTGCAGAAGGACTATGTGTTCGACCCCGAGCGCATGACCAAGACGACCGGCGACACGGGCCCCTATTTGCAATACGCCCATGCCCGCTGCAACCAGATTCTCCGCACGGCTGAGGCCGAGGGCCCGGCGGTGGGCCCGATCACCGTCGTGGATGAGCCCCAGGAACAGAACCTGGCCATGGCCCTGTCGCGGTTCGGCGAGGTTGTCGACCAGCTCGCCGCCGAACTGCAGCCCCACAAGCTCTGCACCTATCTGTTCGAGCTGGCGACGGCGTTCTCGGTCTTCTATGAGCACTGCCCCGTCCTCAAGAGCGAAGGCGACACCCGGACATCGCGACTCGGCCTGGTCGCCGCCACGCGCGACGTCCTCGCCAAGGGTCTCGGACTGCTGGGCATCGCTGCGCCCGAGCGGATGTGACGAGAACCCGCCCGGCAGACCGGGAGGTTCGGCCTCCACGATCTGCCGGGCGAGTGGGTGACTCACTCGGCGTCGAGATCCTTCTCGACAAGCGCCGCGATCTCGGCGACGGCGGCCTCATCATCGGAGGCCACCGTGACGCTGGCACCCTTCTCCGCGCCCAGGGTCATGATGAGCAGCGGGCTGGTCGCGTCGACAGGGTCTTCTCCCTCGACGGCGAGGGTGATCTCCGCGTCGTATTTCTCGGCGGCTTCGGCGATGATCGCGGCCGGACGGGCATGCAGGCCGACTTCCGAACCGACGATGACAGTGGTCCTGGGCATGGTGTTACCTCTTCCTTGAGTGGGTTGCTGACTGTGGTCGGGGGTGAGATCAGGCGGCGAGGGCGGCGCGGGCCTTGAGCTGCTTCAGCAGCAGCACCAGGGCGGCCGAGACGACCATGCCGGCGAGGATGGCGACGATGAAGCCCCAGATCGGATCGATCGCGAAGAACACGAAGATGCCGCCGTGGGGGGCCTTGGACCCGACGCCGAGCGCCATGATCAGCGCACCGGTCACCGCGCCGCCGGCCATCATCGAGGGAATGATCCGGAAGGGATCGGCCGCTGCGAACGGAATGGCGCCTTCAGAAATGAACGAGGCACCCAACAGCCAGGCGGCACGCCCGTTTTCCTGCTCGATCTGCGTGAACAGCTTGGGCCGCACAGTGGTGGCCAGCGCGAGCGCGAGCGGCGGGACCATGCCGGCTGCCATGACGGCGGCCATGATCTCCATCGAGGGCTGACTGCTGACCGCGAGCCCGGCCGTTGCGAAGGTATAGGCCGACTTGTTGACCGGGCCGCCGAGGTCGAAGCACATCATCAGCCCGAGGACGATCCCCAGGAGGATGGCCGCGCCACCGGACATGCCTTCCAGCCAGCCCGTCAACCCCGTCATCAGGGCCGCCAGGGGTCGGCCGAGCAGGAAGAACATCAGGCCGCCCGAAATCAACGTCGCGATCAGGGGGATGATGACGACCGGCATCAGCCCTCGCACCCAGCGCGGCACCTTGAAACTGCCCAGCCACATGGCGACGAGACCGGCGATCAGGCCGCCCACGATGCCGCCGATGAAGCCGGCACCGACCGTTACCGCCACCGCACCTGCGGTGAAGCCCGGAGCGATGCCCGGCCTGTCGGCCAGGGCGAACGCGATATAGCCCGCCAGCGCGGCGACCAGGAAGTTCATCGAGGTCGCACCAAGTGTGAACAGCACCGCGCCGAGATATTGCATCATCCCGCCCTCGGGCAGGTTGGTCAGCGAATTCTCGATCACGACCCGGTCGGCCACGTCGGTGATCTGATAGCCGCCGAACAGGAAGCCGAGGGCGATGAGCAGGCCGCCGGCTGCAACGAACGGAATCATGTAGCTGACACCCGTCATGAGTGCCTGCTGGATCCGCTTGCCCCACCCGAGCTGACTCGCCCGGCCCCCTGCACTGTCTGCCTCGGTGGCACTCGGCGTGCCGGAGACACGGGGTGAGTTCGGGTCTGCTGCGGCCGCCACCGCCTCCCTGAGCATGACCTCCGGCTCGTTGATCGCGCGCTTGACCCCGGACTCGATCACGGGCTTGCCCGCGAATCGCTCGCGGCCCTTCACCCCGACATCCGTGGCAAAGATGACGGCATCGGCTGCTGCGATCTGTTCGGCGGTCACCGAGTCGGTCGCCGTGGAGCCTTGCGGCTCGGTGATGACATCGATGCCCAGTTCCTTGCCGGCGTTGACCAGATAATCCGCCGCCATGAACGTGTGGGCGATGCCGGTCGGGCAGGCGGTGATGGCAATGACAGTACGCGGAGTCTCTGCGGCTTCGGAGGTCGTTGCCGCGTCCGGTTTGGCAACGGGAGCAGCGTCGGCAGGGGGTTCGACGACTCCGCGGACCAGGCCGACGATCTCATCGGCGGACGACGCCGAGCGCAGCGCAGCGAGGAAGTCCTTCTTGATCAGGGCCCGCGCGAGTTTGGTCAACAGCTTCATGTGGTCGGCGCCGCCGGACTCGGCGGCCGCGATGAGGAAGACCAGGTCGGAGGGGCCGTCCTTGGCGCCGAAGTCGATGGGCTCGGCGAGGCGGGCGAATCCCAGGGAGGCCTGGTGGACCGCGGCCGAGCGGCAGTGGGGAATGGCGAATCCACCGGGCATGCCGGTCGGCGATTTTCCTTCCCGGGTGAGGGCATCGGCTGCCAACCCGTCGGCGTCGGCTCGACCGGTGGCGGCGACAATCCCGGCGAGTCCACGGATCACGTCTTCCTTGGTGGATCCGAAGTCGACGTCCAGGGCGACGAGGCCCGGCTCGATGAGCGATGGACTTGTGGACATGAGGTTCTCCTTTCGGGTGCGACGGTGCACCGAGGATCAGATGGCGACGACCTCGACGTCGCCCGGTGAAGCCTGGTAAGGGGCCGGCACAGTTGTGCCGGGCAGGGCTGCGGCGGCCGAACCGTAGGCAACGGCGTTGCGCAGGAGGGCGGCCCCGGTGTGTCCCGAGCACTCGGCCAGCACATAGCCGGCGAGGGACGAGTCGCCGGCGCCCACGGTGGAAACAACGGTGACGGGCGGTGCGGCTGCCCGCCAGGCACCGTCGGCCGTCACGAGCAGGGCGCCCGATCCGCCCAGCGTCACCAAGGCCGCGCCGACTCCTCTGTCGACCAACCGGCCGGCGGCCTGAAGGATCGGTCCGAGATCTCCGGCGGCCGCGGCGGCCTCCAGTTCGGGGCCGTTGCCGCCGACCAGCTGGGCGAGTTCGTCGGAGTTGGGCTTGATCAGGTCGGGAGCGGCCAGATCGAGTGAGTCCGCCAGCGCACGCAGGGGGGCGTCGGAGGTATCGACAGCAATGCGCACGCCCAGCGGGCGCAGAGCGCGAACCATCCGCGCATACCAATCCACCGGTGCCCCCGGCGGCAGTGAACCGGACAGGGTGACCCAGCGGGCGTTGCGGGCCGAGCCGACCAGAATGTCGGTGAGCATTTCGACCTGCTGCTCGGACACAGGCGCGCCCGGTGCGTTGAACTTGGTGGTCGTCCCGTCGTCCTCGGTCAGGGTGAGGTTGGTGCGCACCGGTGAATCCACGGCGATGTTGCGATAGGGCAGCCCGATCGTCGTGAGAGCGGTGAGAAGCGGATCGTGGGATGCGGCGGGGACGACCGCGAGCACGGGCTGCCCCGCCAGATGGACTGCGCGGGCGATATTGACACCCTTGCCACCCGGTTCGGTGGTGATGTCGGTCAGGCGATGCACACCACCGCGCTCGATGGTGCCCAGGACGCGCGCCGTGCGATCCAGGCTGGGATTGGGAGTGAACGTGACGATCATGCGACCACGACCTCGATTCCTTCGTCGGTGATCCGTTGGTGTTGGCTGTCTGTGATGCCGGTGTCGGTGATCAGGACGTCGACGGCGTCCAGCGAGGCGAAGCTCACTGTGGTCTCGACGCCCAACTTGCGGGAGTCGGCGAGCACGACGACCTTCTCGGCCGCCCGGACCATCGCGTCCTTCATGGCTGCCTCATCGAGGTCGGGGGTCGAAAAGCCGTGAGTGACCGAGATTCCATTGGTGCCGATGAAGGCAACGTCAACCCGCAGCCGCGCGAACTCGGCGGGTGAGCCCACGACCGCCTGCGTGATGCCCCTCAGCCGGCCCCCCACGACCCGCACGTCCGCATGTGGCCGATTGACCGAGATTGACTGGGCCGCCGGGAGGGAATTGGTCACGACCACGAAGTCGTTGCTCAGGATT
>CAZEVN010000064.1:0-20199 GCA_964515145.1 uncultured Enemella sp.
AGGCGTACACCCCCGCGACATCACCCGGGCGCGCCGGCCCTTCGCGGACGTCGAGATCGTGGCCCGTGGCCTCCTGGTACGCCTGCACCAGGTCCCGCACCGTCGACGGCTTGCCCGTGCCGATGTTGATCGGAACGTAGGGGCGCTCGGCGCAGACCTTGTCGATGTTCTCAAGGGCGGCGACGTGGGCGAGGGCGAGGTCCCAGACGTGGATGTAGTCGCGCAGGCCCGACCCGTCGGGCGTCGGCCAGTCGCAGCCGGTGATGGTGAACGGTTCGCCGTTGAGATCGGCGTTCATGATGCGGCCCAGCACGTGGGTGGGATCCGCGACCTGCTGGCCGGTGCGCAGCTGCGGGTCGGCGCCGATGGGGTTGAAATAGCGCAGGGGGAGCACCTGCAGCGCGCCCGTCCTGGCCACGTCCTCCAGGACCCACTCCATCATCGCCTTGGTGCGGGCATAGGGGCTCTGGGGGCCGAACGCGCTCTGCTCGGTGACGAGAAAATCGTCGGTCGCCGCATAGATCGATGCCGAGGAGGAGAACACGACCCGGCGGACACCGTGGCGTACCAACGTCTCGGCCAGGTCGATGCTCTTCGAGACATTGGTCCGGTAATAGGAGATCGGATCGGCGACCGACTCCGGCACGATGATTTTGGCTGCGCAGTGGACCACCGCGTCGATGCCCGTGGCGAGGATCTTGTCGAGCAGGGCGATATCGCCGACATCGCCCTCGAAGAACTCCCGGCCCTCGGTGAACTCCCGGCGGCCGACCGATAGGTCGTCCAGGACCACTACGTCGTGGTCCGCGTCCTGACAGGCCGATCCGATCGTGGCGCCGATATAGCCGGCGCCGCCTGTGATGAGTACGCGCATGATGACTCCCCTCAGTCGTTCCTGATCCTGCCATGTCGGCTGGGGGTACGCCGGGGGAGCAAGATCCGGCATCGGCGCCCCCAACCCCCAACACGCGCGACCGCGGGGGCCCAATTTGAAGTGTGCGGCGGATTGGGTCTAAGCTTCTCAAGTTGCCTCGACGGGGTCGCTGGGGTGTGCCGCGGGTTCGAAGACGATGGAGATCGCTTCGGATCGGCCACCGAACCGGAGATCTCGCCGCGCCGTGCGTGACAGTGCCGGGCATCACCATCTGCAGGACCAGATCCATGCAGAGGTGCGCTCAGAGTACGCGACACGCCCGACCGCGTGGGTCGAGGTCCGGCCCAGCCGGAACCCGTGCGCGGGGCAACGCAACGGACCAAACAGGGACGAGAGAAGGACGAACTGTGGCGGGACAAAAGATCCGCATCAGGCTCAAGGCCTATGACCATGAGGTCATCGACTCTTCCGCTCGCAAGATCGTCGACACGGTCACGCGGACGGGAGCAAAGGTCGCCGGGCCGGTGCCGCTGCCGACTGAGAAGAACGTGTTCTGTGTGATCCGTTCGCCCCATAAATACAAGGACAGCCGCGAGCACTTCGAGATGCGCACGCACAAGCGGCTGATCGACATCATCGACCCCACCCCGAAGACCGTTGATTCGCTGATGCGTCTCGACCTTCCCGCGGGCGTGGATATCGAGATCAAGCTCTGAGGGAGGTAGCACAGATGAGCAACGCGACGAATGAACGCACCGTCAAGGGCATCCTGGGCACCAAGCTCGGAATGACCCAGCTCTGGGACGAGAACAACAAGGTCATCCCGGTGACCGTGATCCAGGCCGGCCCGTGTGTCGTGACCCAGGTCCGCACCCCCGAGGTCGACGGCTACAACGCCGTTCAGCTCGGCTTCGGCGCGATCAAGGCCAAGAAGGTCACCAAGCCGGCCGCCGGCCACTTCGACAAGGCCGGCGTGACCCCGCGCAAGCACCTGGTCGAGCTCCGCACCGCTGACGCGTCGGAATACACGCTGGGCCAGGAAGTCGGCGCCGATGTCTTCGAGGCCGGCGCGATTGTCGATGTCACCGGCGTGAGCCGCGGCAAGGGCACCGCCGGTGTCATGAAGCGTCATGGCTTCGCCGGTCTCCGCGCCTCCCATGGTGTGCACCGCAAGCACCGTTCGCCCGGCTCCATCGGTGGCTGCGCCACCCCGGGCCGCGTGTTCAAGGGCTTGGCCATGGCCGGTCGCATGGGTGTCGACAAGGTCACCGTGCAGAACCTGGCGATCCACGCGGTTGACGCCGAGCGTGGCCTGATCCTGGTCAAGGGTGCTATCCCCGGCCCCAAGAACGGGCTCGTGGTCGTGCGCACCGCTGCGAAGAAGGGTGAGAAGAAGGCATGAGCAAGGCTCTGAGTGTCGACGTCGTCGACTCCAACGGCAAGAAGTCCGGCAGCGCCGAGCTGCCCGCCGCACTGTTCGGTGTTGAGCCGAACATTCCCCTGATCCACCAGGTCGTCGTGGCCCAGCTGGCTGCTGCCCGTCAGGGCACCCACAAGACCAAGACCCGCGGTGAGGTCCGTGGCGGCGGTGCGAAGCCGTGGCGCCAGAAGGGCACCGGCCGCGCCCGTCAGGGTTCGCGTCGTGCGCCCCAGTGGACCGGTGGTGGCGTCGTGCACGGTCCCGTGCCGCGTGACTACTCCCAGCGGACGCCCAAGAAGATGATTGCTGCCGCTCTGCGCGGTGCGCTCTCCGACCGGGCTGCCGACGGCAACATCCACGTGATCAACAACCTCGTCGAGGGCGACGCCCCGTCGACCAAGCAGGCCCTCGCCGCGCTGACCGGTGTGACCAAGTCCAACAAGGTCCTGGTCGTGCTCCATCGTGATGAGGACATCGCCTGGCTCAGCCTCCGCAACGCGCACAACGTGCACGTGCTGATCGCTGACCAGCTGAACGCCTATGACGTGCTCGTCTCCGACGAGGTCGTCTTCACCGCCGCTGCGCTGGACTCCTTCGTGTCCGGTCCGGTCAAGGCCTCCTCGGCCAAGGCCACCGAGGCCGAGGCCACCGCAGAGCCGACCAATGCCGAACTCGCCGCTGCCGAGACCGCTGCGTCCGACGAGGACACTAGCGAGCCGACCAACGCCGAGCTCGCTGCCGACGCCGACGCCGACGATGACGACGCTGACAAGGATGAGGAGGAGTCGAAGTGAGCGACGCCCTGAAGATCCGCGACCACCGCGACATCCTGCTCGCGCCGGTCGTGTCCGAGAAGTCGTACGGGCTGCTGGACCAGAACAAATACACGTTCCTGGTTGCCAAGAGCGCGAACAAGACCGAGATCAAGATCGCCGTCGAGACGGTTTTCGATGTCAAGGTCACCAACGTGAACACCGTGAACCGTGTCGGCAAGACCCGGCGTACGCGGGCTGGCCTGGGCAAGCGCCCGGACACCAAGCGCGCCATCGTCACGATCGCCGACGGCCAGCGCATCGACATCTTCGCCGGTCCGGCGTCCTGAGCGCCGGACTGAGCTGAGAGGAACAACCACTCATGGGTATCCGTAAGTACAAGCCGACAACCCCGGGTCGTCGCGGCTCGTCGGTTGCCGACTTCGCCGAGATCACTCGGTCGACCCCGGAGAAGTCGCTGCTGGCCCCGAAGCCGAAGACCGGTGGTCGCAACAACTCCGGTCGCATCACCACCCGTCACATCGGTGGTGGCCACAAGCAGGCCTACCGCATCGTCGACTTCAAGCGCTACGACAAGGACGGCGTGCCGGCCAAGGTCGCTCATATCGAATATGACCCGAACCGCACCGCCCGCATCGCGCTCCTGCACTACGCCGATGGCGAGAAGCGCTACATCATCGCCCCGCACAACCTGAAGCAGGGCGCGACGGTCGAGGCCGGCGAAGGCGCGGACATCAAGCCGGGCAACAACCTGGCCCTCCGCAACATCCCGGTCGGCACCACGGTGCACGCCGTCGAGCTCCGTCCCGGTGGCGGCGCCAAGATGGGCCGCTCCGCCGGTGCATCGATCCAGCTCGTCGCTCGTGAGGGCAAGATGGCGACCCTGCGCATGCCTTCGGGCGAAATGCGCATGGTGGACGTCCGCTGCCGCGCGACCGTGGGCGAGGTCGGCAACGCCGAGCAGTCCAACATCAACTGGGGCAAGGCCGGCCGCAACCGCTGGAAGGGCAAGCGCCCGACCGTCCGCGGTGTCGTGATGAACCCGGTCGACCACCCGCACGGTGGTGGCGAGGGCAAGACCTCCGGTGGCCGTCACCCCGTGTCGCCGTGGGGCAAGCCCGAAGGGCGTACCCGCGACAAGAACAAGGCGAGCAACCGTCTGATCGTCCGCCGTCGCAAGACCGGCAAGAAGCGCTGATCGGGAGTCTGAGGAAACATGCCACGCAGCCTGAAGAAGGGCCCCTTCATCGACGACCACCTTCTCAAGAAGGTCGAAGTCCAGATGGAGAAGGGCACCAAGAACGCAGTCATCAAGACCTGGTCGCGCCGCTCGATGATCATCCCCGACATGATCGGGTTGACCATCGCCGTGCACGACGGTCGCAAGCATGTGCCGGTTTTCATCACCGACGCCATGGTGGGTCACAAGCTGGGCGAGTTTGCGCCCACACGGACCTTCAAGGGCCACGTGAAGGAAGACCGCAAGTCCAAGCGCGGACGCTGAGGATAGGAACGAAAACTGATGAGCACTGAAGAGAAGGCCCGGCCCAGCCGCCGCGCCGCCCTGCTCGGGGATCGTCCTGGCTCGTACGCCATCGCCCGCCACGTGCGGATGTCGCCGACCAAGGTCCGTCGCGTCGTCGATGTCGTGCGTGGCATGGACGTCAACGACGCCCTGGACGTGCTGAAGTACGCCCCCCAGGCGGCTTCCGAGCCCGTTTACAAGCTGGTCGCCTCGGCGACCGCCAACGCCCAGAACACCGACAACCTGCGCGCCGATGACCTGTTCATCTCGCAGGTGTTCGTGGACGAGGGCATGACCATGCGCCGCATCCGGCCGCGGGCCAAGGGCTCCGCGTCCCGCATCATGAAGCGCTCCAGCCACATCACCGTTGTGGTCGAGCCGCGTGAGGCCCGCGACGCAGCCAAGAAGTCCCGCAAGAACGCCGAGAAGGAGGCCTGAGCATGGGGCAGAAAATCAATCCCAATGGCTTCCGCCTGGGTGTGACCACCGACCACAAGACGCGTTGGTATGC
Source organism: uncultured Enemella sp. (assembly GCA_964515145.1). GTDB lineage: Bacteria > Actinomycetota > Actinomycetes > Propionibacteriales > Propionibacteriaceae > Enemella. Next base: position 5,104 of record CAZEVN010000064.1, read on the forward strand.
CGACAAGACCTACAAGGACTTCCTCGGCGAGGACATCAAGATCCGGGAATACCTCACCTCCAAGCTGGAGCGTGCGGGCATTTCTTCGGTCGAGATCGAGCGTCGCTCGGAGCGCGTGACCATTTATCTGTACGCCGCCCGCCCGGGCATCGTCATCGGCCGCAACGGCGCCGAGGCGGAGCGCGTGCGCGGCGAGCTCGAGAAGCTCACCGGCAAGCAGGTCCAGCTGAACATCCTCGAGGTCAAGAACCCCGAGATCGATGCCCAGCTGGTGGCCCAGGGTGTCGCCGAGCAGCTCGGCCAGCGTGTCGCGTTCCGTCGCGCCATGCGCAAGGCCCAGCAGACCGCCATGCGCGCCGGTGCCAAGGGCATCCGGATCAAGTGCTCCGGCCGTCTCGGTGGTGCCGAAATGTCGCGTGCCGAGTTCTATCGCGAGGGTCGCGTCCCGCTGCACACGCTGCGCGCGGACATCGACTACGGCTTCTTCGAGGCTCGCACCACCTTCGGCCGCATCGGCGTGAAGGTGTGGATCTACAAGGGTGACGTTTCGGGTACGCGTGCGGAGCGCGCGGCTCAGAAGGCCGCTCGCAACAACGCCCCGGGTGGCCGCGGCGGTGGCCGTCCGGCACGTGGTGGCCGTCCCGGCCGTGGCGATCGTCCCGAGCGCGGCGGACGCCGTCGTGAGGGTGGCCGTCCCGAGGGCAACGACAACGCCGCCCAGGCTCCGGCCGAGGCTGCGTCCGCTACCGAGACCGCGGGAGCCTGATCATGCTGATTCCCCGTCGTGTGAAGTTCCGCAAGCAGCACCACCCGAAGCGCTCCGGCATGTCCAAGGGTGGCAACGAGCTTGCGTTCGGTGAGTTCGGCATCCAGGCGCTGGAGCCGGCGTACGTCACCAACCGCCAGATCGAGTCCGCGCGTATCGCCATGACTCGTCACATCAAGCGAGGCGGAAAGGTGTGGATCAACATCTATCCCGACCGCCCGCTGACCAAGAAGCCGGCCGAAACCCGCATGGGTTCCGGCAAGGGTTCCCCCGAGTGGTGGGTCGCCAACATCAAGCCCGGACGCGTCATGTTCGAGCTCTCCGGTGTGCAGGAAGACGTGGCCCGCGAGGCCATGCGCCTGGCGATCCACAAGTTGCCGATGAAGGCACGCTTCATCAAGCGTGAAGGTGGTGATATCTGATGGCAACGAAGTCTGCTACCGCCGCCGACCTGCGCGGCATGAGCCGCGATGCCCTCAATGCCAAGGTCAGCGAGCTGAAGGAAGAGCTGTTCACGCTGCGCTTCCAGGCCGCCACCGGCCAGCTTGAGACCCAGGGTCGCCTGCGCAACGTCCGCAAGGACATCGCGCGGATCTACACCGTGCTGCAGGAGCGCAACCTGGGGATCGTGCCCGAGCCCGAGGCTGCCGAGAAGTCCGAAGAGAAGAAGGCCTGATCATGAGCGAAACCACTGAGAACGTGGATCCGAAGGCCACCGAGGAGGGGACCGAGCGCGCCGCGCGCAAGGTCCGGACCGGCATGGTCGTCAGCGACAAGATGGACAAGACCATCGTCGTCGCCGTCGAGGACCGCGTGAAGCACCGCCTCTATGGCAAGGTCATGCGCCGCACCATCCGCCTCAAGGCCCACGACGAGAACAACGAAGCCGGCACCGGCGACCGCGTGCGTGTCATGGAGACCCGCCCGCTGTCCGCCACCAAGCGCTGGCGTCTCCTTGAGATCGTCGAGAAGGCGAAGTAATCCGCCTCTACTATTGAGCCGCCGGTCCACAAGACCGGCACAAGCAGAAGCGCCGTCACCCAGGTAACCCCAAAGGTGGCGGTGCTTCTGTGTTGAATGGACCGCTCTGCTCCGGGGGCTCGGCCCGGTCGGCCACGCTGCTCGTGCGTCGGGGAATGGCGGTCCCCGCAGGGTTGGTGAGCGGGCACTATGGAATTGCGCCCGCAACGGAAGCAGCGGGTTGGGCCGCGATCAAGCCGCGGTCGACCGATCTGGTGCGCTTCCGCTCCGGACGCACTTGCATACGGCCCCCGACACCACTCCCGGACAGCACCACCAGGGCGAAGCCGGGACGACCGACCATGGCGAACCGGGGACAGCGCGCCTGGGGAAGAGCTGGCCCGGGCGCCGATGGACGATCCGCACGGGTGGGCGTACACCCAATATCCTCAGAGTTCCGCTCGCACGACCTGGAGATCGACGATGACCAACGCCTATGGGTACCTCGGCCCCGCCGGAACGTTCTGCCACGAGGCGTTGCTCACGGTTCCGGATCTGCCGGGGCATCTGCGGCCCTATCCCTCGGTGGTGGCCGCGCTCGACGCCGTGCGCAAGGACCAGATAGACGCCGCGCTCGTGCCGATCGAGAACAACATCGAGGGCGGGGTGTCGGCGACGCTCGACAACCTCACGTATGGCGAGACCCTCATGATCCGGTCCGAGGTTCTGCTCCCGGTCGAGTTCAATCTTTATGTACGCCCCGGCACGGCGCTCAAGGACGTCACGCGCGTGGTCACGCACCCGCATGCGTACGCCCAGTGCCGCGAATGGGTCCAGACCAACCTCCCCAAGGCGACGGTCTCGGAAGGTGGCTCCACTGCCGCCGGTGCCGCCGAGATCGCCGACCCCAATTCGCGCTACCAGGCGACCATCTGCTCCCAGGCCGCGGGCGAACTGCACGACCTCGAGGCCGTAGCCACGGCGATCGCCGACAACAAGGAAGCCGTTACGCGGTTCATCCTGGTGACCAAGCCGGGCCCGCCGCCGGAACGTACCGGCGCCGACAAAACCACCCTCGTCGTCTTCCTCCGCGATGACGAGGCCGGCGCGCTGCTGCGCATGCTCGAGCAGTTCGCCTCTCGCGGCGTCAACCTGTCGCGGATCGAGTCGCGGCCGTCGCGATTGGTACGCGGGCACTACAGCTTCTCGATCGACGCCGAGGGCCACATCAACGACCATCGCGTCGCAGGCGCGCTCAAGGGCCTCAAGCGCACGTCGCGCGATGTGATCTTCCTCGGCTCCTACCCCCGGGCCAACGGCTTCCGCCCGCAGGTGCCCGAGGGCCAGTCCGACGAGTCCTATCACGCGGCCGAGGCCTGGCTGAAGGGTCTCCGTCAGCGCTGAGGCCTGACCACAGAACGAGCCCCCGGAGATCGCCTCAGGCCCCCGCTCACGCGTCCAGCGCAGGTTGGACAGGTCCCCCCGACTCCAGTTCCAGCAGGAACTCCTTGGCTTCGAGCCCACCGGCGTACCCGGTCAGCGAACCGTTCCCACCCACCAACCGGTGGCACGGCACGACGATCGACCACGGGTTGCGTCCGGTCGCCGCACCGACCGCGCGGCTCGCGCGGGGGCGTCCGATCCGACGGGCGAGTTCGCCGTACGTCGTCGTCTCTCCATAACCGATCTCCCGCAGCCCGGCCCACACCTCGCGCTGGAAGTCGGTCCCGCGCGGGGCGAGCTCGAGGTCGAAGTCCCGGCGCGTCCCGGCGAAGTAGTCCCTCAGCTGCTCGACGACCTCCTCGGCCACCGAATCGTCCCGCTCGCCGAGCACGGCCTCGGGCGGCAGGTGACGCTGACCGTCGCGATAGACCCCGGCCAGGCGCCCTTCGTCGTCCACCACGAGCAGATAGGTCCCGATCGGGGAGTCCCAGCGCCGGTGCCGAAAGGTGTTCATGCGGTCTCCTTGGTTGGCCTCGCGAGGCGGTTGATCTCGTGTTCGGTATCGCTGGCCCAGAGATATTGGACCGCGTACGCCCGCCAGGGCCGCCAGCGTGCCGCATCTGCGTCGGTGAGGCGGAGCCGCGCGAGCGCATGACGTACGCCGAGGTCGCCGGCCGGGAACGCATCCGGATCGCCCAGGCCCCGGAGCGCCACGACCTCGACGGTCCAGGGCCCGACCCCCGGAACATCGGCGAGCTCGGCGCGGGCCTGTACGCGATCGGCACCGGGCGAAAGGTCCACGGCGCCGGAGGCGAGGCGTTCGGCGAGAGCGACCAGCGCGCGCCCGCGACTGCGCGGCATCGGCAGGGTTTCCGGATCCAGCGCCGCGATCGCCTCATGGGTCGGCCAGACGTGGGTCAGTCCTGGCCCCGGATCCACCACCTCCTCACCGGCCCGGGCGGCGATACGCCCGGCGAGCTCGGCGGCCCGCTTCACCGAGATCTGCTGGGCGAGCACGGCCCGAAGAGCGAACTCACCGGCGTCGAGACACCTCGGCACCCGCCGCCCCGGCGCAGTGCGCCACAGCGGCCCCAGAACCGGATCTGCGCCCAGCACATGGCCGATCGCATCCGGGTCGGCGTCGAGGTCGAGCAGCGCCCGACACCGCGAGATGGCCGGGGCCAGGTCGCGCGGATCGGCGAGCCACAGCGTGGTATCGATGTGGGTCGGCTCCGGGGTGAGCGCGGCGATGCCGAGGCCGTGGGGGAGGCGCATGGTGGTGCGGTACGCCCCAGCGCGCCACTCCTCGACCCCCGGTGCCGCGGTCGCCGCGAGATGCCCGAACAGGTTGTCGACGACGAAGGGCTCGCGGCGGGGGAGACGTACGCGGATGACAGCCATCGGGCTCCCCGCCACCGGCGGCCGGGCGTGCCGAATCCGCTGGCGAAGCGCCCGGGGCGTGGTGGCATACACTTGCGCGATGGCCTCGTTGAAGCTCCGCACCGAGGAGAATCCTGCGGCGAAGGCCACATCGCCCATGGGCATGGGAGTGGATTCGATGAGGAGGCGGGCGGTGTAGGCCCGCTGCGCCCGCGTAAGAGCGGCCGGCCCGGCACCCAGCTCGGCGTACATCAACCGCTCCAGCTGCCGCTCCGAATAGCCGAGCCGCGCCGCAAGGCCCGGCACGCCGTCCCGATCGACAACCCCGTCGCGGATCAGTCGCATGGCCCGGGCGACGACATCGCTGCGGACGTCCCATTCGGGACTGCCCGGGCTCGCGTCCGGCCGGCAGCGGCGGCAGGCCCGATAGCCCGCCGCGACGGCCGCAGCCGCACTGGGATGGAACGTCATGTTCTCATCCCTGGGCGTGACTGCCGGGCAACTCGGGCGGCAATAGATCCCCGTCGACTTCACCGCGTTGACGAAGACGCCGTCGAACCGGTCGTCCCGGCTGCGCACGGCCCGCAGGCAGGCCTCCCGATCTGGCATCACCCGACCATCATCACCCGTCCGACCCGCCCGTTCTGGCGGAAATCCGACATCGACGTGCCGGCGGAACATCTCACCGCGGCAGCATCACCCGCAAGGCCGCCGGCATGATCTCGGCCTCGAGCACGGAACACTTCCCTCCGGTATCCCCATCCACCTGGAATGCATCGGGTCGCTCGCTCACGATCCTCACGCGCCGGCCCTGGACGAGATCCATCCGACCGTCGCCGGTCCGTCGCCGGGTCAGCACTTTGGTGATCAGCCGCACCCAGTCCGCCGGCGTACGCGGCGAAGCCACCATCACATCCAGCAACCCATCGGTCGCGGTCGCCCCCGGAATGAGTTCGATGTTCCCGGTCACCAACCCGACATTGCCGACCAGGATGACCGCAGCGCGCCGCTTGAAGGGCTCGCCGTCGTCGACCCGCACGGTCACCTGCAGCGGCGGATGATTGGCGTTCTGGGCCACGGACAACACATAGGCGGCGGGGCCGACGGTGCGCTTGAGGTCGGCGTTGGTGCGCTCCATGATCGCGGCGTCGATGCCGATGCCGGCCATCACGCCGAAGACGTGCGAGGCCTCCCGTTCGGTGCCGGGGTCGGCGGTGAGATGCACCAGATCGATCGGGGTCGGCTCACCCTCGAAGGCGGTGCGGAGGGCCTGGGATTCATCGAGGGGTACGCCAAGATTGCGCGCCAACAGATTGCCCGTTCCCGCAGCCAGCAGGCCCAGGGGGATATCCGTCCCGGCCAGCCCCTCGCACACGGCCCGGATCGTGCCGTCACCCCCGGCCACCAGCACGAGATCGGGTTCACGCCGCACGGCGATCCCGGCCATCTCATAGCCCGGATCGTGCCGCGTGGTCTCCAGCCAGAGCGGGGACTCCCAGCCGCGCTGCACCAGTTCGTATTCGAGATGCCGCCGGAACGTCGTCACGTCGAGCACCTTGGTCGGGTTCACGATGACGATGCACTGCTTGCCCGTCGGCTCGACCGACCGTGGCAGGGCCAGTTCGAGCGGATTGTCGGGCAGCACGTGGACACCGGCCACGATCAGCGACACCGCAGCGACGAACCAGCCCCAGAGGAACCCACCGATGATGTCGCTCGACCAGTGGGCCTGCAGGATCCAGCGGCACACGGCGACGAGCAGGATCGCTCCGATGCCCAGCGCCCACACCAGCACGCGGCTGAACCGGGCCTGGCGGGTCACGAACACTGTCGCCACCGCCATCGCTGCGGCGGCGGAGATGGCGGTCATGTGGCCCGAGGGGTACGCCCACCCGTGCGCGGTGATCAGGTCGAGCGTCGCGTCCGGCCGAGCGCGTCTGAACACCTCCTTCCACACCAGGTGCCCACCCCACCCGAGCGGTATCACCAGCACGAGCGCCGTCGCCAGGTTGCGCAACCGCCGCCGGAAGGACCAGGCCGCCAGCACGGCCAACCCCGCGTACGGCACCCCCGGCCAGGTCACGATCGCGACCGCCGCCCAGATTTCTGCGCCCGCGGAACTCGGCCGAAGCCCCGGGGCGACGAGCGAGCGATCGAGCGCATCGAACGCCCCGGCGCCCACCAGCCACGACCACACCACGAACCCGATCAGCAGCAATCCCGTGCTCACCAGGGAAATGCGGCTGGGCGGAGTGCGGGCCATGGGGGGAGTGTATTGGGCCTGCCCCGCAAACCCCGGCGCCACAGGGGCCGCGTCCGCACTAGGGTGGGCTTCGTGATCGATCCGAAGCTGTTGCGCACCGACCCCGACCAGATCCGAGCCAGCCTGGCCGCCCGCGGTGAGGACACCGCCGTCGTCGACCAGCTCCTGGCGGCCGATGAGTCCCGCCGGAGCAACATCGCGTCCTTCGAGTCGCTGCGCGCGGAGCAGAAGGGCATGGGCAAGCAGGTCGCGAAGGCCCAGGGCGAGGAGAAGCAGGCGCTCCTGGCGCGCACCAAGGAACTGTCGGCCCAGGTCAAGGAGACCGAGGCGGCGATGAAGACGGCCGATGCCGACTTCGAGGAACTGCTCAAGACGCTGCCCAACCTGGTGATCGCTGGCGTGCCCGAAGGCGGCGAGGACGACTTCGAGGTCCTCGAGACCCACGGCACGCCGCGCGATTTCGCGGCCGAGGGCTTCGAGCCGAAAGACCATCTGGAGCTGGGCGAGATCCTCGGCGCGATCGACACCGAGCGCGGGGCGAAAGTCTCGGGCAGCCGTTTCTATTATCTGACCGGTCCGGGCGCGCAGCTCGAGCTCGCGCTGATCAGCCTGGCGATGAACAAGGCGATGGAGTGGGGCTTCAACCCGGTCATCCCGCCGGCGCTGGTGAAGCCGTCGGCCATGGAGGGCACCGGCTTCCTCGGCCAGGCGGCCCAGGATGTCTATTACCTCCCCGCCGATGACCTCTATCTGGTCGGCACGGCGGAGGTGCCGCTGGCGGCGTACCACTCCGACGAGATCCTCGACGCCGACACCCTGCCGCGCCACTATGCGGGCTATTCGCCGTGCTATCGCCGCGAGGCGGGGTCCTATGGCAAGGACACGCGTGGCATCTTCCGGGTGCACTGGTTCGACAAGGTCGAGATGTTCGTCTATTGCGATCCGGCCGACGCGGAGGCCGAACACCAGAAGCTCCTGGCCTGGGAGCAGGAGTTCATCAAGCTCCTCGAGCTGCCCTATCGCGTGATCGATGTCGCCTCGGGCGACCTCGGCCTGAGCGCGGCGCGCAAATATGACTGCGAGGCCTGGATCCCGACCCAAGGCAAATATCGCGAGATCACGTCGACGTCCAACTGCACCGAGTTCCAGGCGCGGCGGCTGGGGATCCGGGGCCGGTTCGCTGATGGGGTACGCCCGGTCGCCACCCTCAACGGCACCCTCTGTGCGATCCCGCGGATCATCGTGGCACTGCTCGAGAACCACCAGCAGGCCGATGGCTCGGTGCGGGTGCCCGAGGCGCTGCGGCCCTATCTCGGCGGCAAGGACGCCCTCGTTCCTTCCGCCCGGTAACCTCTCGCCCATGGCAATCGCAGCCGATTGGCGGCCCAAGCTGGTCGCCCTCGACATCGACGGGACGCTGGTTGACCATGCCGGCGTGCTGCCTGATCGGGTGTACGCCGCAGTCCATCGCGTGATCGACGCCGGCGTACCCGTTGTGTTGTCGACCGGGCGCGGATGGCATTCCACGAAGATGGTCTTCGACCAGCTCGACCTGCCGCCCGGCTTCGCGGTGAGCTCCAACGGCGCGGTGGTGGTGACCTATCCGCCGACGGAGGTCGTCCGCCAGGTCACGTTCGACCCCACCGATGTGCTCGATCGGGTCGCCGAGTTCGCGCCCTCGGCGCTCGTCGCGACCGAAGAGGTCGGCATCGGCTATCGCGTGTCCGACCTTTTCCCCGACGGTGACCTGCACGGCGAGATCGTCAAGGTGTCGGGCGAAGACCTGCGGTCGCGGCCCGTCACCCGCGTGGTGGTCCGCGACCCGAACTCGTCGGTGCACGACTTCCTGGGCCTGGCCCAGAAGCTGGGCCTGCACGGCGTGAGCTACTTCATCGGCTACACGGCGTGGCTGGACATCGCGCCCGAGGGCGTCCACAAGGCGACCGGGCTCAGCGAGGTGTGCGCCCGACTCGGAGTCGACCCGAGTGACGTCCTAGCCCTCGGCGACGGCCGCAACGACATCGAGATGCTCCGCTGGGCGGGGCGGGGCGTTGCGATCGGCGATGCCCCCGACGAGGTCAAGGCCGCCGCGGACGCGGTGACCGACGGCTTCGCCGAGTGGGGTACGCCCAACGAGCTCGCCCGCTGGTTCTAATTCGCTGGCTGAGGAGCGAGGGACGAGCGTCTCGAAGCCTCTGACCCTTCGAGACGGCCGCAGGCGGCCTCCTCAGGGATCGAGAAACACAACGTCCCCTGCGCCCTGGATGGGCGAGGGGACGTGGTGGAGGGTGGTTCAAACGGCCCTTGGGGACCGAGCGGGTCAGGCTGCCTTTCGGACCGAAGCCGGGGCAACAACCTGGCGAAAGGCCGCGAGGACCTCGCTCATCGAGGGCAGCGGGCGAGGCTGGACGCGGGGTCGGTGGGTCTCGTTGCGGTGGCGGCGCAGGTGGCGCTTGACGGTCGAGAGTGAGCACCCGAGGCGGTGGGCCAGGGTCTCGAGGCTTTCGTGGGGGTTCGCATTGCGGAGGCGCACGACCTCGTCGTGATCGACCTGGCGGTGGCGGGCGGTGATGCCGGCGAGGGTGTCGAAGTCTTCCGGCGCCACGGTGATGCCGAGACGGCTGCGGATCTCCTGGCGCTGTCGCACGGTGGTCGCGGCTGCATAGCCGGCGACGTCATAGCGGACGACGGCGTTGTAGAGGCACTGCTTCAGCAGAGGGCAGGTCTGGCAGACATTCTCGGCCTTGCGGGTGAGCATCATGTGCTGGCGGCGTTGATCTGCGGGAGCCGAAGCCGCGGGCGGCTCCTCCAGCAGCGGGTGCTGGAACAGGGAGGCAAACTCATGGCACCCCTGAGCGGACTCCGGGCGGGAGGTGGCGGTCGCGCTGTTCATCGTGCTGGATTCCTCTATCTCGTTCGGTGCTTTCCGTATCCAATGACGGGGTCACACCACTCCGCGGTTCCCTTGGTTGCCCTGAAATTCATGGGCGTTTTTTCCACGGCACTAGGTTTCCAAACGCACGCGAGATTGCTGCCCTCAAAAGGTAGGGCGATGTACCCGTCTTTGATAGGTGCGCAGCTCTATGGGCGCGTGAGTATGCGTACTCAGGAGTTCCGCTGGATGCTCAGATCGAGAAGGAATCGAGCCAGATGCAAGAAAATTACCAGCGGCCGGGACTACCTGTCCCGGCCGCTGGCGTGAGAGTCATCTCATGTGAGGAATTTTTCGGTGGTCAGAGATACATCCCCGCACCGCCGGGCTTCTGACCCGGAACCGGGCCGCCCTCGGGCACCCCCGGGCCTGCGGGATGAGCGCCGGGCGGGAGGGCCCGACGCATCTGCTCGAGCTGGGCACGAGCGGCCATCTGCTGGGCGAACAGGGCGGTCTGGATTCCGTGGAACAGGCCTTCGAGCCACCCCACGAGCTGAGCCTGGACGACGCGCAGCTCGGCATCGCTCGGCGTCGATCCCTCGGCGAAGGGCTCGGTGATGCGCTCCAGCTCCTCGGCCAGTTTCGGATCGAGCCCGGCCTTGAGTTCGTCGATCGACGCCGAATAGACCTCGCCCAGACGCTTGCGCGACGGGTCGTCGAGCGGGTTGGCCTTGATCTCGTCGAGCAGCTTCTGGGTCATGCTCGCGATGCGCATCACCTTGTCGGGCTCTGGCACCATGTCGGTCACCGACTCCGGGTTCTTCCCGTTCTCGTCCGGGGGAGATTCAACCGCCATCCCCTGCGATCCGACGACATATACCTGACCGTCGGAGGTCTGTCCGGCGACCACCTGGGGGCGGTCGTCCGAGGTCTCTTCTGCGGGTGGCTGGTCAGTCATGCGCGCCAGTCTAGGCCGACGGGTTCCCCGCCCTCGGGACGGCCTCGACGGGGACCGGGTCGGGGGTGTTGTCCCGGCGTACGCGAGCGCGGAGCGCCAGGGCACCGGCCACCGCGAGAACGAGTGTGACGCCGCCACCGACCACATAGCCGGCCGGCCAGCCCTGATGGTCGATCGCGATGCCGACGAGGGGCGCGGCCAGCGCGGAACCGGTGGTGAGGGCCGTGCCGTGCCACCCGAAGGCCTCGCCGCGGGACGACTCGGGCACGACCCTGGACAGGGCCTCACTCGTGGCCGTGATCGCCGGAGCGCAGAAGAAGCCCGCAATGAGCAGCAGGGCGGCCATGGACCAGTCGGAGTTGGCGAACGCGACGGGCATGGTCGTGGCCCCCAGTGCCGCGACCACGACCCAGGCCCCGATCGGCCGTTGGATCGCCCCGAACAGCAGACCGCCGACCGCCGAGCCGAAGCCCCAGATCGCCAGCACCCATCCGATGGACGTGGCCTGGTCGAGCGCGCGCAGCCCGGCAACGACCGTCAGATCAGTCGCCGTCAGGGCGATGGTCGTGGCCATCGTCAGGCCCAGAATGCCGAGCGCGGCCGGGCTGACCCAACGCGTACCCGTCGTGGGCGGGGCGGCCACGCCGGCCTTGTGACGCAAGGGCGGATTGGCGGCGAACAAGACTCCGGCCGCGGCGACCGACATCAGCTGGAACGTCAGCAGCGTCCAGGCCGTGCCCCACAGGGTGGCGACCCAGATGGCCAACGCCGGCCCGGCCATGAACGAGATCTCCGTGATGACCGAGTCGAGCGCCAGGGCCTGTTTGCGCTGGCGTACCTCCACCGCACCCAGCAGCGCCTGCCTCAGCAACGCGAACACCGGAACCGCGAAGAGCCCGGCAATGATCACCAGCGCCAGCAGGATCCAATAGGAGCTCCACGGCGCGACGATCCAACACAACGGCACGATGATCAGGGAGGGCAGGAGAGTGCGCCGCAGACCCTGCCGATCCAGCAGGCGCCCGCGCCACGGCCCGGAGATGCCCTGGGCGATGGTCGCGGCCATGACGATGAGCCCGGCGGCGGAATAGCGCGGATCGATGCGCTCGACGACGTGCACGGTTAGCAGGACCATCGCCCCGAACATCGGGAGTCGACACAGCAGCCCGAGCACCAGGACGGTGCGGGCGCCGGGGATCGACCAGATCTCGTGATAGCCGGACATGTGCACGCTTTGCACACTAGACCTCGCGTCCGACAGTTTCCTCCGCGTTTTCCTCCAGCGCGGATTAGCGCAGCTCGGCGGCCACCTCCACGAGCACGGCGGGGTCGCCGAGATAGGGCTTCGACGCCCTCGGCCAGGTCACGATTGCGTCGGTGAAGCCCAGTTCCTTGGCCCGGCCGAGCTGTTCGGCACAGAAGTCGGCGCTGTCGAGCGAGAAGCGCGGAGCGGAGTCGAGATAGAGGTAACGGTCGATGCCCTGGCCGCCGGCCTCGTCGACCATCGCGCTGAGCTTGGCCAGATTGGCCCACCACTCGTCGAGGTTCGCCCCGCCGATGCCCGTGGTGGCCCACGCGCCCCGTTCGACCGCCAGCTTGATCGCAATCGGTCCGTTGGCGGCGACGAAGAGTGGCACGGGCGCCACCGCTCGGCCGGCCACATTGCGGTAGTCCTTGACCGTGTAGAACTCCCCGGCGTGATCCACATGGTCCTCGGTCAGCGCGCGCGCCAGGACGTCGACGAATTCGCGCAGTCTGCGCGTACGCTCGCCGCGCGACAGCGTGCCCCCGAGCACCCAGGCGTCGGGCTCGCCGCCCGACCCGACGCCGCAGAGGATGCGACCGTCGGAAATGTCTTGCAGGCCGACGAGTTCGCGTGCGAACGCCACGGGATGGCGGAAGTTGGGCGAGCTGACCCAATAGCCGAGCTTGATCCGCTCGGTCACGGTGGCGGCTCCGGCGAGCGTGACGACCGTCGAATACCACGGGTCGTTGGCCATCGGGTCCCAGGTCAGGTGGTCATAGCTCCACGCGTGGTCGAAGCCGAGTTGCTCGACCTCACGGAACGCGGCAGCGGACTCTTTCCACGGCAGGTCGGTCAGGATGCAGACGCCAACGCGCATGGTGGTCTCCTCACTCGCCGAAGGTGAGCACGATCTTGCCCCGGTGCTCACCGGAATCGAAGTATTCATGGGCCGCGACCACGTCGGCCGCGTCGAACACCTTGGTGGGGGCGGTGCGGATGCGGCCATCGGCATACATGGGCCAGACGCGCGTGACCACATCGGCGCAGATCTTCGCCTTCTGCTCGCTCGGTCGGGACCGCAGCGAGGTGGCGATGACACTCGCCCGCTTGCGCAGCTGCAGGCCGAGGTCGAGCTCACCCTTGCGCCCGCCCTGCAGTCCGATGACGACCATGCGGCCGTCGTTCTTGAGTACGCCCAGGTTGGGCGCCAGGTAGCGCGCGCCCTGATTGTCGAGGATCACGTCCACGCCGCCCGCGTCGGTGAAGGCCGAGGCCCAGTCGTCGCGATAGGACACGGCGAGATCGGCGCCCAGCTCGCGACAGAAGTCCAGCTTCTCGTCGCTGCCCGCGGTGGTGAAGACGGTGCAGCCGAGGGCTTTGGCGTACTGGATCGCGAACGAGCCGATCCCGCCAGCCCCGCCGTGCACGAGGTAGGTCTCGCCCGGCTTCAGGTCGGCGACGTCGGCGTTGGATTGCACGGTGGCGGCGACTTCGAGTACGCCCGCAGCGGTGATGGGATCGACTCCGGGTGGGAGCGGCAGCAGGTGGGCGGCCTCCACGGCGACATATTCGGCGTACCCGCCGCCGGCCAGCAGCGCCAGGCACTGGTCGCCGACGGACCAGCCGGTCACGCCGTCGGTGACGGCGGCGACGCGGCCCGAGACTTCGAGCCCGATGATGTGGGACGCCCCCGGTGGCGGGGGATAGAAGCCCTTGCGCTGCATGACGTCGGCCCGGTTGATCCCGGCTGCGGTGACCTGCACGAGCACCTCGCCGGGCTGGGGCTGGGGGACCGGCGCGTCGCTGAGGTGGAGTACGTCAGGAGTGCCGCCCTCGCCCTGGACGGTGACGGCACGCATCGTGGTCGGAATCGAGGTGGTCATGCGGGCAGCCTATGTCGCCCGTCGTGGGACGCAGCAGGAGGGGGAGCGACCGCGCTAGCATGGGGTGCCGCCCGGGCCCTGCGCCGGGGCGGCTGCGACACAACGTGTCGGGCGAGATCGCATAGTGGACTAGTGCAGCCGCCTTGAAAGCGGCCGAGCGGGCGACCGTTCCGTGGGTTCGAATCCCACTCTCGCCGCGTACTTCCCCGAGTCACCCCGTCGAAGGAGTCGTCGATGACCGCCACCCCAGCTGCGTCAGGGACCGGCCAGGAGGTCAGTGTTTATCAGCTCCGACCGGCTCCACCGACCAGGGCGTTCCTGTTGGCGGGCATCGGCAGCGTCCTCGGGGCGGTCGTCATCGTCCTCTCCCGAGCGCAGGGCTGGCACGGGGTCGTGACCGCTCTCGGCGTGTTGCTGTTGGTGTTCGGCCTGGTGCTCCTCGGCGGTGCGTTCTATGCCATGACGAAGATGCAGGTGAAGGCCGAGCTGACCCCGACGGGTTATTCGTTCCGGACTCCCGCCGGCGTACGCCACGGCACCTGGGCCGACACCGTCAAGGTGACCGCCTCCGAGTCCGGCCGACGCATCACCTTCCACCGTCGCGACGAATCGTTGCAGCATGTCGTCACGCCCGTCGGATCGACCGATTCGTCGATGCGGCGGCTGACGGCCGACATCACCGAGCGACTGAAGCGCAGCCGCACCTCCGACTCCTGAGCCACTCCCGGAATATCAGCGCAGCCACGGGGGTCGGTCGCCCTGGGTGGCGGCGAGTTCAGGCTTGAAGGCGCATGAGTCGCTGAGATCCTCGGCCGGAGGCAGGGGTGCAGCCTCAGGAGCCGGAGGTTCGCCCGGCGCTTCTGCGGGCGGCTGTTCCTCTGCTGGCTGGGGGTTTTCGCCCGGGGCTGGATCGGCCGGCGGTTCGGTTTCTTCATCGCTCGGACGGGCGGGGGTCGGCGTCGGTTTCGGGGCGATCGCAGCGGCCACGCGCGCACGGATGCGGTCGAAGTCGGGGTTGCTCGAGACAAAGCCGTCCTCGCCGGAGCGGAGCACGATGCTGGTCGATTCGCCGTTCTTCACCCGCAGAGACAGGTCCACCATGGCCGGCAGGATCTCCTGCGGGATGTCGGTGCGGACGATGTCCTTGCCCTGCCGGGCGACATCCTCATAGCGGGTCAGCATGTTGGCCGGGTTGGCCTGCTTGATGACCGCATCGATCACGCAGCGCTGCCGGTCCATGCGGGCGAAATCGTCGGCACCGTATCGGCCGCGGGCATACCAGAGCGCCTGATCGCCGTTGAGATGCTGGTTGGGTCCCGGCGCCA
>CAZEVN010000065.1:0-7427 GCA_964515145.1 uncultured Enemella sp.
TGGCGGGGGTGTTCGGGGGTACGCCCGCGGCGGTGGTCGCGCTGGCCGCAGCGATCGTGGCGATGACCGGGGTCCGGATGGTGCAGCTCCGACGCCGGCATGCGGGGGCGCGGCGAGCCACGACGGAGGTCTCCAGGGCCTGTGCGCTGCTGGCCTCGGAACTCGATCTCGGCAAGGTCCCCGCGACAGCGCTCTCGACCGCTGCCGAGGACTGCCCGGTGCTCGCCCCCGCGGCCGCCATCGCCGGGATCGGCGGTGACCCCGTGTCGGTCTGGCGTCGCCAGTGCGAGCATCCGGGCCAGGGCGGACTCACCGTGCTGGCGCGGGCCTGGCAGGTGGCCACGGATACCGGTGCGCCGCTGGCCCCCAGCCTCGAAACCGTGGCCGCCGCGCTGCGGGCGGATGAGGAGGTCGAAGGGATGGTCCTCGGCGAGTTGGCTGCTCCCCGGATGACCGGGGTGCTTCTCGCCTTTCTGCCCGCAGTAGGTGTCGCCCTCGGCTATCTCATCGGCGGGGACCCGGTGGCCTTTCTCACCGGTGAGCCCGCGGGGTGGGCGTGCCTGCTCGGCGGGAGTGCCCTCGCCGCCGCCGGCGTGCTGTGGACCGAACGACTGGCCTCGCAGACCTGACCCGAGGCTCCGACCCGACGACCTCGACCAGAAAAAGGAACCGACATGCTCCTGCTTGCCCTGATCTCTGCCGCCGGCGCCGCGCACCTCGCGTGGGCGCCGGTCGCGCGTTCGACCCGGCCCCGCCGGGACCTCACCCCGCCGACGTGGCTGGCAGCCCGGTCCGGTGCCCCGGCGCTCCGGACACGCGTCATCCTCGGAGGGATCATCGGCCTGGCGACCGTCCTTCTCGGCGAGAGCCTCGGTGTGTTGCCGGCCTTGCTGCTCGGCGCCGGCGTAGCGGCCGCCGTCGTGGTCCTGCTCGGTCGGATCGAACCGAGTTCGGCCCAGAAAGCCCGCGAGCAACGCATCCTTGACCTGCCGCACGCCCTGGAGTTGCTCGCAGGATGCTTGGCGAGCGGCCTGCCCCTGCGCCGGGCTGTCCGAGAGGTGAGCGCCGCCATGACCGGACCGATAGGCGATGATCTCCGGCTCGTGATCGGTCAGGTGGACATCGGCGTCGATGAGCGGCAGGCCTGGCTGACGCTGGAGGACTCCCCGGGCTGGACCGGGATCGCCCGGGACATCGCCCGGGCCGCCGAGTCGGGCAGTGGGTTGCGGCTGACGCTGGATCGGCACGCGGTGCGGGCCCGCAAGGTGGCTCATACCCACCGCCAGGCCCGGGCTCGCACGGTCGGCGTACGCAGCGTCCTGCCCCTGATGGTGTGTTTCCTGCCTGCGTTCGTGCTCATCGGCATCGTGCCGACGGTGGGCTCGATGATCGTGCGGTTCATGGGCAACGGATGAGCCCTCGGGATATCCACAGGCCGGTCGTGGCCCCGAGCGTCATCCACAGCTGCCTCATCTCCCTGACCAATTCCGAACTGGATCGCGCATGGTCCCGGTGCCTGATCCAGGCAACAACCAACTCAGGAGGAACCATGTTCGACATCGAGGCCGTCACCGACCACGAGGCCTTCAATACCCCCCGCGCCCGTGACGAGCGAGGGATGACGACCGCGGAATATGCCGTCGGCACGGTTGCCGCGGTGGGCTTCGCCGGCGTGCTCATCAAGATCCTGACCTCGGAGGAGGTCCGGGAGATCATCCTGCAACTGATCCTCGCGCTCATCCAGTTCTTCCTCGGCCAGCTGCCGACGGTGTTCGGCTGATCAAGCGGTCCCGGGCGAGGCGGGGGCACAGGTGTGCTCCCGCCATCGGGTCGTTTGCGCGGACACCACCAATCGAAGGGACGAGATGAGACGAGTACGCGAACGGGGGATGGTCACCGCGGAGCTGGCGGTGTCCCTGCTGGGGCTCATGGCGGCGACCGTGGCGGCGATGTGGATGGTCGCCGTGATCGGGCTCCAGATCCGCTGTGTCGACACGGCCGATGAGATTGCGCGGCAGTTGGCGCGAGGTGATCGGGCGGCGGCGGATCGGGCGTACGCGGCGCGGCCGCCTGGGGCCGCTGTCACGACGGGCCGGGAGGGAGCCGATGCCGTGGTGGAGGTCCGCCTGACCGCGCGCGGCCCGGCCGGGTTGTCGGGCGTACCGCTGCGGGCGCAGGCGCGCGTGGCACTCGAGAACGGCGTGGGGCCGTGACGGGGGCCCGGCGGCAGAGGCGTCCGGGGGAGGGGAGCGCAGAACGAGGGACCAGCACGATGCTCGTGGTAGGCGTCCTGTCCGCGGTGCTGACGGTGGCTTTCGTGGCGCTGGTGGTGTCGGGCTATGTGCTGGCGGCCCAAAAGGCGCGTCAGGCCGCCGACCTGGCTGCGGTGAGCGCTGCTGAGGTGGCCGCGTCGGGTGAGGACGGATGCCCCGAGGCCCGGCGGGTGGCCGAGGCGAACGGGGCCCGACTGGCGTCGTGTGTGCAGGTGGGCGACGCAGTCGAATATGCGGTGACGGTGGAGATCAGGGTGACCACCGGACGCCGGTTGCCGGGCCTTCCGACGGAGCTCCCCGGCGTCGCCCACGCCGGACACATCGAGTGACGTGGGCGACTTTTGTCCGTGACTACCGGGTTAAGGGTCGAGTGCCGGAGGGGGCATGGCATACTCGCGGCCACGCGAGGGAGACCACCCCGATCGGCGGGGAGCTCTGCCCCTCGATTGGAGGATCAATGATGCCCCAACAGGTTGAGCTGTCCGGGTCAGACCTGTCCGTCGTGATCGTCATCGCGGCGATCGCAGCGATTGCCGTGGCGATGTCGATGGTGTTCCGTGCTCAGGTATTGAAAGCCAGGGACGGCACCGAGAACATGCGCCTGATCGGCATCGCGGTCCAGGAGGGTGCGGCCGCCTATCTCGGCCGGCAGTTCAAGACGCTGGGGATCTTCGCCGCGGGCGCCTTTGTTCTTCTGTTCCTGCTGCCCGCCGCCCATTCCGACGGTGGCAGCGAATGGGTGTTGCGGATCGCGCGCTCGGTGGCCTTCCTTGTGGGAGCGGGCTTCTCGGCTCTGATCGGTTATCTCGGGATGTGGCTGGCGGTGCGGGCCAACGTGCGCGTCGCCGCGGCAGCGCGTGACGAGGGTCGCGACCCGGCGATGAAGATTGCCTTCCGCACGGGTGCTGCGGTCGGCATGGCCACCATCGGCTTCGGCCTGCTGGGTGCGGCCATCGTCGTGCTGATCTTCAAGGGCGACGCCCCGACCGTGCTCGAGGGCTTCGGCTTCGGTGCGGCCATGCTCGCCATGTTCATGCGCGTCGGCGGTGGCATCTTCACCAAGGCCGCCGACGTGGGCGCCGACCTCGTCGGCAAGGTCGAGCAGAACATTCCCGAGGATGATCCCCGCAATGCGGCGACGATCGCCGACAACGTCGGTGACAACGTGGGTGACTGCGCCGGCATGGCGGCCGATCTCTTCGAGTCCTATGCAGTGACCCTGGTCGCCTCGCTGATCCTCGGCAAGGCGGCATTCGGTGCCGACGGCCTCATCTTCCCGCTCGTGGTGCCGGCGATCGGTGTGATCACGGCCCTCATCGGCGTTTACATCACCAAGCCCCGTGCCGGTGAGAACGGCCTGCGCACGATCAACCGGGCATTCTATCTGTCGGCGGTCATCTCCGCGATCCTGAGTGCGGTCGCTGCCTTCGTCTTCCTCCCGGCCGATTTCGCCGACCTCGGCGTCGACAACTTCACCGGTCTGATCGACGATCCGCGGATCATGGCGCTCGCGTCCGTCATCATCGGCATCGTCCTGGCCGCCGTCATCCTGGCCCTGACCGGCTATTTCACCGGCACCGAGGACCGTCCGGTGCAGGACGTGGGGCGCACGTCGGAGACCGGCGCCGCCACCGTCGTCCTGTCCGGCATGTCGCTCGGCCTGTCGTCCGCCGTCTACACCGCCATCGTGATCGCCATCGCCGTCTTCCTCGCCTTCCTGCTGGGCGGCGTCGGCGTGATCGGCCTCTTTGCGATCGCCCTGGCCGGCTGCGGCCTGCTGACCACGGTGGGCGTCATCGTGGCGATGGACACCTTCGGTCCGGTCTCCGACAACGCCCAGGGCATTGCCGAGATGTCCGGCGACGTCGACGGCGAGGGCGCCCAGATCCTCACTGAGCTCGACGCGGTCGGCAACACCACCAAGGCCATCACCAAGGGCATCGCCATCGCCACCGCTGTCCTCGCGGCGACCGCGCTCTTCGGCTCCTATACCGACGCGATCGCCACCGTGCTCGGCGACAGCTATCAGCGCTTCGTCGAAGAGGCCGTCGTCTTCGCCCCCACCGTGTTGGTCGGCGTGATCCTCGGTGCCTGCGTCGTGTTCCTGTTCTCCGGCCTCGCGATCTCGGCAGTCAGCCGGGCAGCCGGTGCGGTCGTCTTCGAAGTACGCCGCCAGTTCCGCGAGATCCCCGGAATCATGGAGGGCACCGGTCGCCCCGAATATGGCCGCGTCGTCGACATCTGCACCCGCGACTCGCTGCGTGAACTCGCCACCCCGGGCATCCTCGCGGTGTTCGCCCCGATCGCCGTCGGTTTCGGTCTCGGTGCCCCCGCGCTGGCGGGCTATCTCGCCGGGTCGATCGCCTGCGGCACCCTCATGGCGGTCTTCCTGGCCAATGCCGGCGGCGCCTGGGACAACGCCAAGAAGCTGGTCGAGGACGGCCATCACGGCGGCAAGGGCTCCGAGGCGCACGCTGCCACGGTCATCGGTGACACCATCGGCGACCCGTTCAAGGACACCGCCGGCCCCGCGATCAACCCGCTGATCAAGGTCATGAACCTCGTCGCCGTCCTCATCGCCCCGGCGATCGTGGGCATGAGCGCGCTCAACGACAACGACTCCCCGTTCCGTTACGTGATCGCAGTGGTGGCGCTCCTGGTCGTCGTCATTGCGGTCTGGATCTCGGCGCGGCGCGATATCGCCATCGCCGAGCCGGAGCCCAACCCCGGTCTCGACGGTCTGCCCGGCAACCCTGATTGGGATGCCCTCGGGCGCGCTGCCGAGGACCGGACCGGGGCGTTCGACGAGTTGGAGGAGGCCCACGAGGACTATCAGGCCAGTCCTCATTTCCACCTGCCGAACCTGCCCCACCTGCCGGGACGCGAGCAAGATCCGGACAGGAGGAACCCGGACGCCTGACCGCACGCGTTCGGAGACCGAATCGCGACGGGGCCGACCCACAAGGGTCGGCCCCGTCGGCGCTTTTCACGACTTCTGCGGAGTTCCGGCATCACGTGAGCCGGATGATTACGCTGGTGCCCACACTGTCAGCGTCGACGTGATCGAGGGAGCACCATGGGCACCTACCATGACCAATTTCAGGCCAGCCTGACCGACCCGGAGGGCTATTGGCTGGATCAGGCCAAGCATGTGGATTGGTTCAAGGCGCCGACCCGCGCGCTCGATGCTTCTCGCGCCCCGATCTATCAGTGGTATCCGGATGGCACGCTGAACACGGCCTACAACGCACTGGACCGTCATGTCATCAACGGGCGCGCCGACCAGCCGGCGCTGATCCAGCACTCGGCCATCACCGGTGCCCGCAAGACCTGGACCTATGCCGAGTTGCTCGACCACGTGGCCCGGCTGGGTGGCGCCCTCAAGGCGATGGGCGTGAACCCCGGTGATCGCGTGGTCATCTATATGCCGATGATCCCGGAAGCCGTCATGGCGATGCTGGCCTGTGCCCGCATCGGTGCGGTCCACTCCGTTGTCTTCGGTGGCTTCGCCCCCGCTGAACTCGCGATCCGCATCGACGATGCCCAGCCCAAGGTCATCATCTCGGCGTCCTGTGGCCTGGAGGGCCAGCGGGTCATCGAATACAAGCCCATGCTCGACCGGGCGATCGACAAGGCCGAGCACAAGCCCGACCACGTCCTGATGGTCCAGCGCGAACAGGCCCCGGCCGAGCTCACCGAAGGCCGTGACATCGACTTCCGCGATGTCATGCGACCCGGTGCGGTGGAGCCCGCAGAGGCCGTCGAGGTGAAAGCGACCGACCCGCTCTACATCCTCTACACCTCCGGCACGACCGGAAAGCCCAAGGGGATCGTCCGCGACAACGGCGGCCATGCAGTCGCCATGGCGTTCTCGATGCGGGAGATCTATGGCGTCGGTCCGGGTGAGGTCATGTTCACCGCGTCCGATGTGGGCTGGGTCGTCGGCCACTCGTTCATCGTCTATGCACCCCTCATCGTCGGCGCGACGACCATTCTGTTCGAGGGCAAGCCGGTGGGCACGCCGGATGCCGGCACGTTCTGGCGGGTCGTGAACGAGCACGAGGCCAAGGTCATGTTCACCGCGCCCACCGCGATGCGGGCCATCCGCAAGGTTGATCCCGACGGGACCTTCATCCGCCAGGTGGGCGTACCGTCGCTGAAAACCCTCTTCCTCGCCGGAGAACGACTCGATCCGGACACCTATCACTGGGCGACCGAGCAACTGGGCGTACCCGTGATCGACAACTGGTGGCAGACCGAGACCGGTTATCCCATCGCCTCCAACATGCGCGGCATGGAGCCGATGCCGATCAAGCCAGGCTCGCCCACCGTCCCGATCCCGGGCTATGACGTCCAGATCCTCGATCCGACCGCGGCCCAGGCGCCCCGCAACGAAGAGGGTGCGATCGCGATCAAGCTGCCCATGCCGCCCGGCACGCTCTCGGGCATCTGGGGCGATGAGAGCCGCTATGTCAACGGTTATCTGACGGCCTACCCGGGCTACTACCTCAGCGGTGACGGCGGCTTCATCGACGACGACGGCTATATCTATGTGATGGGCCGCACCGATGACGTCATCAACGTCGCCGGTCACCGCCTCTCGACCGGTTCGATGGAAGCGGTGCTGGCCGGCCATCCGGCGGTCGCCGAATGCGCCGTCATCGGTGTCAACGACACGCTGAAGGGTCAGCAACCACGTGGCTTCGTCGTGCTCAAGGAGGGTGCCGACGGCGATCGCGACCAGATCGTCAAGGAGCTCATCCAGGCGGTGCGCAACGACATCGGCGCGGTGGCTTCCCTGAAGCAGATCGACATCGTCAACGCCCTGCCCAAGACCCGCTCCGGCAAGATCCTGCGCAAGACCATGCGCGAGATCGCCGACGGCGGCCAGGGCTCGATCCCGTCGACGATCGAGGATCCGCAGGTGGTCGAGGACCTCCGCGCGGTCCTGACCAGGGCGGGCTGAGCATCGGCGGACGTCCGGGAACCAGTGCGTGCGTTCCCGGCGTACGCCTCGGCGTGCGACTCCGTGCCTATTCGGGCCAGGGGTTGTTGCGGATGATCTCGACGAAGTCGTCCCGTTCGAAACCGGGCGCGAAGTGTTCGAGCACGTCGGCCTTGACGTTGCCGAACGTCGTCTCCGGCCGGTGCCGG
>CAZEVN010000065.1:7527-19765 GCA_964515145.1 uncultured Enemella sp.
GTGTTCGAGCACGTCGGCCTTGACGTTGCCGAACGTCGTCTCCGGCCGGTGCCGGCGGGCTCGCCCGTCCGGAGTTCGGTGGGGCTGCTCTGTGCCGTCGACGGGGCTGCCTCAGAGATCTCGGCGGCCGACACGATCATCGTTCCGGGGGCCCACGACCTGCCGTCCGCACCCGTGGATGCCGAGCTGGATGCCGCACTCCTGCATCTCAGTCAGCTCCCGGGCCATGTCCCGGGACCAACCCCACGGATCGTGAGCATCTGCACCGGCTCGTTCCTGCTCGCGCGGACCGGCCTCCTCGCCGGGTGCCGCGCCACCACCCACTGGGCTCATGCCGCGCGGCTGCGCCGGGCCTGCCCGGACGCCACCATTCATGAGGACGCACTCTATGTGGAGGACGGCTGCGTCCACACTTCGGCGGGGGTGTCTGCGGGCATCGATCTGGCCCTGTCGCTGGTCGAGGCCGATCACAGCCGCCAGCTGGCCCGGGAGGTTGCGCGCTGGCTGGTGGTCCATCTGCAGCGCAGTGGTGGGCAGTCCCAGTTCTCGGCGGCCCTCGAGTTGCCGATTCCGTCCGAGGCACCGGTCCGGGTGGCCGTGGACGCCGTCACGCGGGACCCCGCCGGGGCGCATACGTCTGCTTCCCTCGCGCGGGCGGCGCATGTGAGCGAGCGGCATCTCGCGCGCTTGTTCACCGACGAGGTGGGCACCACGCCGATGAGATTCGTGGAGGACCACCGGCTCGAACGGGCCAAGACCCTGCTCGACGGAGCGTCCGTGGCCGAGGCGGCCAGGCATTCCGGCTTCGCCTCCGGCGACAACCTGCGTCGGGTCTTTGTCAGGCGTCTCGGTGTGACCCCGAGCGAGTTCCGCGCCAGGTTCGGCGGACTCACCGGCTGATTGTTCCGACGCTCAGTCCGGAAGCACCTTGCCCGGGTTGAGGATCCCGTGGGGATCGAGCGCGGCCTTGATCGACCGTTGCAGGGCGATGACGTCCGGGGCCTGCTCCTGCGCCAGCCCGTGACGTTTCAGCAGTCCGACGCCGTGCTCACCGGTCACCGTCCCGCCCAGAGCGATCGCGTCCGCGATGATCTCCTCGAAGGCCGCCTGGGCGCGACGACGCTGATCCGGATCGTCCGGGGGCGTGATCAGGAGAGGGTGCAGGTTGCCGTCACCCGCGTGGGCCAGGTTGGCGATGTGGACGTGATGGCGTACGCCGATCGCCTCGATCCGCGCGAGCATCTCGGGAACCGCGGCCTTGGGCACGCAGACATCCTCGGTGAGGACCGGCCCGAGTCGTTCGAGTGCGGGATAGGCCAGCCGGCGCGCCGCGAACAGCGCCTCGGCCTCCTCCGGGTCCTCGGAACGGACCGCGAAGGTGGCACCGGCGGACTCGAAACACCGCACCATCGCCTCGGCCTCGGCGATCCCGGCCGGCCCCGGCGCATCGCTGCGGCCCAGGAGCACGACGTTGGCGTCGACCGAGAGGCCCATGTTCTTCCAGTCGTCGACGGCCCGCAGGCAATGCCGGTCGACGAGCTCGAGTGCCGACGGGGTCAGCCCGGCCGCGGCCACCGCTTCCACCGCCCGCCCGGCATCGACGATCGAGTCGAAATAGCCGGCGACGGTGTGCTCGGGTTCGCGGGCGGGGCGGAGGCGTACCGTCACCTCGGTCACGATCCCGAGCGTGCCCTCCGAGCCGACGAGCAGCCCGGTCAGGTCATAGCCGGCGACGCCTTTCGCGGTCCGGCGGCCCACGCGGATGAGTTTCCCGGTGCCGGTCACGACCTGCAGGCCGAGGACATAGTCGCGGGTCACGCCATATTTCACGCAGCACAGCCCGCCGGCATTGGTGGCGACATTGCCGCCGATGGTGGACCAGGGCGAGGAGGCGGGGTCCGGGGGATACCAGAGTCCGTGCTCCGCGCAGGCGGCCCGCAGCTCGTCGTTGACCACGCCCGGCTGCACGACCGCGAGCCGCTCCAGCGGGTTGATCTCCAGGATCCGGATCATGCGCTCGGTCGACAGCACCACGCACCCGTCGACCGCGTTCGCCCCGCCCGACAGCCCGGTGCCCGTGCCGCGCGTGACGACGGGTACGCCCTCGGCGACGCAGACCTGCACCACGGCCTGCACGTCTTCCGGTGTTCGCGGACGCACGACCACCGCTGCTGTTCCGTGGGGCGCCCATTCCGCCTCGTCGTGGAGATAGCTCGCGATCCGGTCCGCGTCCACGATGAGGCAGTCGGCATGCAGACGGGTCCGCAGGGCGTCGATCAGCATGCGCGCCACCCTAGTCCGCCCGGATAGCGTGGCCCCGTGGAGCGCGAAGAGACAGCCGACCGGCTCGGAGATCGACTGCTGGAACTCGACTGGTCGGTCGACACCGTCCTCGAGCGGATCGGGGAGGAAGGTCAGCGGGCGTTGGGACGCAACTCGACCGTTGCGGCCGACCGACATCTCGGCAGCGCCGATGACCCCCTGGCCACGCTGACCCGACTGTGGCTGTTGCAGCAGAAGGTGGGTCGGGCGGCGGCTGATGCGGCATTGCCGGGGCTCGTCGACGACCTCACTGCGGCGGGCGTCCTGAACAGTGAAGGAGCGTCGGTCGAAGCCGCCGTCGACGTCCGGCCCTATGACTCGGACGACGGCACCAGGGGCTGGGTCGTCTCCGACCTGGTCAATGGCCTCGACGGGCTGCCCGGTCCGGCTCGTCCCGACTATGTTCTCGGCATCTCACCCGCGTCCACGAGCCTGGCCCAGATGACCATCCGGGACCGGATCGGGTCGGCGCTGGACCTGGGCGCCGGCTGTGGCGTACAAAGCCTGCATCTCGCCCGCCACGCCCGCCGCGTCGTCGCCACCGATCTCAACCCCCGCGCCAACGAACTCGCCGCCTGGACCTATCACCTCAACGACCTCGAGATCGACCAGCGGCTCGGGTCGCTCTATGAGCCGGTGGCGGGGGAGCGGTTCGACCTGATCGTGACGAATCCGCCCTATGTCATGTCGCCGCCCGGGACCGAACGCCTCGTCTATCGCGAGGGATCGATGGTCGCGGACGGGTTGGTCGAGGCGATCGTGCGGGGCTCGGCCGACCATCTCACCAACGGCGGCACCCTCCAGGTCCTCGGCAACTGGGCGATTCTGGACCCCGATCGCTGGACTGAACGACTCGCCGACTGGATCCCGCCCGGCTGCGATGCGCTGATCATGGAACGGGAACGCCTGGACCCGTATGAATACATCGAGATCTGGCTCGCCGACGCCGGCCTCGCGGGACGACCGGAGCATGCGGAGCGCTATCGGGAGTGGCTGGATTATTTCGATTCCCTGGGGGTACGCCAGGTCGGCATGGGCTGGCTCCAGGTGCACCGCTCGGGTTCGGAGGTCCCGGACCTCCGCATCGAGCAGTGGCCCCACGCCGTCGAGCAGCCGGTCGGGCCGGCGTTCGCGGCTCACCGCACCGCTGTGGCGTACGCCCGGCGGGGCGACAGCGAGATCCTCGCCACGAACTGGCGACTCGCCTCCGATGTCATCCAGGAGACCATCGGCGACCCGGGCGCGGCGGACCCCAGGCACATCGTGCTGCGGTCGCAGAGGGGTTTCCGTCGGGCGGTCGAGGTGGGTACGGCGCTGGGTGGGGTCCTGGGCGCGTGCGACGGCGAGTTGCCTCTCGGGGTGATCATCGGCGCCGTGGCCGGGCTGCTCGACGCGGACGCTGAGACACTCGTGGCGGAGCTCCTGCCCAGGGTTCGCCAGTTGTTGGCCGACGGAATCCTCGTGCTCTGACGGGGTCATCGTCGTGTGCCGAAGCGCTGGCGCTGTTCCGCAGAACATGTACGCTTCCGGAAAAAGCAGCAAGTGGGGCGCTGGCCCCTGCAAGAGCGGGGCCGATCGGCCCGGCATGGAGGATTGTTCGTGGCAACCAAGGCACCCGTGCGCCGGCTTGTGATCGTGGAATCGCCGACGAAGGCATCCAAGATCGCCAGCTATCTCGGTGATGGCTATGTAGTGGAGTCCAGCCGTGGCCACGTGCGCGACCTGCCGACGCGCTCATCCGATATCCCCGCCAAGTTCAAGGGCGAGGCCTGGACCCGCACCGGGGTCAACATCGCCAACGACTTCGAGCCGCTCTATGTCGTGACGGCCGACAAGAAGAGCACCATCCGCTCGCTGAAGTCTGCGCTCGCCGACGTCGACGAACTCCTCCTCGCCACCGACGGTGACCGCGAGGGCGAGGCCATCGCGTGGCACCTGCTGCAGGAGCTGAAGCCCAAGGTGCCCGCGCGGCGCATGGTTTTTCACGAGATCACGCCCCAGGCCATCGCCGAGGCCGTCGCCAATCCGCGCGACCTCGACACCGACCTGGTTGATGCCCAGGAGACCCGCCGCATTCTCGACCGCCTCTATGGCTATGAGGTCTCGCCTGTCCTGTGGCGCAAGGTGTCGCAGGGCCTGTCCGCCGGTCGGGTGCAGTCGGTGGCGACCCGCCTGGTCGTGAACCGCGAGCGCGAGCGCATCGCCTTCCGGTCGGCGTCCTATTGGGACCTCGATGCTGTGCTGAACGCCGGCTCCGAGGCCGAGCCGCCCACGTTTCCCGCCCGCCTGACGACCGTGGGGGAGCGCCGCATCGCCCAGGGCCGCGACTTCGATGCGCGCGGCAACCTGACCGGTGCCAACCTGGTCCACCTGGATCAGGACCAGGCACAGACCCTCGCCACCTCGCTCGAGAAGGCCGCCTGGTCGGTGGCCTCGGTCGAGTCGAAGCCCTATCGCCGCCGGCCGTACGCGCCGTTCCGCACCACCACGCTGCAGCAGGAGGCCGGCCGCAAGCTCGGGTTCACGGCCCAGCGGGCGATGTCGGTGGCCCAGGACCTCTATGAGGGTGGCTATATCACCTACATGCGAACCGACTCGGTTGCCCTGTCGTCGCAGGCGATCGATGCGGCACGCAACCAGGTGCGCCAGCTGTTCGGGGCCGACTATCTGCCCGATCAGCCGCGGCTCTATTCGTCGAAGGTCAAGAACGCCCAGGAAGCCCACGAGGCGATCCGGCCGGCGGGTGAGGTGTTCCGAACGCCGGCGCAGACCGGCCTGACCGGTGACCAGTTCCGGCTCTATGAGCTGATCTGGATGCGCACCATCGCGTCCCAGATGAAGGATGCCGAGGGGCAGTCGATCAGCGTACGCATCGATGCCCGCATGCCCGAGCCCGCCCGCTCGGCCGCCGGCGTCGATCTCGGCGACTATTGCCAGTTCACGGCCTCCGGTCGCACCATCACCTTCCACGGTTTCCTCAAGGCCTATGTCGAGGCGATCGATGAGTCCCGCGAGGGCAGCCAGTCCGATGACGCCCAGACGCGCCTGCCGCAACTGACCCAGGGCCAGCAGCTCGACGCCGATGAGGTGAAGGCCTCGGGTCACGAGACCAAGCCGCCGGCGCGCTACACCGAACCATCGCTCGTCGCCAAGCTCGAGGAACTCGAGATCGGCCGCCCGTCGACCTATGCGTCGATCATCCGCACGATCACGTCGCGTGACTATGTGTTCAAGAAGGGCTCGGCGCTCGTGCCGACCTGGCTCGCGTTCGCCGTGACCCGGCTGCTGGAGGAGCACTTCTCGAAGCTGGTGGACTACAAGTTCACCGCAGCGATGGAGGAGGACCTAGACGAGATCGCCAAGGGCGACATGGAGCGGCTGGAGGTCCTCAAGGAATTCTGGTTCGGCGCCGGTGACGAGCGCGGCCTGCACGCGTTGGTCAACGGGCTCGGCGATATCGACGCCCGCAAACTCTCGACGTTCCCCCTCGGTGAGGAGGACCTGGAGTCGGATGAGCCCCGCATCGTGGTCCGCGTCGGTCGTTATGGCACCTATGTCGAGGAGTCCGAGGACAAGCGCGCCAACGTTCCCGACGACCTGCCGCCCGATGAGTTGACGGTCGCGTACGCCAAGGAGCTGCTCGCCAAGCCCATGGGCGAGGAGGTCGCGCTCGGCACCGACCCTGACACCGGCAACGAGATCGTCGCGCGCAACGGCCGCTTCGGACCCTATGTGACCGAGGTCCTGCCGGAGGGCTCGCCCAAGTCGGCCAAGGCCCGCACGGGCTCGCTGTTCAAGACGATGACCATCCACGATGTCGATCTCGAGCAGGCGCTGAAGCTGATCAACCTGCCGCGCGTAGTCGGCAAGGATGCCGAGGGCGTCGACATCACGGCCCAGAACGGGCGCTATGGCCCCTATCTGAAGAAGGGCACCGATTCGCGGTCGCTCGACACCGAGGACCAGATCTTTTCGATCACGCTCGAGGAGGCCGAGGCGATCTATGCCCAGCCGAAGCGTCGTGGTCGGGCCGCAGCCAAGCCGCCGCTGAAGGAGCTCGGCGAGGACCCCGCGACCGGCAAGCCGATGGTCATCAAGGACGGCCGCTTCGGGCCCTATGTGACCGATGGCGAGACCAATGCCACCCTGCGTCGCGGTGACTCGATCGAGGCGATCACCCCCGAGCGGGGCGCGGAGCTCCTCGCCGAGAAACGGGCCAAGGGCCCGGTGAAGAAGGCCGCCAAGAAGGCGCCGGCCAAGAAGGCTCCGGCGAGGAAGACGGCGGCGAAGAAGGCTCCGGCCAAGAAGACCACCGCCAAGAAAACCGCCGCCAAGAAGACGACGGCCACGAAGAAGACCGTGGCCAAGAAGACCACTGCCACCACCTCCGGACCGGAATGACCCATGGCCAAGCGCAAGCGGGAACGGGTGGTGGTCGAGCCGATCGGTGAGATCCGTCGGTTCGAGATGCCTTGGGCCGCTGCGCCGGGACGGCTGGTCAACCCGGAGATCGGGCTGTGCAGCATCGCGCTGCGGGCTGGTGACCATGCGCCCTATGAGATCGATGTCACGGTCCTCGACGCCCCCGATCACCGGCTCGTCCGGGCGGGCGTCTGGCTCGCCCACCGGGTCGTGGACGACCGCGGGGAGTGGTATTTGGCGACCGACGAATGGACTCCCTGGCTTCCCGCCGAGCGCATCGAGCGCATGGGTGACGTGGACCTGCCGGACACCCTGGCCGATCTGGTACGCCCGTTCCGCCGGGGCGCAGCGCTCGGTCCGGTCGTGGCGTTGAACTGTCGACGGGAGGAGTACGCCCTGCGCGGCCCCCATGCCGAACTCGTCGCCGTCCTCCGGGACGATCGGGTCCAGGTGCGCGCCGGTGGCGTGGTGACCGCGAGCTATCGCGAGGTCACCGTCGTCGGCGTCGAGGCCCGGCTGACCGGGAGCCACCTGGGGTGGCTCACCGAGCGGTTGACCAGCGTCGGTGGCGCCCGAGTGGACGAGTTCCCGCCGCTGGCCCAGCGCATCGGTGCCCCTGCGACGGGTTTGAGCGACTTCCCCGCCCCCCGTGCCTGCCGTCCTGGGGACAGCCTCGAGAATGTCTGGGGCTATCGGGTCGGTTCCCGTTTGCGGGCGCTGACTTACGCCGACCTCGCCCTGCGTGCCGACGCCCCCGATGCGCTCGCCGACCTGCGCGGTCAACTGCTCGAGCTCCGCACCCAGTGCCGGGGGTTCACGCCGCTGCTGGACCCGACCTGGAGCCGCAGCCTGTGCGGTGATCTGCAGGGCGTGCTCGACGACCTCGCCGACAGTCCCAAGCCCCTCGCGGTGCTCAACAGCGAGCGTTATCTCCGCCTGCTCGACCGGCTGATGTCGGCGACCCGGGCGCCCGCCCTCGGGGATCATTCGGCCCAGCCGGCCGGGGTGTCCCTGGCCGCGGAGCTGCGCGCCCGGCAGCTCGAGTTTCTCCGCATCGCGGGCACTCTCGCCGAGGACTCGACCGATGAGACCTGGCAGGACGCGCTCGCCGCGGCTGTTGCGGTGCTGGACAGCTGCGGCGTACAAGTGCGGCCGGACAAGTCCGTCCAGCGACTCGCCCGCCGCATGGGCCGGATCGCGGATCTGCTGCAGGAGTGCGTGCATGCGGTGGAGGCATACGCCGCGATCGCGGTCGATGCCCTGACCTCTGCGGAAGCGTTCAAGGCCGGTCGGCGGTTCGAGCGGCTCGATGCCGAACAGCGCGTGGCCCGGCTCGATTTCCTCGACCAATGGGCCCAACGGGGTCGAAAATTGACTCTTCGGGAGGATGCGTGACGGGTCTGTTCATCGTTTTCGAGGGCGGCGACGGGGTCGGCAAATCGACCCAGGTCCGCTTCCTGGCCGAACACCTCACGCACGCCGGACACCGACTCGTCGTGACGCACGAACCGGGCGACACTCCGATCGGACTCAAGATCCGCCAGGTGGTGCTCGACCCGGCGACCGGTGATGTGGACTCGCGCGCCGAGGCGCTGCTGATCGCCGCCGACAAGGCGCAGCACGTCTTCGAGGTGATCCGGCCGGCGCTGGCCGCGGGTCAGATCGTGATCAGCGATCGCTATGTGGACTCGATGGTCGCCTATCAGGGCGCGGGCCGGGAGCTCGGTGCCGAGGAGATCCGGGGACTCGCCGAGTGGGCGACGGGGGGTCTGGTGCCCGACCTGACCGTCATTCTCGATGTCGAGCCCGACCGCGCGGTCAATCGCATCCGCGAGAAGGACCGGGTCGAGGGGGCGGGAGACGCGTTCCATGAGCGGGTGCGCAAGGAATTCCTCGACCTGGCCGACGCTGCCCCGGAGCGTTATCTGGTCCTGTATGCAAGGGACACGCGTGAGGCCAACGCGGCCGCGATCGCCGCGCGCGTGGATGCGCTCCTGGCCGAACGGGCCGACAGCAGTGCCTCCTGAGGCTGCCCGGGCGAAATTGTCGGAGCTGTCTGCGAGGGTGAAGTCATGAGCGTGACCCAGGGAGCCGGCGTCTGGGCCGACCTCGTCGGCCAGGACCGGGCCGTGTCCGTTCTCCGCCGCGCCGTAACGGGGGCCGGACATGCCATGACCCACGCCTGGCTGGTGACCGGGCCACCCGGGTCGGGGCGCTCCAATGCGGCACGGGCCTTTGCGGCGGCGCTGCAATGTGAGCGCGGCGGCTGTGGTGAGTGCCAGGCGTGCCGCACGTCGTTGTCGGGTGCCCACCCCGATGTCACGCTGGTGCGCACCGAGCAGTTGTCCATCGGTGTCGACGAGGTCCGTGATCTGGTCCGGCGTGCCCAGATGAGCCCGACCCTGGGGCGTCGCCAGGTCCTGGTGGTGGAGGATGCTGATCGGGTCACCGAGCGGGGTGCCGACGCGTTGCTCAAGAGCATCGAAGAGCCGGCACCCAAGACGGTCTGGCTGCTGTGCGCGCCCACCCCCGATGATGTGGTTGCGACCATCCGGTCCCGCTGTCGATTGCTGACCCTCGCCACGCCCTCCGACCGGGCGGTGGCGACCCTCCTGATGGAGCGCGACGGCATCGAGCCGGCGATGGCCGAGTTTGCCGCCCGGGCCGCGCAGGGGCATATCGGTCGGGCGCGACGACTGGCCCGCGATGAGGAAACCCGGGCCCGGCGCCGGGAGGTGTTGTTGATCCCGAGTCGGCTGACCGGGCTCGGCCCCTGCCTCGATGCCGCCGCCAATCTCGTCGAGGCCTGTGCGGCCGAAGCGAATCAGGCGACCGCCGAGCTGGATGCGCGTGAGCGTGCCGAGCTGGGGGAGGCTCTCGGAGTCGGCACGAAGGGGGCTCGTCCGCGTCATGCCGCAGCCGCGCTCAAGGCCCTCGAGGATCAACAGAAGGCCCGGGCCAAGCGGTTGCAGCGTGACGCGATCGATCGTGCGCTCACAGAACTGACGGGTTATTTCCGCGATGTGCTGAGCCTGCAGACCGGTGCCGGAGTCGCCCTGCTCAACGAAGACCTGCGCAAACAGCTCACCGCAGCCGCCCGGGCCTCTTCGCCCGAGGGCACGCTGCGGCGGATCGATGCTCTGCTCGCCTGCCGCACGGCGCTCGAGACCAATGTCGGTCCTTTGCTGGCCGTCGAAGCGATGATGATCGGCCTCGTCGACGCCGAACAGCGGGGTTAGTCTCCTGGACGATTGGCGTTGAAGGATTTTGCCTGCCCCAGCGCCAAAATCCTTCAACCCAATCCCTGCTCAGGCGAGCGGCGGACCGTGTCGCTCCCGCACTGACGGCGTGGGCGCTGCCACACTGGCAAGCAAAGTATCTTCCCCTGCACCAGAGGTTTCGCCATGAGCGTTCACGAGACGTTGCCACGTTCCAGCGCCGAAAACGACGACACCCAGGCCATGGATCCGGTCGAGGTCCATGACCCGCTTGATCCGCCCACCGAGAGTCGTCGCACCCTGCCGCGGCCCACGCTGGCCGACCTGCCCGTGACAGCCGAGGAAGAGCACGAGAAACCGGTGCGCCGCGGGCTCTTCCGGCGGGCCGAGGCCGAGCAGGCTGCCGATACCGCGCGTCCGGCCGCCGAGGCCGCCGCGGAGACGAAGCAGCCGACCAAGAAGACGAAGGACGAAGACGTGAGCAGGACCGAGGAGATTTCCCGGATCGAGCAGCCCGACGCCGACACCGAGGAAACCCGGCTCGACATCCCGGTCGTCCGAGCCGGCAGTTCTTCGGCAGCCCCGGCCATCGAGGACGAGGAGACTCCGCCGACCCCGGAGGAGCTGCGCGCCCAGCGGCGTGCCGAGCGTGACAAGGCCCTCGGGACCCGGCGCCGCCCCGTCGAGCCGGAGCCCGAGGTTGAGAAGAACGAGCCCAGGTTCAAGCGCACCACCGACAAGTTCCTCGGGTCGTTCGGGCTCTTCCTGCTCAGGATCGTGGCCGGCGGCATCATCGGCCTGCACGGGTTTGCTCACGCGCTCGACAACGCTGCCGTCCAGACCATGCTCGCCGGGACGATCATTCCGGAGCCGGTGATCATGTCCTATGTCCTGACCGGTGCCGAGGTCGCGATCGCGCTGGCCCTGGTCTTCGGGCTGTTCACCCGCCTGGCCGGCCTCGGGATGGCCCTGATCGGCATCGGCGCGCTCGTCTATGTCCACTGGGTCACCAACCCCTTCCGCGGCAACACGCTGGTCGGCGAACTCGAGCTGCTGCTCGCCGCCATCGGCCTGTTGTTCGTCTGCCTCGGCGGCGGAGGCTGGAGTGTCGACGCGGCGTTCCGCCGTCGTCGGTCCGCGGAGGCCTGATCATCCGGATCCGAGAAACCCCCTCGCGGGCGTACGCATCGGCGTACGCCCGCGAGTCGTTTGCGAACGCCTGACCGGAACGTCGGCGTACCCCCGTAGGGTGTCCCCGTGCGCGCAGTCATGGCCGTGACCTTCACCCCCCATGGCCGCCTGAGTTATGTCGACCCGGGCGGCCTTGAAGTGCGCGTCGGGGACCACGTGCTGGTGCCGACCGAGGCGGGGCCCGAGGTGGCGCAGTGTGTCTGGGCGGCCGAGGAGGTTGACGGTCTCGACGAGGCCGACCTCCCGGTGTGTGTCGGGCTGGCCGGACCCGACGACCTGGCCCGCGACGAGGCCAACCGAAAGCGGCGGGCCGAGGTGCGCGTGGTGGCCAACCGCCTGATCCGCCGTCACCGATTGCCCATGAAAGTCGTCGCCGTCGACTGGATCGATCGCAGCGACGATTTCGACCGCGAGGCCGTGGTCTATTTCACCGCCCCGGGTCGGGTCGACTTCCGGGCGCTGGTGGGCGATCTCGCCCGGACCCTGAGCTCCCGCATCGACCTGCGCCAGGTCGGGGCCCGTGATTCGGCGCGACTCATCGGGGGCGTCGGCCATTGCGGTCGGGACCTGTGCTGTTCCAGCTTCCTCACCGAGCTCGAGCCGATCAGCCTTCGGTCGGCTCGCGAACAGAACCTGCCGCCGAACCCCCTCGCGATCTCGGGGGCCTGCGGCAAGTTGATGTGTTGCCTCAAATATGAACACCCGCTCTACGTCGAGTTCTCCCGGCAGGCCCCGGCCGTCGGCCAGAGGGTCCTCACCGAGGCCGGGGAAGCCACGGTGATTGCCCACACGGTGCCCACCGACGAAGTGGTGCTGCGCATGTCGGCCACGGGAGAGGTTGCTCCCTGCAGCCGGGCCGACTCGTGTGAGGCGCGCGCGGCCTTCGAGGCGGCCGAGGCCCAGGGCCGTCGCCCCCGGCGACGTCGTGCGCGCACGCAGGACTCGAACGACGGCTGAGGCGCATAGGGTGGGCCGGTGCCCGCTCGACTCCTGATCGCGTTCCTCGCGCTCCTCTTTCTGGCCGCGTGCGCCGGTTCGCCCGCGGATTCTCCGAGTGGTACGCCGACCCCGCCCCTCCCTGGCGC